>NZ_LRDR01000007.1:0-299630 GCF_001541635.1 Acinetobacter sp. LMB-5 | reverse complement strand
ACAGTTATGACAGCTGAGTGATACAAATACATCAAAGTTTGCTTTGAGGTTTAAACCTTTAATCTGGTTAAGCACTTCATCCGACACTTTAGGTGCATAGCCAGACACCTGTAACAGTGCCAAGATCAAAGACGTAAACTCATGGCCCATTGGTAAGCCAGCAAAGAACACACGAGGCTGTTCACCTGCTTTAGCCACACCAAAGCTTGGACGACGTGTATTGTTACCGTCAAAACGGGCAGTCACCTTGTCAGAAAGCTCAGCGATTTCACTCACCAACTCTTTAATTTGAGCTGATTTATCTGATTCATCTAAAGCAGCAACTAATTCGATTGGACTTTCTAAACGTTCTAAGTAAGCTTTTAATTGAGTTTTAATGTTTTGATCTAACATCTGTTTTTTACTCCAATGCATCCAAATTCTTTCAATAGATGCATAGTACGTGAAAACATAAAATAGGTAAAACAGTATGTTTTTATATATTTGATCGGTTTTTTGAATTATTGAAAACATTCATAAATAAGATCAATAATTTATCTCTAAAATACGCTTTTTTATCTTTTGTACTATTTTAAAGTGAAAGTATTTAAAAATTTATATATGTTATATGGCTGTAAAGATTTTATGTCATAACATTAAAAGGTACTTTCATGTCATTGCAACGCGGCATTTATCAGCATTATAAAGGTAATCTCTATCAAGTTTTTTCTGTGGCAAAACATAGTGAGACTGAAGAAGAGTTAGTCGTTTATCAGTGTCTTTATGGTGACTATTCAACTTGGGTACGTCCTCTAGATATGTTTACAGAAACGGTTCAAATGGCTGATGGAAGTATCGTGCCGCGTTTTAAGTTAATTCAAAGTACGTAACTCAAACGGCTGTCATATAAAATAACGATTTTAAAGGGTGAATATATGCCAAATACTTTTTTCTTACAAAGAGTTGCCGATTTATATGACACCTTTAAACGACATGATGCGCAACAGACAGATCGTTTGCTGCGGTATCGTAATATTGAGGCGGAGTCTGCAAAATTACTATCGCAATTTATTCGAATGCAGCAAGCCAAATCAATTTTAGAAATCGGGACTTCCACAGGTTATTCTACTTTATGGCTTGCTGAGGCTGCTCAAGCTACTCATGGAAAAGTAACCACGCTTGAAATTGATGCCAAGCGTAGTAATGAAGCAAAACGCCATGCAACTGAACTGGCATTAGATGAATTGGTTGATTTTTGGGTGGGAGATGCGGCCGATTACTTAAAAGAAACTCAGGAAACTTTCGATTTTATTTTGTTAGATGCTGAGCGACCTGCTTACGAGAATTATTGGCCAGATTTAAAACGTTTAATGAAGCCAAAAGGTGGCGTACTCATTATTGATAATGTTATTTCTCATGCGGCTGAAGTCAGCTCATTCTTAGCTTTAATTAAAAAAGATGAAAATTTTATGAGCAGTATTTTACCTGTAGGTGCTGGTTTATGCATTGTAGTGGCAAGGTAAGCCATTTAAAAATCTGATTTATTGATTCATAAAGGCCTGTTTAACGCAGGCCTTATTTTATTATGTTATGAAGCATTCACTAAAGATAGGCGAGTAAAGTGTAAGTCGAATTCTAAATATTTATGTACAAAAGCAGTTTTGTCTGTTGATCGTAATAAGTTGTCATAAATAAATTCTGGTACAGGATGATAAAGTTCGCCCGAACCATCGCTATAAAATATTTTTAGATGACGTGAAGTCGCATTGTATTTCCATGAAGTGACTGCCACAGTATTCGCCATAAATTTTTCCCCTTTTATTTCATATTACTTAAGCTCAAAAAACATCGGTTATTTATTCGACATTACTCAAACTTCATGTAATGGGGAAGGGCATAATTGTAAAAGTATCAGTAGAAAATGTGATGTGCTTATTCAAAACAAAAGAACCATCCGATGAAGGATGGTTCTTTGAGTTTTTAAAATCTAATAAGAGATTAGATTTTACCAACTAGGTCGATAGATGGAGCAAGAGTTGCTTCGCCTTCTTTCCATTTAGCTGGGCAAACTTCACCTGGGTGAGCGTGTACGTATTGAGCAGCTTTTACTTTACGAAGAAGTTCAGATGCGTCACGGCCGATACCACCAGCGTTGAGTTCAACGATTTGGATTTTACCTTCTGGATCGATAACGAAAGTACCACGGTCAGCTAAACCTTCAGATTCGATAAGAACGTCGAAGTTTTTAGAAAGAGTCCAAGTTGGGTCACCAACTAATGGGTATTGGATTTTTTTGATTTCTTCAGAAGTGTCGTGCCAAGCTTTGTGAGTGAAGTGTGTATCAGTAGATACAGCATAAATTTCAACACCAAGTTTTTGGAATTCAGCGTAGTTGTCAGCTAAGTCACCAAGTTCAGTTGGACAAACGAAAGTGAAGTCAGCTGGATAGAAGAATACAACAGACCATTTACCTTTAAGGTTAGTTTCGTTAACTTCAACAAATTGGCCGTTGTGGTAAGCAGTTGCTTGGAATGGTTTAACTTCAGTATTAATCAAGCTCATCATTGTCTCCATGATTGAGGTTTATATTTAAACTTGTTTACGAGATGTAGAATAAATAAAAATTCTTTATTGGGGAAATAGTATTTTTACATGACTAAAATCGGAAAATCGAATAAGTGATAAATTTACGATTTTTAAGTCCCCACACACTGTATTCGATTTGACTGCAAAAACATGTAAATCAAATGACAGTTATCGTAAAAGAAACTTGCCTAACAACATGAAGTCTAGTGAATCAAAATTCAAGGGTAAAATTTTAAAAAATTAAAAATATATAAAAAACCAACTGTTTTACCTTATGGTCATTAGAGCGTAAAATAGAGGATTGTTGTATTTTCAGGAAAATTTGTCTGTGCAGAATGATTTAAATATTGATCAGTGGGTGATGGCAAGAGATCGTTACCGTTTAAATCGTTTGCGTAAAGATAAAAAAGCCAATACAGCAGAGGTTGAAAAATTATTTGAACAATCTAATGCCAAAGTAAGGCAGCGATTTGAACGTCTCCCTAAAATTAAACTGAATCAGGATTTACCTGTTTCTCAATATGCAGACCGTTTAATTGATGCGATTCAAAAGCATCAGGTGATTATTGTGGCAGGTGAGACGGGTTCAGGTAAAACCACCCAGCTTCCTCAGATTGCAATGCTAGCGGGCCGTGGTTTAACGGGAATGATTGGTCATACCCAGCCACGTCGTTTAGCTGCACGTAGTGTTTCTCAGCGTATTGCAGAAGAAGTCGGCGAAAAGCTTGGCGAATCGATTGGTTTTAAAATCCGTTTTAATGAGCAAGGTTCGCAGGACTCTATCGTAAGGTTAATGACCGATGGTATTTTGCTTGCCGAGTTAGGTAATGACCGTTATTTGTCTAAATATGACACGATCATTATTGATGAAGCGCATGAACGCTCACTCAATATCGATTTTATTATGGGCTATTTAAAGCAATTACTGCCAAAACGCCCAGATCTAAAAGTTATCGTGACTTCGGCAACTTTAGATGTAAATCGCTTTAGTAATTACTTTAATGACGCACCTATTTTTGAAGTAGAAGGGCGTAGTTATCCTGTCGAAGTGCTTTACCGCCCAATTTCAGAAATGAATATTGGCGGCAGTGATGACGATGAGTTTGATGATTTTGAAGAAAACCTTCCACGCGCAGTTGTACAAGCGGTAGAAGAATGCTTTGCAGATGCAGAAGCAAAAGGTCATCCAGAACATGCCGATATTCTAATTTTCTCAAGCACAGAGCAAGAAATTCGAGAATTGCAGGAAACCTTACAAAAGTACGGGCCAAGACATACCGAAATTTTACCGCTGTATGCGCGTTTAGCAGTTTCGGAACAACAAAAGATTTTTAGTCCGGGTGGAAAAGGCCGTCGTATTATTATTGCGACGAACGTGGCCGAAACAGCGCTTACGGTTCCAAATATTCGCTATGTGATTGATAGCGGTTTTGCTCGTATATCGCGTTATAACTACCGTTCTCGTGTACAACGCTTACCAATTGAAGCAATTTCTCAGGCTGCGGCCAATCAGCGTAAAGGGCGTTGTGGTCGTATTGCTCCGGGTGTGTGTATCCGTTTATATAGCGAAGAAGACTTTTTAAGTCGTCCTGAATTTACCGAACCTGAAATTAAACGAACCAACTTAGCATCTGTTATTTTGCAAATGCAGAGCTTAGGGTTAGGTGAGTTAGAAAACTTCGATTTTATTGAGCCGCCAGATTTCCGCCTAGTCAATGATGGGCGTAAGTTGCTGATTGAGTTAGGCGCACTTAACGAGAAGAAAAATGAGCTGACCAAAGTCGGGCAAATGATGGCACGTATGCCGATTGACCCACGTTTAGCACGTATGATTATTGGTGGTGCACATTTTGGTGTACTCAAAGAAATCTTGATTGTGGTGAGTGCTTTAGCGGTTCAAGATCCTCGTGAACGCCCAGCAGACAAACAAATGCAGGCTGACCAAAAGCATGCATTGTTCAAAGAAGCAGATTCAGATTTTCTGTTTTATTTGAAACTTTGGGATACTTTAAATCCTAAAGGTGAAGCAAGTATGTCTGAAAATAAACGACGTCAGTTTGCTAAGGAGAATTTTTTAAGTTGGTTGCGTTTACGTGAGTGGAAACAAACGCATCAGCAATTAGTTGAATTAGCAGAAGGTTTAAAACTTAGCTTTAATGAAAAAGATGCAAATTATGAAAACTTGCATCGTGCGTTGCTGACAGGGTTACTTTCTTTCATTGCCAATAAAACTGATGAACGAAATACTTTTATGGCGGTGCGTCAGCAAAAGGCAAAAGTTTTTCCGGCAAGTACTTTGCACAAAACCAATACCTCTTGGGTGATGGCTTTTGAGATGGTCGAAACGTCTCAGGTATATTTACGTACTTTAGCCAAAATTGATCCTGAATGGATTTTGCTTGCTGCACGTGACTTGTTGAAATATCACTATTTTGAACCGCATTGGTCTAAGAAAGCGGGGATCGTAAATGCCTACGCGCAAATTTCTTTGTTTGGTTTAATTATTGAACCAAAACGGTTAATTAATTTTGAAAAAGTTGACCAGCCTGCTGCACATGAGATTTTCTTACGTGATGCATTAACCACAGGTAATTTGGGTACAGTTCCACCATTTTTAAAACACAACTTACTTAAACTTGAAGAAGTGGAGCGAGTTGAAGATAAATTGCGTCGCCGTGATTTAGTGGTTGATGAAGAAACAATTTATCAGTTCTATGCCTCTAAAATTCCCGAAGAAATTGCAAGCCGTCGTAGTTTTGAAGACTGGCGCGCGACGGTAGAAGCAAATAATCCGCGTTATTTATTCGTTGAGGATGATGCGCTTTGGCTCAATGATCGACCAACTACGCAGCAATTTCCAGATCATCTGCATAATGGGCAGCTACGTTTAGCGACGACATATCATTTTGACCCAAGCCATGACGAAGATGGTGCAACTGTTCAGATTCCTGTTCAGGCACTACCTCAGGTTGATGAAAATATTTGGTCATGGGGAATTCCGGGTTGGCGCCAAGACTTAATTGAGGCTTTACTCAAAGCGTTACCTAAAGACAAGCGTCGTAATGTGGTGCCTATTCCTGATACAGCTCGTAAGCTCATGCAGGGCATTGATGCAGTGCATTTACGCGAACATATTTTTAGTTATTTAGCTTTTGCCTTACGTGGCGAGCAAATTACAGATAAAGATTTCTCGTTTGAACGCATTGATCCATATTTGGTGCCGTTCATTAAAGTCATTGATGAAAAAGGTAAATTGATTGCGAAAGGTCGTGATCTGCCAGAGCTAAAAGCACGTTGTCGTGTGGAAACGCATCGTCCTGTTAAACAGCAAAAAGGTGAGTTTAAAAACTTCCCTGACAACTTTACTTTTGAGGCTTCACACAAGGTTACAGGTGTTGTTGTGAAACAATATCAGGCTTTAGTGCCGACCAAAGCTTTTGCTGAAACTGATGCTAAAGATGACTCTGGTATTGTCATCCAGACTTTTAATGATCAGGCTGAAGCCATTAAACAGCATCGTGAAGGCATTATCCGTCTGGTACACATGCAACTTGGTGACTTGGTTCGTCAGTTGAAAAAGCAGATTTCAAAACCGCTTGCTTTAGCTTACTCACCTTTGGGCGATAAAGCTAAACTTGAGCAGATGTTGGTCTATGCAACTTTGCAAATGGCAATTACAACTCTGCCAATTAATGCAGATGAATTTAATAAACTGCTCGAACAGGTCAAAAAGCAATTTTTGAGTTATGGTCAGCAAGCACTTGAGCAATTAAGTGATATTTATATTCAGTGGCAGCAAATCCGTCGTCAGCTTTTAGTACTTGATTCAGGCGTGTTTGGACGCAGTATTGATGATATTGAAGACCAGTTAGATCTCATGTCACTTGGTAATTTTGTTTACTGTCAACCAGTCGATCTTTGGCAGGAATACCCGCGTTATTTAAAAGCACTGCTATTGCGTTTAGATCGATTGCCAAATAATCTACAGCGAGATCATGCTGCAATTGACGATGTCGATCCATGGATGGACAAGGTGTTTAAATTCAAAAACGATCCAAAAATCAAAGAATTGTATTTGATGTTGGAAGAATTTCGCATTTCTTTATTTTCTCAACCGATGAAAACCAAGATGCCTATTTCGCCAACTCGACTGCAAAAGTTATGGGATCGTTTGGGAATCAGTTAAGATAGATCGGGGTCTGTTTATGCTGTTGTTTAGCCTACAACGCAATTTATAAATGAAAGATTAACAGACCCTATTCATTTTTTTAGGAGTTTTACATGGGCATTCGTATCACAGGTACTGGGTTATTTCACCCAACAGAAATCATTTCTAATGAAGAACTGGCCGACAGTTTAAATGCTTATGTGGAACAATATAACCAAGAGAATGCAGAGAAAATTGCAGCAGGTGAGCTAGAAGAGTTACGTGGTTCTAGTGCTGAATTTATTGAAAAAGCGTCTGGTATTAAGCGCCGTTACGTGATTGAGAAATCAGGTATTCTCGATCCAAATCGTTTGCGTCCTCGTTTGTCTGAACGTTCAAATGATGAACTTTCACTTCAAGCAGAGTGGGGTGTTATTGCTGCGAAACAGGCAATGGAAAATGCAGATGTAACTGCTGAAGATATCGATGTTGTAATTTTGGCATGTTCAAACATGCAGCGTGCTTATCCAGCTGTAGCGATTGAAATTCAGTCGGCACTTGGCATTCAAGGTTATGCCTACGACATGAACGTTGCATGTTCAGCTGCTACTTTTGGTTTGAAACAAGCGGCTGATGCAATTCGTTCAGGTGCTCGCCGTGTTTTATTGGTAAATGTCGAGATTACTTCTGGTCACCTAGACTACCGCAACCGTGATTGCCACTTCATTTTTGGTGATGTTGCAACGGCTTCTATTATTGAAGAGACTACGACTAAGACTGGTTTTGAAATTTTAGATATTCATTTATTTACTCAATTTTCAAACAACATTCGCAATAACTTTGGTTTCTTAAACCGTAGCGAAGATGCGGTCGTTGATGACAAGTTATTCCGTCAAGATGGCCGCAAAGTATTTAAAGATGTTTGTCCGTTAGTGGCAAAAATCATTAATGCGCAGTTGGAAAAAATGCAGTTAACTGCAAACGATATTAAGCGTTTCTGGTTACATCAAGCGAATGCCAACATGAATGAACTAATCTTGAAATATGTTGCTGGTAAAGAAGCTGATTTAAGCCGTGCACCAATTATTTTAGATGAGTTTGCAAATACCTCTTCAGCAGGCGTTATTATTGCTTTACATCGTACAGGACACGAAGTAGATAATGGCGAGTATGGCGTGATTTCATCTTTCGGTGCTGGTTATTCAGTAGGCTCAATTGTTGTACAAAAGCATGTTGCTTAAGCTACAAGATTAATTAAAAACGCTCGTAAGAGCGTTTTTTTATGGGTCGAAAATAATAAAGCGGACTAAAATTAGCCCGCTTCAATTGAATCAAAAATGATTAAAACTTTTTGGTGTAGTTTACAAACAAACGATCTTCACCAAAGTCATTGCCATGTTTAACGTTGTAATCAATTCGAATATATTGCAGAGCGACGCCTTTTAAGAATGGCTGCTGAAACGCATAATTTAAAATCACATTCGATTCGGTTTCGTGGTTTTTTTCACCATTGGCTGCTTTAAAATCATGGCCATAGACATATTTCACCATCGCATTTAGGCCCGGTACATAATCTTTAAAGTCATAGCCATACATGACATGGTAAGACTTTTCGTCTTCTTTAAAGAATCCAGTTGCGTTCCAGTTAATGAAATACGTCTCTGGTAAGAAACCATCTGGTAATGGATAAGCCGACTCACCCATAATCTGTTGGTAGCCTAAACCAAAGGTATGGTTTTTTACTTTAAGTGTTTCTAGCACCCCAATATTTTGTGCATCAATATCAAAAGTATTGCCATCATCTTTTGCATTGAAGTACTTAAACTTAGACGTAAGGGCAAAATTAGGTTGTTTCCAATTATGCTCAAGCCCTACATAGTGTTTGTTGTAGAGGTCTTCTAGATTACCAAAATAGTATTCGCCCTTGAGTGACGGCGTGAATTGATAGCGCAGGTCAATGTAATTTAAACCATCAGATTCTTTAGTAATGCCATTTGAAGTGAACGAAAACTTTTTAAAGTCTTCTTCATTTCGTGGAGAGACTTTTTCGACCCGACCAATTTCAGCATAAAGCTGATCTGAAAGTTGCGACTTAAGATTGGTTCCCCAATAAGAGGCAAGTAATTGTCGGCTTGCATCCACAGCCGTTACAGGCAAATCTAGCCAGAGTTCACCGACACTTAAAAGGGTTTTGTCATATCCTAGTTTTAAAGTGGCGCCGTATTTTAAAAAGTCTGATGCTTGTGACTGAGTTTCCTTATTAAAAGGCAAAACTGTGTCCGCAACATGCTTGTCTGAACTTAGACGTACAGCGTATTGAACAGAAGCATCGGCACCAATCGTAATGGGCTTATCTGCAATTTGCAGAGGGGTGTCATGCATTTTCGATTTATAAAATAAAGATGCTGCCTGAGACCAGCTACCCGTATCTTTGAGTGCATCATTATCAAAATTACGATTGATATAGGCATTTTTTAAAGTGAATTTCCATTCATCTTCGGGCTGCTGATTTGGATTTGCAGCGAATGAATTGCCACACATCAATACTAAGGTCGCGAAAGTTAAAGCATGTGGCTTAAAGCGGTGTAATAATTCCATAATCCATTTCCAAAAAGATGCGCCAGTCCTCGGCGCATTTATGTTTACTGCTGGGTAAGCGTGTTTTGAGGGTTAAAAGTTGATGGCGTTTGTGCAGCAACAGAGGCTTTTAGATTGACCATAAATATTGCAAGTGCAGCAATCACACCCGGAATTGCAATCGCTAAGAAATTCATTTGGTGAGGAAGCTCAAGTGTGAGTAGGGCTCCTGTTAAAACTGGTCCGATAATCGCGCCAATACGGCCAATTCCAGATGCCCAGCCCATGCCAGTTGAACGAAGTGCTGTCGGATAGAACTGTGCAACGAAAGTGTAGAGTAAGATTTGCGAACCAATGGTGGCAGCACCAGCAATCGCAATCAGGCTATATAAAATAAATTGTGGACTATTAATGCCAAGCAGAATTAAAGCTGCTGATCCCACAATGAACATGATCGTAATAACAGGTTTTAAATGGAATCTGTCTGCTAAAGCACCGCCACCAATTGCACCGACCATGCCGCCAATATTGAGTGCAAAGAGGAATAACATGCTCGCACCTAACGAATAGCCCGCTTGCAGCATGAGTTTAGGTAACCAACTTCCTAAGGCATACACCATGAGTAGGCACATAAAGAAAGCAATCCAGAACATAAATGTGCTGAAAGTACGGCCTTGTTGGAAAAGCGCACGGACAGGTGCATCTGTGGTTGTGCTTTCGTTTAACACCAGTTGTGTATTGGCGTTTACCTGCGTTTCTGGCGCAATTTTACAAACAATACTTTTTGCCTGCTCGCTATGGTTCGATTTCACTAAAAAGGTGAGAGATTCAGGTAAAAATTTCCAAATGAGTGGGAGCAATAACAGGGGAATACCCGCAATTAAAAACATGATTTGCCAGCCCATATCTTTAACCAGCCATGCGCCAAGTAGAGCAGATGTCATGCCACCAATTGCATAGCCACTAAACATGATTGCTACTAATGTACTGCGGATTTTTTTTGGTGCGTATTCGGTCATAAGCGCAACGACGTTTGGCATAACGCCACCAATACCAAGGCCTGCAATAAAGCGCAAAATAGCAAACTCTGTTGGTCCTTTGGCAAAGGCACCTATAAAGGTAAATCCGCTAAATAAGGTGACACAAATCAGGATGGTTTTTTTACGGCCCAGTTTGTCTGAAAGTGTGCCGAAAATCATGGCACCAAACATCATACCGAATAGAGCAGCACTGGCGAGTAAACCAGCTTCTACCGCAGTTAATGACCATTGCTGCATTAACAGAGGAAGAGCAACCCCATAAATAACTAAATCATATCCATCAAAAATAATAATAAGTAAACACCAGATTAAAACTTTCCAATGAAAAGATGTAAAACTGGCTTTATCAATTAGCTCATTAATATTAACCTTGCTCGTATCCATTTTCTTCACCTCCAATTTGTGAAGCATTGCGTTATTTTTTAATAAACTATTTTGTTATTGGATTAGAGTCAAAAACCTAATTGATATATCTTTATGTCTTTAAGGTATTGTGCTTAAATTAATCTAGGTATTTGAAAAATATAATTTATTTTTATTTTCTTTGTGGGTGTTTTTGTTGCGTTTAAAATAGGGTTAAATATTGTATGGTGAGAATTTTAAGGATTTTATAGGTACTTTTTTATAGATTTTATTGAGGAGAATCACAGCTAAAAATATAGCTAATTTTATATTATGAATTGAAGTGAAAATATAAAAACAAAATACTAAAGTCTATTATTTAATTATTTTAGAAATTGATCATAAAAATGAAATTTAATCTATATTCAATAAAAAATCGCCTAATCAGGGTTAGCGAATTATTTGCATCCTGATGTGGCGATTGAGGCTTTATTTTAGTAGTGGGTGCTTAGATAAAAAACTTAATTTGTGGCTGAAGTTGAACGTGGTGTGAGAATGAAATGGGCGATTACACCAATACAAATGCCCCAAAAAACTGAGCTTAATCCAAGAAAATGCATTCCTGATGCGGTAGCTAAAAAGGTAATAAGTGCAGCATCACGTTGACTGTCATTTTTCATGGCAACAGAAATATTGGTGGCAATAGCACCTAGCAAAGCTAAACCTGCCAGTGCTGCCACCAACTCTTTAGGAAGTAAACTAAATAGCATGACAATACTGCCAGCAAATAAGCCTCCTAAAATATAAAAAATTCCGTTGGCAATTCCTGCGATGTAGCGTTTTTCTTTCAGTTCATGTGCATCTTTTCCCATACATAAAGCTGCGGTAATTGAGGCAAGTACAATTGTAATACCGCCGACACAGGCAACAGCTAAAGAGGCAATACTGGTGACAGTAATAATGGGTTTGGCTGGGGTGTCGTAACCGCTGAGTTTCATAATCGCCATACCTGGTAAAAATTGGCCGGTTAGGCTGACTAAAATGAGAGGAACGGCGAGGTTTAGTGTTGAATTCCATGTCCATTCTGGGCTAATCCACTGCGGAATAGCTAAACTAAAACTCACATCAACCGGATTCATTTTGCCTAAAATGAGGCTTAATAAAACTCCGGCAGCTAACACCCAAATCATGGTGTAGCGAGGCATTAAACGTTTGGCAATTAAAAAGACAATAAGCATGCTAAAGACAATAAAAGGCATGCTATCAGACGCGGTAAATAGACCAATACCAAATTGAAAAAGAATACCCGCCATCATGCCCGCAGCGACATCTTGCGGAATCCACTTCAGTAACTTGTCGAAGTAACCTGTAACGCCAATTAAAAAAATAACGATGGCAGAAGTAATATAGGCGGCTATTGCTTCATTCAACGAGACGTGTGGAAATAGGGTAACTAACAGGGCCGTACCCGGTGCAGACCACGCGGTTATGACAGGCGTTTTATATTTAATCGAAAGATAAATACCTGAAACGGCGGCACCAATTGAAATTCCCCAAATCCATGACACCATCATGTCGGTGGACACATGGGCACGCTGAGCAGCTTGGAAAAAAATAATCAGTGGGCCTGAGTAAGAAATTAAAACCGCGAGAAAGCCCGCAACTGTTGCTGATATGGACCAGTCATTTTTTAATGTCTTTAACAGGGTTGCCATGTGTGATTGCCTCCATGCAAATCATATTATTTACCCAATCATGCAAAAAGATCAGGGCTAACCCTGATCTCCACCTCCGACCGAAATAACCGATCCGGTCATATAGGATGCTTCGTCTGATGCAAGAAATAAAATTGCATTGACTTGTTCTTGAATTGTGCCATAACGGCCCATAAATGTTCGATCTATGGTTTGATCAACCACTTGCTGCATCCAGTCTTTTTCATTTTGACTTAACGGATTGGCATTTCGTGGCACTTTGCGAGGTGGTGCTTCGGTTCCACCAGTCGCAACGGCATTGACTCGAATTCCGTCTTTAGCATGTTCAAAAGCAAGCGATGCCGTTAAAGCATTTACACCACCTTTAGATGCTGAGTAGGGAATACGGTTAATACCACGGGTTGCAATTGAAGATACATTTACAATCACACCTGCTTGTTGCTTAATCATGGCGGGGAGCACAGCGCGGCAACACCATAACGTTGGAAACAATGAGCGATTCACTTCCTTAATGATCTCTTCTTCAGAAAACTCTTCAAAAGGTTTCATCCAGATCGCACCACCCACATTATTAATCAGGATATCTACCCGACCATAGTGTTCGATGGCTTTTGCAACTACCGCTTGCGCACCTGCATAGGTTTCAAGGTCAGCATTAATCGTGACAGCATCACCGCCTGAACTCAGAATTTCTTTGAGAACTTCTTCGACATATTCAGAGCGGTCAGCCATGATGACTTGTCCGCCTTCAGCTGCAACTTGCAGTGCCACACCACGACCAATGCCTTGAGCACTACCTGTGACAATTACGACTTTATTGGTAAATCTTTGACGGTTTGACATAGATAACTTCTCCACCTTGAATTAGTTTGCAGAGAATTTTTCAAACAAGAAATTAGCAGGTTTGATATTTTCAGTTTCTAACCAACCACGTACCGCTTCTACCATTGGAACAGGTCCACATAGATAAACATCGACGTCGCCACCGTTTAACCAGTCACTTTCAATATGACCAGTGACATAGCCTTTACGTTCATGGTTACTCTCAGGGCTTGCGACCACAGTTCGATATTCAAACCATGGGAATTTCGCCTGCAACTCATTGAGTTTTTCTAGAGCAACCAAATCAAAGTCATTGGTGACACCAAAGACTAAACGTACAGGTTGGTCAGAACCTTTCTCTTCGAGTACTTGTAGCATTGACATAAATGGGGCAATCCCAGTACCGCCTGCGAGCATCAGCACTGGACGCGCTACATTACGCAAATAGAAGCTACCGAATGGACCGGTAAATGTCATTTTGTCGCCAGCTTGGGCATTTTTGCTCAGGAATTCACTCATTTTGCCGTTCGGTACGTTACGGACCACAAAGCCTGTTAAACGATTGCCCGGTTTTGAGCTAAATGAATATGAACGTGTTTCGCCAGTTTCAGGAATTGCAACGTTAACGTATTGGCCTGCAAGGAAATGAATATCTGGTTGACCTTCATCAAGTTGAATATCAAATGTGATGGTTGAGTCTGATAAATTTTCAACGCGAGCTAATGTACCTTGGAAGCTATGAATTGCAGTTTTGCAAACATCTGACGAGGCTTGAATCTGGAATACCGCATCTGAAGTTGGTCGACATTGGCAAGCAAGAATATAGCCTTGCTCAGCTTCTTCTGGGGTTAGTGCATCTTCAATATAGGTTTCTTCTGGCATGTCATAACTGCCGGATTCGCAAAATGCGCGGCAAGTTCCACATGCACCGTCACGGCAATCCAAAGGAATATTAATTTTTTGGCGGTAGGCTGCGTCAGATAGGGTTTCGCCTTGAGCTACGTTAATGAAACGTGTAACACCATCTTCAAATTGAAGTGCGATATTGTGGTTTGACATGGCATGTATCCTACAAAATATTTGAAACTTTTACCCTCAGCCAACAGTCCGTTTAACTGAGGGGGTATGTCTTAAAGGTGGTAAATATCAATCACTTGATTGATGTAGTCATTTTTCAAAACGACATACTTGCTCAAGATTTTTGGTTGATCACCTGAAAAATCGATCACATAACGTGACATACCGAAATAGCTATAATTTGTCTTGTAACGGAAACTCAAGGTATTCCAGTTAAAGCGAACAGTAACTTTGTCGCCGTCGCGCTCAACGACTTCAACATTGGCAATATTGTGGCTTGTGCGAGTATCTGGCATGGTTGCAGATGAGCGCTCGGTTTTAATACGGAACACACGATCTTCTAAACCTTGACGGTCTGGATAATAAATAAGTGAAATTTCAGATTGTGGGTCTTCAGTTAATCTATCGTCGTCGTCCCAAGCTGGCATCCAAAAAGAAGCTTCAGGTGCGTAACATTCAAGCCAGTCATCCCATTGTTCATCATCTAAAAAGCGAGCTTCACGATAAAGAAACTGAGCAATATTTTCTAAAGTTGCTTTGTCTTGAGTGCTCATGCTGTTTCTCCCTGATCAGCAATTTCTTTCTCTGATGCAATCGCGTGTTTCATGGTGTGTAACCAATATTGATGTTGGGCAAGATAAAGTCCCTCATCTTCAGTTTTTATCCCACTTAACATGGGTTTTAAACCGATTTCATTCGCTGCATCGTCTGGTCCATAAATCCAGTGTTTTGAACCACGGCACATGTCATTCCATTCAAGGGCAATACCTGCGTAGCCTGCCTGACAAGCACGGAACTCTTCTAAATCGTCTGGTGTTGCCATGCCTGAAGCATTAAAGAAATCTTCATATTGGCGGATACGACGTGCGCGAGCTTCGGGTGCTTCGCCTTTAGGCGCGATACAGTAAATGGTGACTTCGGTTCTATTGACCGAAAGTGGGCGAAGTACACGAATTTGCGAACCGAACTGATCCATCAAATAAACGTTTGGATAGAGACACAAGTTACGTGAGCGCTCGATCATCCATTTCGACATCGCTTCACCGTATTTTTCGGTGTATTCATCTGCTTTCGGGAAGTTTGGACGGTCTTCTGGGTTTGCCCATTGTGTCCAAAGCAACATGTGGCCATTTTCAAAGCCATAGGAGCCACCGCCTTGTTTACCCCAAGAACCTGCACTCATCGCACGGATATTATCGGCAGCTTGAGTTTCTTTACGGTGCTGAGTTGTTGCTGCGTAGTTCCAGTGCACAGCAGAAACGTGATAACCATCGGCACCATTTTCAGCGGTGAGTTTCCAGTTACCTTCGTATGTATAGGTAGATGAACCACGTAAAACTTCCAAACCATGTTCAGACTGATCAACAATCATGTCGATGATTTTGGTGGTTTCACCCAAGAATTCTTCAAGTGAAGGAACATCGGGATTTAAGCTGCCAAATAAGAAGCCTTTGTAGCTTTCAAAACGAGCCACTTTTTTAAGGTCATGTGAGCCGTCTTGGTTAAAACAGTCAGAATAGCCTGCTTCACTTGGATCTTTAACCTTGAGTAATTTACCCGAGTTATTAAACGTCCAACCGTGAAAAGGGCAGGTATACGTTGCTTTGTTACCACGCTTGTAACGGCAAAGTTGTGCTCCGCGGTGTGAACACGCATTGATCATGGCATTCAATTCACCGTTACGGTTACGTGCAATAATGACCGGCTGACGACCAATGTAAGTGGTGTAGTAGTCATTATTGTTTGGAATTTGGCTTTCGTGTGCTAAGTAAACCCAATTGCCTTCGAAGATATATTTCATTTCGAGGTCAAAAAGAGCTTCGTCAGTAAACACTGAGCGATGAAGTTTAAACTCACCTGTATCGATGTTATCGATAAGTAATTCATCAATACGGTCAAGATGGCTAGTATTGATTACAGGAATACGTGGCATGTCCGTTCTCCGACTTTCCAAAAGTGTGGAAGTCACCAAGGCCTTAGCTACGATCTACAAGGTCTTGATATCCTAATATTGTCAATGAAGCGCATGAGTGCGCTAGGTGTTTAACCGTGAATTGATGAAGATGAATAACTGGAAGATTGGCAAGAAGGCTTGTTCACAAAGCAATTCATCACTTCATCGGTTTGTTGCTTGTATATACCTTAAAAGAATGGTTAAACTGTGTCTAAGACTGAATTTGCATTTTTTTATATCTTAAAGGTATGGAAAACTTATGGAACTAAGACATTTACGGTATTTTGTGGCTGTTGTTGAAGAACAGAGCTTTACAAAGGCAGCCGAAAAACTATTTATTGCTCAACCACCTTTGAGTAGACAGATTCAAAATCTGGAAAGCGAGCTTGGCATTCAACTGTTTGAGCGTGGAAGTCGTCCTTTACAAACTACACAAGCAGGGCATTTCTTTTACCAGCACGCCGTTAAACTTTTGTCGAATGCTGAAGAAATAAAAAGTATGACCAAGCGTATTGGTCTCATCGAAAGAAGTATGACCATTGGTTTTGTTGGGTCTTTACTCTATGGTTTGTTACCTCGAATTATTTATTTATTTCGTCAGCAGCAACCCCATTTGAATATTCAGCTCATGGAGTTAAGTACTACTGAACAGCTACAGGCATTAAAAGAAGGACGTATTGATGTCGGTTTTGGACGTTTAAGAATTAGTGATCCTGCTGTGAGACGAATTCTTTTACGTAAAGAGCGTTTGGTGGTTGCTGCACATACCAGCCATCCAATTGCACAGCGCACGGAAGGGGTATATCTAGCTGACTTGATTGATGAAAAGATGTTTATGTATCCCACTTCACCGAAACCCAATTTTTCGACCCAGCTTTTGAATATTTTTGCCGAGCATAGTTTGGTTCCAAAAAATATGCATGAAATACGAGAAATTCAACTGGCTTTGGGCTTAGTGGCAGCGGGAGAAGGGATCTGTATTATTCCGGCAAGTGCCGATACCATTCGATTTCCACACTTAAACTATATTCCGATTTTAGATAACGGCGCGGTCAGCCCAATTTTTATTACAGCACGGGCAATGGACCGAAGTGAAGATTTACAGTCATTGTTTGATTGTATTTATCAGGTTTATGACTTAGAAGGGATACCTTATCAACGGACTGTCTTTACACTTGATCAGAACCCGATAGATGATTCAAATGGTATCGACTTTTAAATAAAGGAGGTGCATAGCCTCAAAGGTTGAAGCTATGCGTTAAATGGTTCTAGAAAGCCCAAGTCAGTTTTAGCCAGCTGGTATGGCCTTCGGGACGATATTCGGCTTCGGTTTCTTTTAGAAATTTGGCTTCGATAGACCAGTTTTTATCGGCATATTGAATGCCTGGCCCAATTGCAAAAGCCTGTCCTTTAAACCCAATGTCACTTCCGTTTACTTTGTCATCTGTGGTTTGTTTAAAAGCATAGCCTTCAACTGCAACTTTGAGTTTGGGGTTAATGCGGTAGCCTAAGCTATAGTCACCCGCAATGTATTGTCCAGACTTATAGTCGGTCGCGTCGTTACGTGTATTCCAGCTATAAGACAGTTTAGTTGAAAGGTCTAAACCTGCTGCGTTGGCATAACTATAGGCAAGAATAGGTCGAATGGTGTGATAGTTTTTTCCGAGATTGGCTTCAACTGGATGTGTCGTACTTGGAGTGTCGTATTCACCTGTCCCAAGTACCGTTTCTAGGGCTGCAATCCAGTGATGATTTCCTTGATGCCAGCCGAGTATACCACCCAAAATCAAGTCTCCGAGTCCTTGGTTTGAGTCAGCCATTCCATTTACTTTGAGTCTTAGATCAACCAATGGCTGGGCTGCATAAAACCCGAGTTGTCCATCCAGAATTTTTTGATCGGTCATCCAGACCAACCGAGGAACCACGGCGTTGACATCAACATGGAACTGATCGGGACCATTTTGAAACTCTGATGCATGATAATTTTGATAATAACTGAGTAGATAAACCCCAGCAGGTGGTAAGGCACCCGCCATCATACCTTCGGCACCTAAAGCAAAAGAGTCCGAGCCATTTTCTGTCGCAAATGCAGAGGGAAGGTAAAGGGCGCTGGTTACACCACATATGATTGCAGCAATTTTGTTATTCATAGAATGTCCTATTCTGTGTTGTTTGGCTTGTCACTAAAAAATGTTATTCCTTAACGGTCTTTAAAAGTTTGAGTCTGTTTAAGCTAAAAATTTGGGATGCAGAACTCCTGTGAGCCTTGTATTTGCTTTCTAAATTACAAATACAAAGCTCATTTGAAAAAGTGGGTGGTTTAACGATTTATCTTTAAATATGTTTGAATAAAGCTGAACGCGATTGTCCAGCAGCGCCATCGGCTGCACTTAAGAACCGTTCAGTATGAATGTCCCGTTCAAATAGGCGGCTTTGCATGAGCGTTGAAATTGCAGAGTCGATCATGATTGGTGGACCGCACAAATATGCTTTGTGTCCACCACATCGATTTTCAAAGTAATCGGCAACAGCCTCATGCACAAATCCGATAAATCCAGTCCATTGGTCTTCTGCTTTTGGTGCATTGAGAGCAGGGATATAACGGAAGTTCGGATAGTCTTTTACGAGTTGTTCAAATAATTCTCGGTTGTATAGCTCTGCCAAGTCTCGTGCTCCTTGGAAGAGGTAAATCGTGCGACTATCTCCAGACTCAAGCAAATCTAAAATCATCGATTGTGGACTTGAAAGACCTGAACCACCTGCAATGAAAATGGCATTTTGATCATCTGACTTGCGTACAAAAAATTGACCATATGGGCCTGAAATATCAAGCTGATCACCTGTAGTAAGTTGTTCATGTACATAAGTCGTTGCTGCACCACCTTCAACTTTACGAATATGCAGCTCAACAATGCCCACTTCACTTGGCGAATTAGCAATTGAAAATGCACGAGTTCCTTCAATATCTGGGAACTGGACATTGATATATTGACCAGCTTGGAACTCAATTGGATAATCTAGTTGTAGTCGGATTCCTTTGATGGTTGGCGACAGGTCTTTTATTTCAATGACTGTCGCTTGATAGTCTTGAACCAAATGACCTAAGAAATCTGGGTCTTCATCGACATCGGCTTCAATGACCATATCGGATTGTGGTTTGCAGCAGCAGGCAAGCACCTTATTTTCATCACGTTCAATATCCATGAGCGCAAATGGAGAGGCTTCACCAACATCGTAAAAACCGTCGGTGACTTGAACCTTACATGTCCCGCAAGTGCCATGACCACAGGCAAAGGGTAACCAAACGCCTTGACGTAAAGCGGCATCTAAAATGGTTTGGTCTTCTTCTACTTCAATCGTTGTTCCGATCGGTTCAATGGTGACTTGATAACTCATGACACACCTCCGAATTAAACGTAGCTGTCGTTATAGCCATTTAATTCTGGCGTAACGAAACGAAGTAATGACTTATGACCAAAACCAAGCTCTGCCAAAGTTTTTGTACTCTCTGGTTCGATTGTTTGACCATCTAAGGTGTATTGCACTTTTGACCAATCAATTTTGTCAAAATCTGGATGTTGAGCAAAACCACCTGTAATTTGTTGCTCAATCAACTGTCCCAAAGTTTGTTGAGGTGAGGCAAGCATGGCATGTGCCGAGCAAAAAAGGGTGTGCTGATCCCAACCTACGTAAATTAAGAATTGATCGCCGTAATTTTTTTGCAGATCAAGCGGTTCAAATTGATAGTTGTTGTGTATCGCGCGAACAGTCATGTTCAATCTCCTTATTTCCGATCAGGCAGCTTGATGACTGCCTGAACAATTCCTTGTGCTTAAGCTGCGTTGCCTTTCCATTTTTTCCAGCGCTGTTGGTCTGGTGAACCTTCAATATCCAGATTGTCGGCGCCGACATTCATGCGGTAATAATCGCGGAGCATGGTTTCGAGGTCACCGCCACCACAGTTGCCTTGCAAAATTTGATTTACAGGTAACCATGCTTGTATATATTTCTCAGGCTCACGTTCGAAAATGTCATGACAGCCATCTGAACAGGTGTGGTAGCGTTCGCCTTGGTAGATGCTATGGCGATAACTAAACTGAGTCGGGTCATCGCCCATTTCGGTAAAGGTCATTGGAATCTGACAAACCTGACAAAGCTGCGGTAAACCTGCGCTATAGAAGCGTTTACCTTCAGCCTCCATTTTGCGAGCCAACTCCCATTTTGTACGGTAGTATTTGTCGAAAGTGTCTGGATATTTAGCCGATAACCAATCCATTTCTTCGTCGGTTGGAATCCAAGTGTGGAAACCAGCAGCATGACCAAAGTTATAGAAAATCCACCATGCTTGATGCGAGACATGTTCTTTTTCTTTCACAATGACATCGCTATATTTCGGCATGCGAATGCCATAACGGCTTAAATCTTTAAATAGCGCACCACCTGCCTGTTCAAAATAAACCTCCCAAGCTTCTTTCCAAGACATCACTTTGTTTGGCAGCATGTAATCCATCATCATGCCTACAATTGAAAGCAAACGCGTTCCACGCCAGAACCATTTATCAATCCATTCCTGAACAATAGGTACGTTGTCCTCATGTTGTTCGAGCAAGAATTTTACGATTTCAAGACCAAGCGTCATGTGACGAGCTTCATCTGACTGCGCACTAAAACCAAAGGTCACGGTTGCCATATCGCCGTTATAAGCTGCACCCGACATAAATGGAACAAACAGTAAGTTGGTAAGTACATATTCAAAAGCAAAACTAATCGCTAATAAAAACTCGAAAGGGCCAGCAGAACGGGCATCTTCAAAAAATGATTTAGGCACAGACAAATACCAAACGCGGTCATGCATGTGCGCCCAATCCTGAAAGCCATCAAAGAACTTGTTGTAATGGCTCATGGCATGAATTTGGGTCTGTACATGACGCAGCTCATCAATCGACTGCATCTGAGAAGCAATACGTGCTCCAATTCCACCAAACTGGCGGCCTACATGGGCATAACCTTGATAAGCTTGATATTCAAGTGGAGTCACCGCCGTTAAAAAGAGCTTGATCGCATTTAAGTAGCGTTCATTGCTGACATTCATCTGACCATTGTTTTGAGCAAAGGCATCAAAAATGGCATAAAGTTTTTTCTCTTTTTCTGCCTGATATTTCCAGTAAGCATCCATGGTTAAACGAAATGGATCTTCCCATTTAGACCAGTCAGTAATTTTGATGCCTTCAAACTCTTCATAAGGGAAAGCATCTTTACGGTCAGCATAGGAAAAGTCCCAGTCCAGATCACGGGTTAATGCACGGTAACGATCTTTAGCATTTAACTTTTTGCTGGTTTCTTTGGTTTGAGTTGTCATGATTGATCATCCTTAAATCTTTGTTAAACAACATCTATGTTGTGATTAATTCCAATGAAGGCGGAAAGTATCGTCATCTTCTTCGACGTTGCCGCCCAGCGTAATCATGTTGAGTTGTAACGATTGGATATCCCAATCTTGGCCTAGTTTTTCAGATACGGTTTCGGCTTTAATGACCAAATCAGTTTCACTTTCAATTCGGATCATGGCGGGTAAATACTGAATTGAAGCTTCAGGGTTATCTTCTTCAATCGCTTCAAGGATGTAGCGTGAAGTATCGTTGTCTTGTAACGCGAGATAGACTTTAGACATGTTGCTTCTCCTTAAGCATTTGCAAGTTCTAGTTGTAGGCCGAGTTTTTTTGCGCGATCAATCACGACTTGTTCTGCTTGATCGACTGCATCTGCTGTTAAGGCTGCTGTTGCCCAAGGTGTAAAGGCTGCTTTTACTTGAGCTAAAGACTGGGTGAACCATTCATTTAATAGCTGTTTGTTATGATCGGATTCTGCTGCCGCAGTTTTAATGACGGTGTCTGACCACTTACGTAAATCACCTAAAGTGTCTTTCATAAATTCAGTCAGCATGGCTAAGTCACGAGCATTTTGACCCACTAACCACTGATCAAACTGTTGATAAACAAGCTCGGTCACAAAGCCGTCAATCACAAGATTTTGTAATAAAAAGAGTTTGAAGTAGTCTTGCTCGGTGAGGCTTTCTTCACACAGACGGCGTAAGCCTTGCCATGCAGGATGTTGCATCCAAGCCTGTTTTGCCTGCTGTAGTGAGTCGCCGCTGTTGCCATCTAAAGCTAAGCCAATCCGTGAGATGTACTGCGCAATTCCTAAATGATCCATCGCGGCATAAATACAAGCTTGGGTAAGTACGGTGCCATAACCATAGGCACTGCCAGACATCATGTGTAAGTTTGCAGTTTGTTCAACGTGGCGAAATGGCAATAGGCATTCAATAACCTTGGCTTTGACTTCGTCAGACAAATGCTCTGCAAGCTGACGTTTTTCAAAAAAAGCAAAATTACTTTCGGCTGTGTCCTGTAAACGCGCACGGTGCTGAACATAAGTTCCATAATAGAATTGACGTGGATCTTTAAATGCATACCAGTCTTGCATTTGCAGGGCAGTATGGGTTTTATCATTTAAGGTCTTTTCAGGTTTCCACAAAGGACGATAGTGAAAGTTAGTTTCTGCCTGTACATCAAAACTTACTTCTTGATATCGAGTTGCTGGCTTACTACCAAATCGTCTTTCGATATAGGCGTAGTTCTGGCGAATAGGTTCGACATTTGATGTCTTGATTTCTAAAGTCATGGCTTTATCTCCTTATATTTTTTACATTTGATCATCGTGATCGTTGCTATTACGTTGCGTGCCGACTAAGGTTGCTTCAGTGCCATAGCGCCATTTTTCTTCCTGAGCATCATTAAAAGCTTGCTGTTCTTGGGTCATTTCAACCACTTGATTGGTCTTACAAAAATCATTAAATGCATGTTTAGGCAAAACCAGTTCCACAAATAGACTTGGGTCGTGAATGGCAAAATCGAACTCAATAAACTCTGCATTTAAGTCGCCAGTGACTCGAATATATTTGGTTAATGCTTCGACTTGAGGTTGCGTCATGCTGTACTCCATCAAGACATGGTCTTGAAATTGATGAATGCTCCTTGCTCTCGCTATAAGCTTTACAAAAGCTATGCCAACTTTATTTTTACAATTAAAAACAATTACTTAGAATTTATATTAAAAGTGCAGCATTTTTAAAATTCACCATTTCATTAATTTTTTTGAGTGGTGAAATAGATATATTCATGATTTGATGAAGAGGGCCGTAAAAATTTCTTTTTAGAATGTTTGAGGCTTTAAAAAGGAGAGATTTAGAAATACTTTTTTAGTATGAAGTTATGTCTTTAAGGTACTAGGACATTTATCTGGTTCTTCGATAAGATGAGATAAAACCCAAATGTGTTTAATGGATTAAAACAGATCACTCATGGCTCGAGTAAAATACGATACAACGGGACGATACGCAGATCATCCGCAAGAAATTCACGATTTGCTGTCTAAATTGCACTTTGATACTGCCCACGGCCAAATCTGGTTTGATGAATATCGGATGCTGCTTTTACACACCAGCATTATGGGATATTTGCGTAAAGACTTAGCGCACATGATTGGGCTTGAACGGACCAAGCGTTTTTTTATTCGTTTAGGTTATCAAGCTGGGTTAAAAGATGCAGAAGTTACTACAAAAATGCGTCCCGATTTAAATGAACACGATGCTTTTATGGCGGGTCCACAAATGCACGCCATTCGTGGAATGGTGCAAGTACAGGCCAACCAGCTCAATTTAAGCCACGATAAAAAACAGTTTTATGCCGATTTAAATTGGCTCAATTCTTTTGAAGCCGATGTGCATTTAGAGCATTTTGGCCCAAGTGATGAACCTGCGTGCTGGATGCTTCTGGGTTATGCGTGCGGCTACAGTAGTTTTGCGACGGGCATGACCATTATTTATCAAGAAATAGAGTGTAAAGCTTGCGGCGATGAGCATTGCCGTATTATTGGTAAGCCTTTAGAAGAGTGGGAAAATGCTGATGAACTGATTCAGTTCATGTCTCCCGAACCCATGGAAAAAGAACTGATTGCGTTGCAGGCTGAACTTTTTGAACTTAAAAAATCAATTTATAGCGACAGTGAAGCCGATTACCAATTATTTAGTTCTGTGGGTAAGTCAGCATCTTATAAACAGGTCTGTGCATTATTAACAAAAGCAGCAGGTTCGAAAGTTTCTATTTTGCTACAAGGTGAAACCGGCGTTGGTAAAGAAGCTTTTGCTCGAGGAGTTCATGCAAATAGCCAAAGAAAAGACCAACCTTTTATTGCAGTAAACTGTGCAGCGATTCCACCAGAGTTAATTGAGTCTGAATTATTCGGGGTAGAAAAAGGTGCTTATACAGGAGCGTATCAATCTCGCTTGGGGAAGTTTGAACGAGCCAATGGTGGTACGATTTTTTTAGATGAAGTGATTGAGCTTTCTCCTCGTGCACAAGCAGCACTATTACGCATTTTGCAGGAAGGTGAATTTGAGCGAGTCGGAGATTCACAGACACGTATTTTAGATGTCCGTGTAATTACAGCAACCAATGAAGATCTTGAGCAGGCTGTAAAAACAGGGCGATTTCGGGCAGATTTATATTATCGCTTAAATATTTTCCCAGTACAGATCCCGCCTTTGCGAGAGCGCCGTGAAGATATTCCTTTATTGGTTGAACACTTTCTTCGTCGCTTTGAAAAAATGTACGGCAAAACCATTCAGGGTGTAAGTGAAAAGACCAAAGTTTTTATGCAGCAATATGAATGGCCGGGAAATATTCGTGAGTTGGAAAATTTATTAGAAAGGGCTGTTTTATTAACGGATGATCAGCAACTGATTAAGTTAAATGCCATTTTCCCACAGATCAAGCATGACCCAGAGCAGGCTGTAGTTGTTGAAACCGACTTTGAGCAATTGTTGCAGGCAGAGTTTAATTTAGAAGAACACGAGAAGCAGTTAATTTTAACGGCTTTAAAAAAGGCAAATCATAATGTGTCTGAAGCGGCACGTTTATTGGGGCTAACTCGGGCAGCACTGGATTATCGAATTAAAAAATTTCAGCTTTGAGTCAATATCAACAAGCTCAAAAATAAAGGCCTAACTTTAAACGTTAGGCCTTATCGACTATTGCACTTTCGCTGGGAAACCATCTTCTTCAAGTGCTTCGGTAATTTTGTCGATGCTTTCACTGCTTTCAACAGTCACGATTTTGGTCGCTAAGTCTACATCTACTTTTGCATTTGGATCGACGTCCTGAATCGTCGCAGTCACTCCACGAGCGCAGCCACCACAAGTCATATTTTCAATAAGTAGTTTCATATTCATACTCCATCAAGAATGAGATATTTGTTTGGATAACACTGAGTCTAAACCTTGTCATGATTGTAAGGTCAAGACCAAATTTTTAAAAAAATATGCTTGACCTTCCCATGATGGGAATCTGTATGCTCAATACAGAATATTAAATTTTGCAGATTTGCAGAGGTGTTTGATGGACTCAAAAACCACAAAATTGCC
This sequence comes from Acinetobacter sp. LMB-5, assembly GCF_001541635.1. Taxonomy (NCBI): domain Bacteria; kingdom Pseudomonadati; phylum Pseudomonadota; class Gammaproteobacteria; order Moraxellales; family Moraxellaceae; genus Acinetobacter; species Acinetobacter sp. LMB-5. The sequence continues at coordinate 273,907 of NZ_LRDR01000007.1, read as the reverse complement.
AGCATATAGTGAAACACTTCCAATCGAAGGCATGACGTGTGCCTCGTGTGTAGGTCGTGTCGAAAAAGCACTTAAAAAAGTTGAAAATATAGAGATTGCCAATGTTAATTTGGCAACAGAAAAAGCGGTTGTTTATTCAAATCAACCAATCCAGCGCGAAGCACTGGTTAAAGCAGTTGAACGAGCAGGTTATGATGTTCCCAAAGCTGCGCCAGTGGAGTTGTCTATTGAGGGCATGACCTGTGCGTCTTGTGTTGCACGTGTAGAAAAAGCCCTTAAAAAAGTAGACGGTGTTCAACAAGCTACGGTCAACTTAGCAACAGAGCAGGCTTGGGTACAAGCAGATGCATCAGTTAATGTTGAAGACTTAATTCGCGCTGTTAAAAAAGCAGGTTACGACGCTAAAGCATCTGAAAAAAATCAAGATGAGCAACTCGATAAAAAAGCGTCAGAGTTAGATCAGCTAAAAAAAGATTTGATCATTTCGATTGTGTTGGCCTCACCTGTGTTTATTTTGGAAATGGGTTCACATCTCATTCCAGCTTTTCACATGTGGATCATGGACACCATTGGCCAATACAATAGCTGGCTTTTACAGTTTGCTTTGACCACATTAGTGCTCGTTTTTCCAGGTCGCCGTTTTTATCAAAAAGGGATTCCAGCGCTGTGGCGTTTAGCACCAGATATGAACTCGCTAGTGGCAGTTGGAACCTTGGCTGCCTACAGTTTTTCAGTAGTGGCAACCTTTATGCCGCAGGTTTTACCACAAGGTACGGTCAATGTTTACTTTGAAGCGGCTGCTGTAATTGTCAGTTTAATTTTACTCGGACGATATTTCGAAGCCAAAGCTAAAGGACGTACTTCGCAAGCTATTCAACATTTAGTGGGCATGCAGCCTAAAACCGCTCGCATTCAGCGTGATGGACAAATAGTGGAAGTTGCAGTTGCTGAAGTAGTCAGTGGAACTATTGTAGAAATCCGTCCGGGTGAGCGTGTGCCTGTCGATGGTGAAGTGGTTGAAGGGCACAGCTACATTGATGAATCTATGATTACGGGTGAGCCAGTCCCTGTTGAAAAAATAGTTGGACAACAAGTAGTTGGGGGTACGGTCAATCAAAACGGTACTCTAAACATTCGGGCAACTGCTGTTGGTTCTTCATCTGTACTGTCACAAATTATTCGCATGGTTGAGCAGGCCCAAGGTTCTAAACTTCCGATTCAGGGCTTAGTCGATAAAGTCACTATGTGGTTTGTGCCTGTAGTCATGTTAATTGCTGCAATTACTTTCTTGGTTTGGTTTATTTGGGGGCCAGAGCCTGCGCTGACTTTTGGTTTAGTGAATGCTGTTGCGGTACTGATTATTGCATGTCCTTGTGCGATGGGACTTGCAACACCAACTTCTATTATGGTCGGTACTGGACGTGGTGCTGAGTTAGGTGTCTTGTTCCGTAAAGGTGAAGCTTTGCAGCTTTTACAAGAAGCGCAGGTCGTTGCAGTTGATAAAACGGGTACACTCACCGAAGGCAAACCGACACTGACTGACTTTAATGTGCAACAGGGCTTTGAACGCAAACAAGTGCTGACTTTAGTTGCCTCAGTCGAAGCCAAGTCTGAACACCCGATTGCACTCGCGATTGTTCAAGCAGCAGAAAGTGAAGGCCTAAACTTATTACCAGTAACAGCATTTAACTCGATTACAGGTTCAGGTATTGAAGCGGAAGTTTCAGGCCAGAAAGTACAAATTGGTGCAGATCGTTATATGCACCAACTTGGTTTAGATACCAGCTCATTCCAAGCGATTGCTGCTCAGTTAGGTGAAGAAGGTAAAACACCGCTTTATGTTGCTATCGATCAGCAACTTGCAGCAATTATTGCCGTGGCAGATCCAATTAAAGAAACAACCTATGCTGCGATTGAGGCCTTACATCAGCTTGGGTTAAAGGTTGCAATGATTACTGGAGACAACCGTCATACGGCACAAGCCATTGCCAAAAAGCTGAACATTGATGAAGTTGTGGCAGAGGTTTTACCCGAGGGCAAAGTGGACACAGTCCGCCAACTGCAAAAACAGTATGGGCGCTTAGCTTTTGTTGGTGATGGTATTAACGATGCACCAGCCTTGGCACAAGCAGATGTCGGTTTAGCTATTGGTACAGGAACAGATGTTGCCATCGAAGCAGCTGATGTTGTGCTCATGTCAGGTAGTTTAAAAGGGGTACCGAATGCAATTGCATTAAGTAAAGCCACCATGCGAAACATACGTCAAAACCTGTTCTGGGCATTTGTATATAACGTAGCCCTAATTCCAATTGCAGCAGGTGCGCTATATCCAGCATTTGGCGTTTTACTCTCGCCAATGTTTGCAGCAGGGGCGATGGCACTTTCTTCGATTTTTGTTTTAGGCAATGCATTACGTTTAAAACGCTTTCATGCGCCAGTAGAGTAAGCGTGCTGAAAATCAACTTTTGGTTTAAGATCATGACAGCAGGTCTTAAACCAAATTTAATATTTGAGGTGTGAGATGAATATCGGTCAGGCATCCAAACATTCGGGCATTTCGGCGAAAATGATTCGCTACTATGAAGAAATCGGTTTACTTGAAGCAGCTCAGCGTTCTGCTTCTGGCTATCGCATCTATTCAGAAACAGACCTTAAAACTTTAAACTTTTTAAAGCATGCTCGAGAGTTAGGTTTTTCATCTGAACAGATGAAAGAGCTTATTTCACTTTGGAAAAATACTGATCGGCATAGTGCAGAGGTGAAAGCCTTAACCGTCAAACACATTGCCGAATTAAAGCAAAAAATTGCCCACCTACAAGAAATGGTTAATATTTTGCAGGCTTCTGCCGATGATTGCTGTGGCGACCAACAGGCTTCTTGTGCCATTTTAGATCATATTGAAAAAGGGGTGGGTGTAAGCTAAATCCCATAAAAATAAAAAGGTAAAATCATGATTTATACAGCTTCTTGTCTTTGTAATGGTGTTCAACTCAGCATTAATGCTGAATTAAATCCCATTATGGTTTGTCATTGTAAGCAATGCCAAAAAGCACAAGGGGCTGCTTTTGCTGCCATCACTCAAGTACAAAAAAGTGATTTAAACATTGTGCAGGGTGAAAACCTGTTACAGGCTTATTTTGCATCACCTAATAAAAAGAGAGTGTTCTGTAAAACTTGCGGTTCACCGATCTGGAGTGAACGTCTAAATCAGCCAGAAGTGGTACGCCTGAGGGTCGGACTTATTAATGAAGAAATATCGACGCCAGTCATCTCTCATGCTTTTGTCAATTCACAAGTGAAGTGGTATCCAATTTGTGATGACGCTCGCCAATATCCAAATGGGGTAGAAAATCCTTAAATATTAAGGTTAGATCGTATTTTGTTCATTTGTAAAAAAACGTGAACAAGACTAGTCATGAATAAATAATGTGCTATAACTGTACATAAGGTAATCGTAATATCTCCTCGCTCCACAGGGAAACTTGGGACAGGGCAAAAGATACGATAAGACCTTACATATAGCTAGCAAAGAGCAAACAAGAGTTGGATAGACACAACGCTTACATTGCTCACCGTTGCAGAAAAGCCCGTGAAACGGGCTTTTTTAATGCCTGTAAAAAAGATATTTCTTATTTGGAAATATCTTATACTTTTAAACTATTTATGAAAAAGTAATGTAAAAATAATAAAATATTTCAAATATACAGACTTTTCTGTATTGCAATTTGTTTTTATTAAGGGTACATTTGGTTAACGGTTTAAAGTTCAAGTTTAATAATGAACTCATGGTCGTTGTGGGAGATCTAAGAGCCTGCATTTTCCCCAAGATGCGGGTTTTTTTTATGCCTGTAAAAAAGTAAAAATTGTAATCAGCTTAAATAAAAAATATCTAATTTACTGTTATCTAAAATATTTTAATTAGCCTACGATCTAAAGATTGCGTAGGCTTAAAATTGTGAATACCACTTAGGAACGATATGCCAGACAAGCTTGTGCGCAAGCAAGACATGCTTTAGCACAAACTTGGCAGTGTTCGTGGTCATGTTTACTGCATTCTGCTGCACAAAGTTGACAAGCGTTCGCACAAAGTTGCATGGCTGATTCTGCTAGTTCAGAGTTTCTTAGTTCTAAAGACGTACAAAGTTGGCAGGTTTCTACACATGTCATGCAATGCTTAATACATTCACGCATCATACTTACATGTTCTTCTTGCAAACATGCTGCTGCACATGTTTTGCAGGCAATCATACATTCAATGCAGGCTTGAATTGAGGTAGAGGTATTACAAAATAAAGAAGAGTTGGTTTCTTGTTGAGTTTCCATAAAAGTTCTCCTGTCGAAGACTATTATTAAAAAACAGAATATTCTTATCTCTTTTCATTTTATAAAATCATTTCTTTGGTAGGTGAGTTTGAAATGAAAGGTCTACAAACGCTCAATAGGGTTTAACCTCGTATAAGAATGTTACATCTAGCTACTTCAGTTATAAATTTCAAAACTATTTGCCCAGCATTAGATTTAAAATTTGATTCGATATAATACTTTTGGCTAATTTCTTATTGTGTGAAAATTGTGCAAATTATCAGTGTGAACTTTAAGGGCACACGAAATGGAAAACGTTAATCAATTTGCTCACGGAGCTGAGCATGAAGTCCACATACATTGCAAACGATCATTAAGCACTTTAATACTGAGTATGCTCGTATTAATTACAACTGGTCGTTAAAAGAAAAAGCACCTAAGGGTGCTTTTTCTATATGAGTTTAAAGTGAAACCTTTACTTAAGAGTCTATAAAGCCACGCCGTTTTTTGTAGGCTTTACGGTCATAAGAAGGGATGTTTGATTTCTGGAGATCAATCGCAAGTTGTTTCTTGCGTTGAAACTGGACTTCACTTAGAAGAGCAGCATAAATTTTGGGGCGATCAGTTTTAAACTTTTCTACATCCAACGGAATCGTATCTTCGTTCTTAACAATGTATAGCACAGAGCCATTGCCATTCATTTCATAAACCGTCCAACCAACTCGTACAATGTAGAGTCCGGTTTTCTGATTCTTACCTAAATAAGATTTAAAACCATCTGGATGAGGGCGAACATAAGCATTCATCATGCATCCTCCATCATCTGATTTATTTGATGAAAGCGACAATCAAAGAATTGATGGGGAACGGGACATCATATTCAGTAAAATCACGATTTCTAGTTGTTTATATATTGATCATTTTTCAAATTTCAAGTCAGAAAAAAGCGTTTATTAAATAAGCTAAATAAGGGTTAAATATTAAAAATAACGGCTTATTTTTCTGTGAAAAAAAGCTTGATTTAATTGTTTAGCGAGCATAAAAAATAGCGCTTATTCTATGTTTCTGTGATCGATTTTGCATATTTAAAATTATTGAAATAGTAAGTGAATTTGTAGTCAGGTGGAGTTAATTATTTGTTTTAAAATTAAAAAAATAAAATTCAATATTTCTTGTTACAACCATTATGTCGACAATAGATATTCCTTTTTGACATATTTCGCCTAGCATAACTAAAGAGTTCGTTGCCTATGGTGTCATTTATGTTTATTGGACTTGTGGTCACCATTTTGTTGACTCCAGGCCCAACAAATACATTGTTAGCCTCGGCTGGAATACAAGCAGGGGTGAAGCAGTCTCTTAAACTTATTCCTGCTGAAGTGATGGGTTATCTCATTGCAATTACTTCATGGGGTGTTTTGCTTGAGTCAGTTTCACATTTTATCCCTTGGCTTCCTGCCTTATTAAAGTTAATAAGTGCAACTTTTATTCTCTACCTTGCATTTAAACTTTGGATAACATCAACAAATGACATCAAATTAGACAACCCACTAATTACGCCTAAGGCTTTATTTGTTGCAACACTTTTGAATCCTAAAGCTTTACTCTTTGCTTCGGCTATTTTTCCACATGCAGCATGGGAAGTGCTTCACGTTTATTTTGTGCATATTGCTATTTTTTTATCATTAATTACACCCATTGCATTTTTATGGATTGCTTTTGGAACCGTATTAATTTCAAACAAAGTAACTTGGTTAAACCAACGTAATTTACAACGTACGGCTGCATTTATTTTAACTTTTTTTGCGATGCCAATCGGCTATTCTGCGATTAGCTCATTTTAAACTTAACCCTTTATTTATATTAAAAAATTTAATTTTCAGGAGATTTTCATGACAAGATTAAAAGTAATTATCAAGGACCAGTTTGATAAAGAATCAATTGCTTTGGCAAAAGTTAGACCCATGAATGACCATGCGCTTGAGCTTCATAAAAGCGTTGAACATATTGAAATTAATGATGATATTATTTTACCCAATATGGATTTGCTCTATGAAAACCCTAAAGATGGCAAAATTTATCAGTTAATTGGTCCATTCAGTGAGGAATAACTCTTAAATTAAATTTAACAATAACCATGAGCAGAGTTTGTGTTTGGTATAGTCTTAGATGGTGAAAATTAAGCCAAACTAACGTATAGACACAATTAAAATATTGAACATCTAAAATGGTTATGGGACTATGCCTGTGTAAAAATGTGACCTAATCCACATTTTTGCATTTCAGGATTAAGTGGATTTCACTAAGCCCATTCCTTCAATGAGAAGTAGGAGTGGGCTTTTTTTATTCTTTGAATGTCTCATCTAGAGCTTGTTGAACAGCTTCTATACGTGATTTACACGCTTTATAAGCCGTAATAGATTCTTCAACAATTTTCATTAAATTATCGATATCCGGGCTTTCCTGAGATTCAAGTAATTCGGCATTTTTCTTCAAAATGTCATGACCATCTTTAAACGTTAACTCTTCATTCTTCATTTGGAATTACCTGTGTAATGTTGGCTTCAACCACACCATCTTGCATCTCAATAGCAATGGCGGGGCTTGAAATTTGATGTATAGAGCGAATCGCTTTTCCTTCTGATCTAACAATTGCATAGCCCTTGGCCTGAACCTGTTTCGGGTTTTGCAAAAGAATTTCTTTCATCAAAGATTCGATTTGGGCTAATGAAAATTTAACTTGTTGCTGTGAGCTAAACTGAATACGTTCTTTCATCTGGTCAAGCAAACGATGTGCCGAGCTAAGTTGACTCTGTGCCGAAGATTTAATGTGATGAAGCAGTTGATCATTTTTGCTTTGATAGGTTGTGATTTGATGCTGAGAAAGTAGCTTAATCGTTTGCAGACTATCTACTGCTTCTTGTACGCGTTCAACAATGTGGTTTCGGATACCAGCAATGACTTTACTTGGTGTATCAAATGAGCGATGGGCAATTTCATCAAGAATAGTACGGTCTTTTTCATGACCAATACCTACCCAAATGGGTACACTACGTTTGCAAAGTAGAGCGGCAAGTTCATAATCATTTAAATAAGCTAAATCATTTACCGATCCACCACCGCGAATAATCACAATCAAATCAGGTGGAAAGTTAAAGGTGCTGGCCCATTGTCTTAAACCTGAACCTAAGGATTCAATCAAACTGGTTGCAGCCGTGTTTCCTTGAAAAGTAGCGGTGTGATACACAAAATGGCAAACCCCATTTCGCTCAAGTGCATCTGCATCTTTTTTAAAGTCACCAAGGCCCGCAGCATTTTGAGGGGCAATGACTAAAACATTTTGAATATCAAAAGGAGTGGGAAGAAGTTTATTTTTATGGATTAAACCTTCTTGAGTAAGTCGTTCAATAATTTGCTGATAACGTTTAGCAATTTCACCCAACGTAAAGCTTGAGTCAATCTCTTCAATATTGACAGAAAATCCATATTGAGGATCAAAACGTGCTCTAATTTTGATGAGTACATTTAAGTCAATTGAAATCTCAATCCCAGTTTCACGTTCAAACTTTAAAACAATTTTACTCGCTGAAAATTTCCAGATTGTGGCTTTACAGCTTGCAATGACTTTATCAGTCTCTGCATCTTTTTCTGCGAGCTCTAAATAGTAATGGCCGCCCTTAATATTTAAATTTCGAATTTCTGCTTTTACCCAAACTGGCTCATCAAAAGCCACACGTATGACTTCCTGAACTGTGCCGAGATATTCACTAAGGGAAAACTGAGGTTCAGACATACGAACTAAAAATTAAAGGGCCAAACTAGATAGTATAAAAGCCATCCAACCAAGGCAATTGTTGTCTATGAATATCGGGTTCTATTTAAAATAAATACAACAATTTAAAGAATTAAAAATTGAAATTGATAAGTGAATTTAGACTGAATGGTTAAAATGAAAAAATAATAAAAAGAGAATTGTTAATAATTACAACCGATTAAAAAATAAAGTTTGCTTTATAAAATAGATGAGCGTATAAAGCTTACTTCCAATTGCGGGGTGGAGCAGTCTGGTAGCTCGTCGGGCTCATAACCCGAAGGTCGTTGGTTCAAATCCGACTCCCGCATCCAAAAATATTATGCTCTGTGATGTACCACTTTTCATAATACGAAAATTATGAAAAGCAATTAGCTTATAAATAACCCTATATAAAGCTAAATATTAAATTCTAGACGAACTGTCCATACCCTAAATCTAGCGTTCTAATTACATACCGTAAAATCACATGAGCTCAGTGATGAGTGAATGATTGTGAATATAGTAAATGAGTGGCACATTGCCACAGCCGTAAATGGCAACGAAATTAATGTGAGGATTGTTCCTCATGTGCGTAAACAAAACTCTCTCGATGGATATCGTTGGGTCGAAGTTGGTAAAAAAATTCAACTTCAATCTGGTGAAGAAATTGAGTTAAACCAAGATGGTAAAAGCTTCTATGCCGGGTTTAATCAACTTTATCGTTTAAATACATATTGTTGATAAAACCATGGTAATAAAGCGAGAAAACCTATCTCTTTTAAAGGAGATAGGTTTTTTTATGTCTATAAGTTATATAAATAATTAAAGTTATAAAAAGGCTGAAGTGATTAAAAATAAGTGCATTATTATTTTAATTATATTTAATAACTAAATTAGCCTGCCCGCCAAAACTGGCGACCCATAACCTTAAAGTTTTTACCGTTCTCTTCTGTTACACGTCGGTCTCTAAATTTTTCATTTAAGCTATGCAAAATTAAAGAGCCATCTGCCTCTTTAAAAATCTGTTTAATCATTCCTTCGCCAGCAAAGTAAACCGCATAAATCTCGCCATCAATGACTTCTGTTTGAGAGATATCAATACCCACCAAATCTCCGTCTTTAATGTAGTCGGTCATGCTATCGCCTTTAGCTTTAATAATACGCATGCATTCTTGAGCAACGCGTTTTTCTTTAAAGAATGAAGCAGGGAATGGAATTTTTCCATTAATAGCATCAAAGTGAAATTCAATAGATTCACCTGTCCCGCAAGAAAAGTTAGCTTCTACAACTTCAATCCAGACATATTGATCGGTAGATTCTGCACTTACTACAGTCGGGCTAAATACATCACTTTCTCTAAAAGAATCTTCAGTATTGCCCGTCGTTAACCAATAACCATCCACTCCTAAAAATTGAGCAATTAAAGGAAGAAATGCGGATTTTAAATTTTTCCCTGACTCTAAAGCCTGATAGGCAGGTTGCGACATCTTTACAGCTTCTGCCACTTCAGCCTGAGTTTTTTTGGCTTTAATTCTAGAGTCTTTTAAACGGTCTTTAAGAGCCATAATGGTTACACCAGTAAACTTATAACAAATATATAACTTAAGTTATATAGAGTAAAACAACTATAGTTATTGACTAATAATAACTATAGTTATAATATCAGTTATATCTCAAGATGAATAGAGAAAATTTAAATGGTACCTAAGTCACTATTTATCGCTTTATCAAAGCTTTGAGATGGAAGCTAAATTTATTTTGTTTCTACAGGTAGCAGAATAAAAGGGAGATAGCTCAATTATTATTTGCAAACAGGCTATCAAAACAAAAATTGGAATAAAAAAAAGCCCGATTCCGTGGATCAGGCTTAATGTTCGTCGATAAAGGGTATCAAGAACATGAAGAATTTAACAAAGATTGTGAGACCTAACAAAAGTTTCCGATATACGGCAAAGCCTTATATGAACTTTTTGGTCAAAAAATTAAGGCGTGTAAAAAGCTTAAATCCAAAAAATTTAATACTTTTTTACATTTTTAGAAAAGGAAATATTTGTTTATAAATTAGTGGCTTAATTGCATATAGTTTGGTTCTTTAGGATTGTTGTACCAGATGAAACGTTTTGAACACACATTTGTAGTCATAGCTTAGCTATATTGCTCAAAGAATGTATCAAAACCTCAAGAATAACAAACGATAAAGACGCCTTACTAACGAGTACATTGAGTTGGAGATAGTGAATGACTACAGCAATGCAGAACAGAGCTAAACAACTTAAAAATGCAAAACGTGGAGGGTATATCCCGACAATTGCCAAAGACGTAAACAAATATAAGGTACAAAAAATAAAAAGGGCACTTGAGGAGGCCAAGCAGATTGTAAATGAGCTTGAAGATGACGCATTCGAATTCGATGATCAAGTCTCTATGCAAAAAGCGATTGGTGCAATCACAGTGATTGAGTTGATTGAACAAGCCTTAAACGGTGCACACTAACAGGCTTTAGCATACAAACATTCTTTCTCGGACCTCTGAAATAAATGGGGTCAAGGATAAGTTCGTCTTGCAATTTAGCGCTGCTTTAAAGCGTTAGTGTTTTTTATTGACTGTAATAAAGAAAAAGAAGGGATTAATAAACATTGAAAACCACTAGCTGGTCAACGTGGTGAGTTTTCAAGTTTTACCCTTTAGCGCAGGACAAAGTCATGGAAACAGTTTCTAGCAGTGGGTTAGCCACATTTTTAAATTTTTATAGTATTGCAATTATGGTGGCTCTAGCAGTCAGCTTAGTTGTCGCAGTTGTATTAATGATGCGTTTTCGTCGTTCTCCACAAGAATGGATTGTTGCTCTCATCTGTACCGTAGTTTCAAGCCTAACAGGCGGCTCATTCATTATTATGAAATGGAACCTGCATGAATGGGTATCCGATATTTGGGGAATGATCACCCTATCTGGATTCTTCTTCATATGTGGTTTACCGGGCTGGGCTATTGTGAGATGGATATTTAACTTCATCAATAAACAAGAAGGTAAAACGATTGTAGAGGTCATCAAAGACCTAAAAAAAGCAAAAGATGATCTTCAAAATAGCTAAAGACAGCTTTAAATATAAAGGTAGAATAAAATGAATATTGATCAATACTTAGAAAAAGTTATCAGCCGTGAAGGCGGGTATGTTAACCATTCATCAGATCATGGCCATGCGACTAAATTTGGCATTACAGAAGCAGTCGCTCGATCGAACGGATATCAAGGCAACATGCAAGACTTGCCCTTAAGCGTCGCTAAATCTATTTATAAGCAAAAATACTGGCTTGAACCCCAGTTTGACCAGATTAATGCGATTAGCCCAGCTATTGCAGAAGAGTTACTGGATACAGCTATAAATTGTGGCGTCAATTTTACAAAGCCTTTATTACAACGTGCTTTAAATCTGCTGAATAAGCAGGGGAAGGAAGGTTGGCCAAATCTTGTGGTAGATGGCCAGTACGGACCTCTAACTTTGCAAGCACTGGCGACCTACTTAAATAGACGTCGTAAAGAGGGAGAAAAAGTATTTGTGCGCATTTTAAATATTATGCAAGGGCAGCATTATATTGAAATTACCGAGAACAACCCTAACTACGAAGATTTCTTTTATGGTTGGATATTAAACAGAGTAACACTCTAAAAATGTATTAGAAGAGAACATGTTTAAAGATCTAATGAGTTAAAAAGCCTAACCATGAGTTAAGGCTTTTTAACAAATAATAGGTCGAGCAATGCTTTATTGTATGATGAGTAAAATGGCAAGTAGAAAGAAAATAGCACCACTAATTTTATTGAGTATCGTGAAATTATTTCCAGCTAACATTTTCTCTTTAAAAATTGAAGAGAAGTTTGCGTAAACTAAATGAATTAAAAAACCAATAAAACAAAAGGTTAAAGAAAGAATTAAAAATTGATTTAAAATCTCTTTCTTGATATCAATAAATTGAGGGAAGAGTGCGATAAAAAATACGATTGTTTTAGGATTAAGCAAAGATGCGAATAGGCCCTGATAAAACAATTTAGATTTACTTACAGCTTTATCTTTTTGTTGATCGGTCATTAACTCTTGGGTTGCAAGTTTTTTAGTGAAGTTTTTATATCCGAGATACATTAAATAAAATGCACCAATAAACTTTAAAACCGTAAAAATAGTAGGGTTACTGGTAATAATAAGTCCTACACCGCTGGCAGAAATTACAGCAATCACAAACATACCAATAATTAAACCACTTATTCCAAACAAAGCAGTTTTAACACCATAGTTAATTGAATTTGTGACAGTAAATAAAACTCCCGGGCCTGGGCTTAATAAGGTAAGAAATGCTATTGTTATAAATACTAAAAGACCGCTCACGCTGATATATCCTATTTATCAATTGAGGCAAGATTGTGCGGTTACTTTAAATGAGAAAATAATCGTTGTATACAGAAGGTTATGTATATTTAAGTCTTAAATAGATTAAATATTTAAAATATAGATTTGTATAAATAAATAGGGCATATAAAACTATAAAAGTGAAAGCAACATAAACACACAACGTTAAAAATTGAGCATGTTAGTATGCTAAGTCTATACCTCAAGAAATCTATAGTATGACGAAAAATGAACGGCAGTTTAAATCTGGCGAGTTTCAATTTTCCTTTTTAGCGTTTAAATATTGGGGTATATGGTTTTTAGCTTTTATTCTAATGTTATTTGCGATGTTACCTTGGGCTATTCAATGGCGCCTTGCTGATTTTCTATCAAAAATAGCGTGGAAATCTTTAAGTTCTCGAAGAAAAACGACACTACGTAATTTACAAGCATGTTTTCCAGAAAAAACACCTTTGCAAATTGAGGCAAAAGCTAAACAGGTTTTTGTTGATACTTTAACGGGTGTATTTGAAGCTCTAAATGCTTGGTATTGCCCAAATTGGTTTAAAAGTCGTGTTCACATAGATGGTTTAGAAAATTTAACCAATAATCAGGAAAATGGCGTACTTTTATTAGGTACCCACAGTACGCTTTTAGATGCAGGTGGAGCGGCGTGTACTTTATTCTTTAATATGGACGTGGTTTACCGACCTCAAAACAATCCGTTTTTAGATTTTCTGATTCATCGTAGTCGTGCGCGAGTGTATAAAAACCAAATTGCTCGAGACAACATGCGTGGACTCATACAAAACCTTAAACATGGGCATGCGATATGGTATAGCCCAGATCAGGATTTTGGCTTAAAACAAGGCGTAATGGCATCATTTTTCGGTATTCAGGCAGCTACCGTTACAGCGCATCGCAGACTAATGGATATCTCAAAAGCAGCAGCCGTGCCTTTATATTTTTACCGTAGTGGTGATATTCGTAATCCGCAATATCATGTTTTAGTAGAACCTAAATTAGAAAATTTCCCGAGTGGCTGTGAAGTCAGTGACGCTGAAAGGGTAAACAAGATTATTGAAAACCAAATTCGCATTGCCCCTACACAATACATGTGGTTTCATCGACGCTTTAAAACACGTCCTGCTGGTGAACAGAAATTCTATTAATGGCGTCAGTAACTCAAGAATTAAAAGTACTTCTTTCAATTAAAATATAGAATATTAGATTTTTAATTGAAAGGATCTTTAATCAAATCAAGATGAAAGATGTAGAACCAGCAGTATAGAATTTTTCTTGCTTTAATTATTTTGAATATCGATTGCAAATGATTTTGAAGCGTGTATAGTCGAGCATAACTAACAAAATATTCTTGTCATCATAAATTTCTATTTCGCAGTTTTATTTATAAGTCTTCGGTTCATTCAGATATTTAAGTTTTCACGTCTATTTTTTAGTTAAATTGGTTTCCCCAATAATAAGTTATAATATTTTAAAATTTAGGATAAATATATGTCTACTTCTACTGGTACAGTAAAATGGTTCAATGAAACTAAAGGTTTTGGTTTTATTGCGGCTGATGAAGGTAAGGATATTTTCGCTCATTTTACCGATATTCAAACACAAGGTTTTAAAGTTCTCTTAGAAGGCCAACGTGTTGAGTTTACTGTAGTACAGGGTAAAAAAGGCCCACAAGCTTCTAATATTGTGATTCTTCAGAATTCATAACTTCATAGAGCGACTAGAGTTGTTTTGAATATATTATTTAAATAGAATATGTTTAAAGCTAAAGCGCTTTAGTAGAGTTTAAAAACCCACTCTATGTTGTGGGTTTTTTATAAGTTTTAATTAAACTTATCTTTAAAATAAAAAGCAGAATAAAAATATGCTCTTACAAGTGCTTCTAAATTTTTTGTTAAAATATAACTAATTAGGTGTGTGGTACTCAAATGGATATTTGTATTGGCGGTATTTTAGACGGTCAAAAGATAGAAAATCATAATGATGTTTTTAAGATAGAAGAGCACTATTCAGACAATAGCTCTCAGTATGTTAAGCAGCATTTTCACCTATTTGGAAAAATTTTTACTTTTTGGGTGTGCGAAGATATTGATTTACAACAAGCGATCAGAAAAGCTGAGAGAATTTTAGCGAATAAGAAAGAAACTCTTTAGTTGTTTGAACTAGGCATTTCTGTGCCTTTGTTTAATTTAAAAGATTTTCTTAGCAAACAATAGGTATTGTTTATATGAAATTAATAGAATGTTTTACAATACTATTGTGGTGTTACACAATTTAACATTTCTTGTGTGGTATTTACTAACAATAGTAATACATTAGGCTTAAGCTAAAATTGTTTTATTTATTGTGTAAATAAAACAAAAATCACTTTAATAATATACTTTATTAAAGTTGGTTCTTTATTCGATCTGTTATTATTAATTCAATATACATAATTAAATTATAGATAATATTTATTGTTATACACCTCTCTTAACAAAGGAAAACATGTTAAATGTTAAGTGCAGTACAACCTAATATTTGTTTTATTGGCAGTAGTAATCTCGCTTTAGCTTTAATAGGAGGGTTGGTTTTAAAAGGATTTAAAAAAGAAAAAATACATCTCATTGAAGAGAAAAAGATTAATGATACAAATACTTTGAAGCAAAAAGAAAATGGACTAAAAAAAGCTGAAATTGTTGTTTTGCTATTAGAGCCTAAACAATTAAAAGAGACACTTGTACCGCTAAAAAAATGGTTAGCTAGTAAAATTATAATTTCTATGATGGCGGGAGTAGATATTGCAAACTTGACTCGTTTTACGGGTTCGAAAAAAATTGTTCGTGTAATTTCAAATCCACCTGTGCTGACGCATACTGGGACGCATGTGCTTATTGCTTCAGAGCAAATGGACCAGCTTGATAAAGACCTAATCGAAATGCTGTACTCTGCAACGGGTCAGACTTTTTGGGCGCCGTCTGAAACGCAGACAGACGCAATTATTGCTTTGTCTGGTTCGGGACCAGCTTACTTTTTCTATATTTTAGATAGCATGATCAAGACAGGGGTTTCTTTAGGGCTCGATAAACAATTTGCTCTAGATTTAGCACTCCAAGCGGCTAGTGGTGCAGTTGAAATGGTCCGTAAAAGTAATGTCCCGCCAGCGGATCTGTGTGGTAAGGTGACGTTGGCTAACGGGATTACCGAATCAGCACTCAGAATGTTTGAGCTAGGAAATGTATCTGATGATATACGTTTAGCTATGAAGGCCGCATATCATCGTAGTAAAGAAATCACTTCAGAAATTATTACTGAGGTGAGTTAATTATTCTTTAGCAAACTAGGCCTTTAAAAAGTATTCCCAAATCACGAAGCCTAAGCCAAACCCAATAAACGAGTAGAGAGTAATAATAAAGAATACAAAACTGGCCTTATTTTTTTTCTTCAAAATGTTCATGGCGATGCCTCCAATTCAGATTAATTACATTTTGAAGAAGTGACGGCTGTAATCATAGATACAGAATTTTTTAAAAAAAATATAACAGAGCTATCATCTGTTATATTTTTAAGGGTTTTTCTCAATAAATATTTTAAAATCAATAAATTAAAGATTTAACTGTCAGCGTTTAACCTTTTTATTCAATTAGCATTAAATCGGCTGTATTTGCAGATTTGAGAGGGCGTAGGGCAAAGGTCGAACGGGTGTGGCGTATTCCTTTAATTGAATAAAGTTTCTTTCTTAAAAATCGTTCGTAATGGTCAGCATCTTTGACTGCTACTTTAACTAGATAATCATAGTCACCTGTGACGAGATGCGCTTCCACTACTTCAGGTATATCTGCTAATGCTTCACTGAAATTTTCTAGCATTTCGTCATCGTGGCGCTCTAAAGTAATTTCAATAAAAAAAACTTCATGAATGCCAATCGCTTTTTGGTTTACGTTTACCGTATATCCTTCAATAATTTTTAAAGTTTCCAGACGTTTCAGTCGAGTCCAGCATGGAGAAGATGAAAGACCTACTTCTTCGGCCAGTTGAGCAACGGTTAAACGGCCATTTCCACGTAATGCAGATAAAATTTTCCGATCAATACGATCTAGTGTGTATTCTGTTCTGTTCAAAATATAAACCAAAGAAGAATCTTCTGATAAAAATCAATATACTTCATTTTTATGCTGTGAATGTTTAAAAATTTTAAAAAATACAGGAAACATTTTGAGTCAAAGGTACATACACTATTTCTATGCATCGAACCTTTCTGGATAGAGGTTGGGATGGAGCAAAGAGCACTGTTTCAGTAAGGGTGACTAAACAGTGCTCTTTGCGGATTTCTTATTAATCTTTAAATCTATTTTTATTAACTGGCATGACATATCAAAACAAATCAAATAATAACTTTTATTTATCAATTGAAGAAAAACTAATCATTATTTTTTATCTAACTTTTCCTTTAATGTAATTCCATTACAAAGGAGGAGCAAGGTTATGATCACCCAGCATGATATAAATCAAAAACAATATCAAAATAAATCTCTCGACTATTTAAATAGCCAAGCTCATTCTGAAGGTATTGAATTTAATAAATTTATTAATGAAATTCAGAAAATTGAAAAAGCTGTAGTCCTTGATTTAGGCTGTGGTGGTGGGCATGTTTCCTATAATGTTGCTCCGCATGCCGACCTTGTTTTTGCTTACGATTTATCTCATGAAATGTTAGACATCGTGTCTAAGACGGCAAGCCAACGCAAATTAAAAAATATCTTTGTGCAGCAGGGCATTGCTGAGGACATGCCTTTTAGTGATCAGCAGTTTGATGTGGTCATTAGCCGATATTCTGCGCATCATTGGCAACATGTTCCGACTGCCATGAAAGAAGTAAACCGTGTGCTTAAGCCTGATGGTATTGTTATTTTTGTAGACATTATTAGTTCTAGCTCGCCCATATTAGATACGTTTTTGCAGACCATCGAAACTATTCGAGACCCAAGCCATGTACGAAATTATAGTGTAAAAGAGTGGGTCTATTTTATTGAAGATACAGGCTTTGACTTGGTGGGTTTAGATAAACAAACGCTTGCGTTAGACTTTGATAGTTGGGTAAAGCGAATGAAAACGCCTGAAGATCAAATCAAAACTTTACGTTATTTGCAGGAAGGTTCATCTGACCTTGTGAAGAAATATTTCAAAATTCAAAATGACGGTAGCTTTGAAAGCCATGTGGGTTATTTTGTCTTTAAGAAATTAGGGTTTTAACGTGGTGTCATGAATAAGGGTTTTAGTAGATTTGAAATGAATTAAATATCACTAGAACTCTTTTTTCGAATAACTCTAATTATATTAAAGGTGGTTATAAAAAAAATTAACATCATTTATTTGTTAAAACTTAATCACACAATTTTTGTAAGGTGATTAAGTATTCAAAAGAGATAAGGGTTATCTAATTTTCTTTATTATTAATAGACACTTATAAATAATTATTATTTAATACGCCCGCAATATTATCACTAATACTTTTAAAAACTTTGTCGGGGAAATAATGCGTAATTTTTTAGTAACGATTTTCACTCTATTCGTGGGAACATCAATTTATGCTGCTCAAGAATCTAAAAGTCTTGTAGGGCAAACACAATGCGAGAAAACAGTAGAACTGCATGGTTTCTTAAGCCGTGCTCAACTTGATTGTAATTATCATTATTCATCAGAGGCACTAATTCATGAAGCTGAAAAATGCACTAAACATGAATTAGGTGATAAATATGGTAAAGAAGTCATGAGATTCGGCATGAATCAATTTGAAGAACGTAAGAAAGAAGATACAAAAGGTCAATTATGTAGTAGAGTTTTAAAAGAATTTCCAAACTATATTAAAAAATAAAAAAAATAAGGTTTTAAAAAACGATTCTAGCAAGCCGATAAGATGGATTTAATTATTCATTTTATCGGTGTATCACCAAATATAATCTGCTAATTACAGTAGAAAATAAATGTACTCATTACCACATTGATACTTAAAATCGCTCTCATTATTCTCTGCGAAAGAACGGAGGCGGGACGCTTAGTGCGTGCCAGTTCCTAGATGACTGGTCTGTCAACCCACCTCCGTTCTTTCATCATGATTTCATAAATGAATTAATTGTTTTTAAAAGTAGTCTGAATAATATTTATAGCTTTTGAAAAGTTATTAAAAGGAATAGCCTTTTTAGAGAGTTGAGCATTACTACTCAGAAATTCTTCTAAACGTTTATCAAAACTATGTGAAAACTGAATCAACTCTAATGTATTTTTTAGAGTTTCTTTGGGTTTCTTGCGTGTAACTATAGACTTTAAATAACGTTGTAAAAGCCTTATTGTTCTTAAATAAAAAGGAACTTCCATTTTTAAAATTAAAGAGCATTCAAGAAGTAATGGAAGTAAGCGTTTATCGTAAGCTCCTTCTACAATCCAGCTATCTTGTAAGATGATTTCTTTAATACCCTGTGAAATCGTTTCTTTGGAATTTTTTACAAACTCAGTTCCACTTATATTCCAGTAGATTTCATCAAACCCATAAGTTGATATCTTTAATTCATCAGCTAATTTCTTAGTGATAGTTGTTTTACCAGCGCCAGAAGGGCCTACAATACAAATTTTCATGGTTTATCTTTTTAAAGGGATATTTCAACAAAATGGTTATAAATAGAAACTAGACTAAAGTTTATAAGTCACTCATCTGTTTTATCAAAGCTTAATAATTTTATTTTGTACAATAAAAACTCAATTATAATTCTGACTTGAAGGAAATAAACTCATGAAAAAACTTTTATTCATTTGTCTAATCGGTTTAGCAGTTACTCAGGTTAATGCTCATTCTGGGGGTACAAACTCTAAAGGATGTCATACGAATAGTAAAACTGGTGACCATCATTGTCATTAAATAAGGGTATGAAAGAGTAAGCTGATTTCTGGTTTACTCTTTTTAATATCTTTAGTTTTATATTTTTTATAAATAATAAGAGGAAAAAGAATGGAAATGATATTGGGAGTATTTGGCTTATTGGTTTTATTTTTAATATTAAGTAAAAAGCATAAGAAGAAAAATCTCACTGGTGTAAGATCAATAGTCTATTTGGTTGATATTGTTGGGGAGCAATCCTATCAAGCAAATTTAAGAAAGATTGCTGGGCCTAAGCAAGAAAAGTCAAAATATGTAGAAGTAATGGCTAGAGTTGTCTCTGAACCTTTTAATGCTTATGACAAGAACGCAGTTAAAATTGAAATTAATGGTTTAACAGTTGGCTATTTAAGTAGGGATGATGCCAAACTATTAGCTGGTAAAGTGATAAATAAGACTGTGCCAGCTTTAATTAATGGTGGTTGGCTTGATAACGATAGTGAAGGTAGCTATGGCGTAAAACTCGGTATTCAACGTCTTAATGAATTAATATAACGAAGTGCATTTTTAAGTTTTACTTACATTTTAAGATCTAAAAAAAATAAAAGCATTCTCTAAGGTATTAATAAATCTTTTTATTCATGTTTTTAAAGCTTTATTTGTAGCCAATATCACATTGACACCTAAAACCCCTCCGATTATCCTTTGCCTGCTGGCCACATTGCCAGTCGGCTTTGACAGGCCGCATACCCAAAGCACACGAAAAAGTCTCTCTTTTTTGTGGGCATCCCTGCGTGCCCCCTCTGCGGCGGAACGGGAGGGGGACACCTTCGGGTGTGCTGATCTTTTGGGTATCAGTCTGTCAACCTTCTCTCGTTTCGCCACCATTATTTGACAGTAATGTGGTGAAGCTTCTTTATACCCAAAGGAGTCCGCTATGCGTACTATTTCTTCTTTATTGGCTTTTGCCAAAGTCTCTCTATTTATACCACTCGAGCAATCTATAAAGCGGTTCAATCGACTCGAGGTTTTCTACACCTTAAGAATCTAAAACACAGCAACTATAAAACTTGAGATAGGTCAGCACGCCATTTTGTGCGGCTTTTGCATGCCTGTTTTTAGCACTCATTTTAAGAGTGACGGCATTTCTATCTCATTTACATACAACAAAAAATTATTTTAAGCGGTATATCTATGCCAAATTTACAATCTTCCTTTAAAGCATTAAAAGTGCTTCACGTAGCAAAAGACTTATTTAATCAATATGGGTTTCATAAGGTCGGTGTCGATCGAATTATTAGTGAAGCCAAGGTTTCCAAAGCCACTTTTTATAATGCCTTTCACTCAAAAGAACGGCTCATCGAGAGGTGTATCAGTTTCCAAAAAGACACGCTAAAAGACAAAGTGTTTTCCATTCTCTATTCTTACAATGAACTCATGGTGCTGGATAAACTTAAGCTAATTTATTTTTTACATGCGAGTTTAGAAGGGCCATATCATTTACCCTTTAAGGCATTGTTTGAAATTAAAAGTGTCTATTCCAAAGCCTATGGCGTTACGATTGAGTACCGAACTTGGCTCATCAATGAAATTTATAAACTACTTTTAACCGTCAAAACTACGGCTTCGATTGAAGATGCTTACATGTTTTTATGCATGATTGACGGGGCGATGTTCCGACTTTTTGAAAAAAACAGTATTGATGAAAGCGCGCTAGTTCGATTGTTTCTTTTTAATCTGTGTCGGTCTAGATAACTCTTAAACGGAAGAAAGCCTCTCAACAAGAGGCTTTACTTTGTATTGAAATAAGCGCTTAGCTTGATTACACAGGTTTTGCAGCCTGCGCCATTCCTTCAAAATATTGAACCGCAGGCGAGCGAGCCATATAAGCTAAAGCTTGCTCAGTGTCTCCCTCATGAATTGGGTTAAATTTTGGAGAAGCCCATCTTAATGTCGCTTTCCACAAATATTTAATAGTCGGTAAGTTGTCTGAGCGAGTCGCAGTTTTTTCAAATTCACGAATAATTTTAAAATAGCCACGGCGCATCAATTTTTGAATATCTTCATGCTCTAAATCTTGCTTACCTAAACTACGGGCAAAGTCAGCAAGGAAGTAAATAAACAGTGGGAAAACCGCCGCCATAATCACTTGGCGTGACACGTAAAAACCAAACTTGTTTGTTAAAAGGTGCTCAAATAAATCATAAGCAACACAGCGATGTTCAACTTCTTCAGCTAAATGCCAACGGAACAAATCTGCCATAGCAGGGTCAGCTTGGTCCCAAGTCTTACTGTCCAGCGTCCATTGACCAATGGTTCCCGTAAAGTGCTCGATTGCAGCAATCACGCCCACTCTGAAAAGTAACCAATATTCATCAAGCTTTTCGCCTTTTAAAAATGGTATACCTAGAGGTTTGTCACCCAACAAAATATTAAAAACAAAATGGGCACGGTTGAGTGTTTCTTGAATGTCGTAACCATTTTCACGTAAGAAGTCCTGTGCTTTTTCATGGGCACGTGCATGAGCAGCTTCTTGACGGACAAATCCAATCACTTCTTGTTTTAGTGTTTCATCGGTAATCAAGGGAAGGGTTTTATTAAACACACGGCAAAACCAAAACTCACCAGCGGGTAAGAGCATGTTAATGCCATTGGCGACATGTGAGCATAGCGGATCATTCGGCATCCAACAGACCGATGATTCGGTAAAATCGAAATGGACCTTTCTTGCTTTAAGCTGATGATTCCCTGTGATCATATACGTCACCCTATTCATAATTGTTCATTTAATGCGAATGGACAATTTTTAGCATTAAGTAAAATTGATCACCATGTGCTTAAGGGACAAAATGAGCCTCAAAAAGGTTTATAGAGATAAAAGCAACTCTGTTAAAGATTGGGTATATTTAACACAACACGAGGGTAAGCTTTATTTATTTTAAATATGAGATGAATAAAAAAAGCTCCTTAATAAAAAGGAGCTTTAGTTTTTATAATTTAAATTTTTAGTTATAAATTTATTTTATTTTAATCTAGCTAAAACTAGCTAGCTTACTTAGAAGTTTAGATCGCTTGCCACTGATCTTTAACTTCTTCTGAGTTTTTATTCAGAATAACTTGGTCTTCTTTTACCTCCCCAATCCATCCAGTAGGAATGAGGTGATGTTGACCACTTTCGTCTCGGGTAAGTTTTAACTGGTTTTCACCATCGAGATGATCGACAGTACCTACTTTAGTACCACAAGAAGCAATAACATCTGCGTGTTTTTTAATATCATTAATATTTAAAGTGTTCATTTTAGACCTCTTCTTTGGAAATAGAAAAACGGTAAGAACTAAACTACTTTAAATAATCGATTAAATGTTGAGTTTTTAATAAACCTTACATGATCGGATTATAAGTTCACTTAACCGTGATATTTGAGTAACAATGAAATAATTAGATATAAAACTAATAATATTTTTCTTTTTATTACAATTTATATGTTTATCTAAACAGAAATCTTTAGTTATGGTTGGGTTAAGTCTTATAAATAATTATTTGCAATGAATATTAAAATACCTATAAACATAACGATACTGAGCAGTTTGAGTGAATTTGAAGCTGCCCTAGCTGAAGATAAAAGTAAGCTTCGTATAAATTTACTTTTTCAGCTTGTAAATTTAACTCAAAATTTGCCTCATCCAGCTTCGGGTCAAACCTATCAACGTTGGCAACTTTTTGCGCAGATTGCTGGAGTCGACTTAAGTCTAGCTAAGCTATTTGAGTCTCATTGTGATGCTTTAAGCATTTTAAATGAATTGGGCTATCAGCAAGAAATAGATGACCAGACTTGGGCAGTTTGGGCAGCAGACGGTGGACCAGCACCATTGCAAATAAAAGACAATCTTTGTAATGGTATAAAACCTTGGTGCTCTGGCGCAGAGTTTATTCAAAAAGCTTTAATAAGTTATAAAGATCAGCAAGGGCTGGCGCAGCTTTGTATTGTTGACTTAAGTCATCCCTCCATTACAACCGATTTAAGCCACTGGCACGCTGTAGGCATGCATGCGACACAGACTGCGCAAGTAACTTTTAAAAATACACCTATTAAATTGATTGGTCAGCCAAATAGTTATTTAAAACGCCCAGGTTTTTGGCATGGTGCAGCAGGTGTTGCTGCGTGTTGGTATGGTGCCGCCGTGCGCCTAGCTAACTTTTTGCAAGAAAGCTGTCAGGCAAATCCGAATCCTTATAAAAAATCGTATTTAGGGGAGGTCGCTCAACAGCTAGAAATCACCAAGCAATATTTTCAATATGTGGCCAAGCTCATAGACCAGAAACCAACGCTAAGTCATGAGCGGGAAATACGCATATTACGTGCTCAAACAGAACAATGCTGCCTGAGCGTTATTGAGCGAGTAGGGAAAGCTTTGGGTGCACGTCCTTTTTGTGAAGATGCGACATTTGCTCAGCTCATGGCTGATCTGCCTGTGTTTATCAGGCAAAGTCATGCCGCGTTTGACTATGAACAAATTGCGGAACTCTGTTTATCGGAGCAAAGCCTATGGGAACTTTAAAACATCCTTTGGTTGAAGACCGCGTTATTTTTGGTGAGGGGACAGCCAAAGAACAATGGTTAAAGGCATTTAAAGAACAACCGTTAGCAGCTTTAGATCTTGAGCTATTTCGCTCAAAAAGAGTGATAATTGTTGCGCCACATCCGGATGATGAAGTACTTGGCTGTGGCGGATTAATGCAGCAGCTCATTGCACTGAACTGCAAGATTTTGGTTTTAGCAGTAAGTAACGGCACCCAAAGTCATCCTAACTCTACAAAATATCCTCCAGATCAGCTCAATATTCTTCGTCCGCAAGAAAGCTTGGCAGCCTTAAATTGTCTAGGCGTAGCAGAGTCAACAGAGCGTGTAGAGCTTAATTTGTTAGATGGCCAGATCCATTTGCAAACTGATCAACTGCGGCAGAGTTTAGATAAGTTAGTTCAAGCCGACGATATTCTAATTTGTAGCTATGAATTTGATGGTCACCCAGACCATGAAGCAGTAGGTAAAACCGTACAAGCCTATGCAACCGCTAAGCAACTACTTTGTTTACACGTATTAATCTGGGCTTGGCATTGGGCAGAGCCTTTAGACCCACGCATTGATTGGCACCGAGCAAAAGCATTTTCCTTAACACAAGAACAGCTAACTAAAAAACATCAAGCAATTTTGCAGTTTAAAACCCAACTAGAAGCAGATGAAAGCACGGGGAATGCCGCAGTGCTATCTCCAAGTGCGATTAATCGTCTTTTAATGCCTTATGAGGTTTATTTGAGTGATTCATTCTCGCGTGTACTTTGAAGATTTATATCGTCATAACAGTGATCCATGGGGCTACGACTTTCATTGGTATGAAGCTCGTAAAAGACAAATTTGTCTCGCACTGCTGACAAAACCCCGCTACCTAAAGGTGCTAGAAGTCGGCTGTTCAAATGGACATTTAAGTTTTCATTTGGCGCAAAGAGCCGAGGAGTTAGTGTGTATAGACGTCTCTGATAGTGCTGTTCGCTTGGCGTCCAAGCGTTTAAAAGAATTTGAGCATGTTGTGGTTGAGAACTGGAAAATACCCGAAGACTACTCAATTCAAAAGTTTGATCTGATCTTAATTAGTGAGATGGCCTATTACTTATCCAAGGATGAACTGCATCAGTTTATTGAAAAATTAAAGCATAGTTTAAATGATGACGGCGAGATTCTGTGTTGTCACTGGCGTCATGAAATTCAAGATTTTGAATTAAATGCAGAGCAAGTCCATCAAGCTTTTCGGCAACATTTCCCATTTCATCACTACCTCAGTTTAAACGATCCAGATTTTATGATTGATCTGTGGACGGCGAACACTTCCTCTTTAGCACAGCAGGAAAAACTAAGATGAAAATAGGTATCGTCATTCCAGCGCATAACGAAGAGTATTATCTATCGGCCTGTTTGCAATCTATTCAGGTCGCCATAGATAACATTAGTGGTTATGAGGTAGAAGTGCTTGTTGTACTCGATAGCTGTACAGATCAGTCGCGGTTGATTGTACAAAGCCATCACATTAACTGGATTGAATGCAACTATGCATGTGTCGGCAAGGCGAGGGATTTAGGAATCCGTCATTTAATCGGGCGTGGTGTAACTTGGATTGCCTGTACCGATGCAGACACCGTAGTGAGTCCTGATTGGCTGCGCTATCAAATCCAGCACCAACCCACAGATGCAATTTGCGGTACTGTAACACTCGATGATTTTAGTCATCTCTCTATAACGAAACAGCAAAAATATTTAGCGCACTATAAAGATCAGATGGACCACGAGCATATTCACGGGGCAAATTTAAGTTTTAGTGCAGAGGTCTATCTTTTGGTCGGTGGCTTTGAGCCTATTTCATGTCATGAAGACGTGTCTTTAATTAAAAAATTGATCAAGCATTGTTGCAATATTACTTGGAGTAATCTAGTTCGAGTAACCACAAGTAGTCGTTTAAATGGACGCGCCCCACAGGGATTATCGTATTTTTTAAATAATCTCTAATGACCTAAATCATCACTTCGCCCAATATCGAAATATTCTTTAAGTTTTTAGGGTCATATTTAATATTAATAATACTACCGACTTTATATTTATAGTGATCTTGCTTAGAAATAAGCACCTTTAGATTTTCAGTAATGACTTGGCCTTGCTCAGTTTGAAATTTCAATTTGATATAGCATAAAGGGCGATATTGCACCTTAGCTAATGAGTCTTGAAAATATACGACCTCGGCAGAAGCAATCTTTCCTCGTTTATAAATTAAAAATCTTTGAACCTGACTTTTAAGAAAAAAGGTCCAAGTAATATAGATAAACAATAAGCTGAACCAGACTGTTCCAATAAAAGTCAAAAAATCAGAAAATTTCACTCACTCAAACCAGAATTATTCGTTTAAGGCCTTATTCTAAATGAACTGATAAGCCCGATCTAGCTTATATAATTGGTCTAAAACATAAGCAAATGAAGCTTTAAAATTAACGGATCATAATTAAATTTGGGCAGGGTATATAACTTAGTTGTTGTATTTATGACTACATATGTAAACAAACCTTATGAGAAACGTTCTTAACCCCTAAAATTCTACAAAAGAAATTTTAAAGGTGTATAGGTTTGGATTTTTTAAATTTTTTCCGTGATATTCGGGGTGAGTTAAGTCAATATCCTTGGCTAGAAATGTTGGTTTCACTCACGATTTTGATTTTATTTGCTGCAATAGCAAATTTTATTGCCAAGCGTATTATTGTTCGGGGCGTTCGTCATTTAGTCACAAAACTCAAATCACCAAATCAGTCTATTTTCGCTCAGCATAGCGTTATAAAGAAATTTGCAAATATTGTTCCTGCTGTTGTGATTATGAATGGTATTGCAACCGTGCCTCATCTATCTCCAAAGTTTATTGCTTTTGTAGAAATGGCAGCGCAAGCATTTATTTTTCTTACACTCGCGCTTACGGTCAGCGAGCTGTTAAATATCTTTAACCTTATTTATCAGCGTAATCCAAAATCTAGAAATAAGCCGATTAAAGGTTACTTACAACTGGTTAAACTCATTTTATTTGTTGTATGTGGCCTCATGATTTTGGGAACATTCCTTAAAAAGGATGTGTTCACTTTACTTGCAGGCTTCGGTGCGATGGCAGCGGTATTAATGCTGGTTTTCCAAAACACCATTTTGTCTTTGGTGGCGAGTGTACAAATTGCCTCTTATGACATGGTGCGTATTGGGGACTGGATTGAAATGCCATCACTCAATGCAGATGGTGATGTAATTGATATTTCACTGCATACCGTGACTGTTCAAAATTTTGATAAAACCTATACCACCATTCCAACCAATAAGCTCGTGACCGATACATTCAAAAACTGGCGTGGTATGAGCAATTCGGGTTGCCGTCGAATGAAGCGTTCACTTTTTATAGATCAAAGTAGCGTTCATTTCATGAGTGATGAAGAGCAACAAAAGCTCAAAGACTTTTTATTGTTAGATCAATACTTAAATGCAAAGAACTCTGAAATTGAAGAATTCAATAAGCATTTAAGCAATCAATCTCGTTACAACAAGCGCCGTCTAACCAATATCGGTACATTTAGAGCTTATGTTGAATTTTACTTACGTCAGCACAAGGGCATTGCTCAAAATCAAACCATTATTGTTCGTCAATTACAGCCGACCAGCCAAGGTTTGCCACTAGAGATTTATGCATTTACCAACACGATTGCGTGGGTTTCTTATGAAGCAATTCAGTCAGATATTTTTGACCATTTAATTGCAATTCTTCCCGAGTTTGGTTTACGTGTTTACCAAGCACCTTCGGGTCATGACTTGCAAAGATTGACGGCAGAAATTCACCCAAGTTAAGTTTTTAAGTTATAAATAACAGCGCATAAACTATTTGGAAAAAGCTCCCAGACGGGGGCTTTTTTTACTCATACTCTTCACAAAAGATTATCCTACAAACCAAATATTCTGATGATCACACATGGGGCTCAAATGCTTAATACGTAAATTGTCTTGCTCAAAATTACCAATACCTCCAGCAATATCTAATATGCCCCCTAAGCTGATCTGCTGACCTTTATAACTTAAAGTGTTTTTTTCAGCATCCCACTGAGCGCTATGTTCTGGAAAGACAATGAGTATATCTTTCACATAAAGACATCCTTGCTTTAACTCTAAGTTTCCTTTTAAGCGTGCTGAACCAGAGAAACCATCGTACTGATAGGCTGGGAGTTTCACAGTATTTGTACTGTCGTTTGCTTCTTGTTGGTGGCATCCTGCAACAAGAGCAAATACAGCCGTGTAAAGCAATTTATTATTAATACCCAATTTTGTTCCTATAGGGATTTGCATATATTTGATAGTAATTGTCTAAAGTTGCATATCAATCTTTAGATTGTTAAAGAAGATTTCATTCTATTACCGTTCGAACTTAAGATTTAAAGACTAAACTTTCTTATTCATGGGCTTATAAAACTTTGGATTATTATATTTTATTTATTTGTATATTGTTATCTTTTTTCATGAGTGATTTGAGGCATGATATGGCGTGTCATCTTCCAAAATAATAATGCCAGAAAGCTAACACTTGCACCGAGTGCACACACGCCAAGCCAACCAGCATAAGCATAAGTCGCTGTTGTGCTGATTGCACCCAATCCGCTACCTACCGCGTAAAAGAGCATGTATAGACCAACAAGACGGCTATGCGCTTCTGGACGAGTGCGAAAAATCATACTCTGGTTGGTCACATGTAAGGCTTGTCCGCCTAAGTCTAGCAATACGATGCCAATCACGAGTGCCCAGAGCGAGTAGGCCATGAGTGAAAGTGGGCCCCATGCGAGCAGTAATATTAACAGTGCCGCCAAGCTTGTGCGCTGAGCATATCCACGGTCGGCCCAGTAACCGGCACGTGCAGCAGCCAAAGCACCAATCACTCCAACGAGTCCAAAAGACCCAATTACAGTATGCGAGAAGCTATAAGGCGGGGCACTTAACGGCAGTACCAATGCGCTCCAGAAAATATTAAATGCCCCGAACATGAGTAAAGCTAACACACCGCGCACTTGGAGCACTTTTTCTTGGCGTAGTAGTTTTAACATCGAGGCTAGAAGCTGCGGGTAGCGCATGGCACTGGGTTGAATATTTAAATGAGGCAGACGTTTCCAAAGGGGCAATGCAATCATGAGCATGATGAGGGCTGCACAGAAGTACACGCCGCGCCAACCCGCCACATCACTAATTCCTCCTGAAAATACACGGGCAAGCAGTAAGCCAATGAATACACCACTTTGTGCAGTACCGACTACATGTCCTTGCTCATGTGGGGCCGCAGCACTCGCAGCATAGGCAATAAGACCTTGTGTCATGGCTGTGCCGAGTAAACCCACGGCGAGCATTCCTACCAAAAGAATAATCGTAGAGTGAGTAAAGCCAACCACGAGCAATGCAGATATTAAGGCAAGTAACTGTAGGGCCATTAACCGACGCCGATTTACCAAATCACCTAACGGCACTAAAAAGATTAAAGCTAGGGCACAACCTATTTGAGTGGCTGTCACTACACCACCAATGGCGGCATGACTAACATTAAAGTCTCTTGCCAAAATGTCGAGCAAGGGCTGCGCATAATAGACATTTGCTACGCTTGCACCACTAGCAATCGCAAATAGCAAAATTACGCCACGAGGCATGCTTGAAAGCGGTTTATTACTTTCGGTGGATGAAGTTGAAGATGCAAGAGAAGCTTTCATGAGCCTAAATCCATTTAATCTGGTTTTAAAATGCAACTAGTTGAATATTAGATCGACTAGTTTTAAAATGCAACTAGGTGGCTTATTGCTGATGATTGGTAAGGAAACTCGATGAAGAACTCTACGCTGATGAAAGATGAACCTTGTCCTGTTGCACGCTGTGTCAATCTCATAGGAGACCGCTGGTCATTGCTTATTGTGCGTGATGCTTTTGATGGAATGCGCCGTTTTGGAGATTTTCAGCGCAGCTTGGGAGTGGCACGAAATATTCTTTCAGATCGACTGAAAAAATTAGTCGATGCTGGTGTTCTTGAGCTACAAGATGCTTCAGATGGCACGGCTTATCAAGAATATGTATTGACCGCTAAAGGGGAGAGTTTGTTTCCAGTGGTTGTGGCTCTACGACAATGGGGAGAACAGAACCTATTTGAAAGTGGAGAGCGCCATTCTCTGTTAATTGATAAAACTACAGGTCAGCAAATTCCATTTATGGCACCAGTCGCGGCAGATGGAACAGTGCTGAGAGCTTCTAATACTCAAGTGCAAAAGGTGAAATAAAAGAAGAGAAAACAAAAATAACCTTTTTTAACTTAAATTTGGGCACATTAGTTGGTACCCTTGCGCGTCAAATTAAGGTGAGATTATGAGATTTATATTCCTCTTTATAAGCGCAATTTCAATTCAATGTTATGCAGCATCAGAAGCCATGGAACTTCATTACTGTGAAACTGTGAAGAAAGCAGCGAGTGGGGTGATGGACGCAAGACAACATGAAGTGCCAGCTCAAGAGTTACACGACATCGCCAATCATCTTGAAGAGCAACAAGCCAAGCAACTTTATCAAGAGCTTATCAAATCTGCATATTCTTCAAAATTATTTGAAGATCCTCTCATTAAGTCAAAAGCTGTCGAAAATTTTCAAACTACTTGGCATGAACAATGTTTGGCAAAAGAATTAGCTAAAAATATATGAGGGGCTTTAGCAATAAATAATTAGGGTTTGGTAGGCAAAAACAATGTTATTAACCTCCAAAACGTTGAATATTTTGCAACTCAAATTTTTAGGTTTTTTATCAATGAGTTTATATTTATTAAGTGAGAAATATTTTATTGATAGTAAATTAAAATAAATAAAAACCGACCCTCTAACGTTGATAGAGGGTGCATAGTTTTAAGTTTTTACGGGCGTAAGCGAGATTGTAAATTAGATCGGATATCCGCAATTGCAATTCCGGAAGCATTGAGATGGGCTCTAACTTCATTAAAAATATCATTTTCTTTACTAGGATCTGATATTGTCAAAATTACGGTAAAAGGAACTGGCTCTGTTATTTCATATCCAGCTCTTGCTAAAGGTTCTACTACTAATTTGCAACGAGAGGAGTTACCTTTACCTTTAAATGTTTGATTAAAACTTCTAACTGGCCACCACTTTGAACCATGCTTTACTCTTTCTTTTTCAAGAATTGGTGCCTGCTTATTACTATTAGATGTATTTAAAATATTACTAAAAATAGGCTCTCCAGTTACTGCATTAACCTCATTAGTTTGCTGTCTTAACCAAACATCAAGTGTATGCAAAACAAATTCTGCCCCATTTAAACGATTTATACCTGGTGAATATACAAGTGTAATTTTAAGATTTCCTATAATACCTCCCTTGTCGTTGATGAGACTTTGGGGCCAAGAAAATTCAAAATTGAGTTCTTGATTTTTAGATATTTTACTTTCAAATACCATGGTGATTTCATGGTCTGAGGTCATCAATGAGGAGGCTGAATTCGAAGGAATACCAAATCCCATAAAATCATTTCCTACTAACTTCATTTTGGATGATTTAGACCATTTCGGACGATTACAGTGATGGAAAAGAAGTGCTCGTAAGGTTTCTGTTTTTGCAGTACTTTCAATAGCATGATTTAAATTTGCTAATGTTTTTGCAACTAATGGAGCTGCATAACTTGTTCCACATCCATGAGTTAAATTGCCCATTGGATCTATAGAAGACAAGTTGTGAGGGGGGGTATAAGCACCGCCAATATGTACTACATCAGGTTTGTGGCTAAATGAAACTCCTGGTCCGCGTCTTGTATACTGACTAGGTCGTAGATGATTAGATGTTCTTTCAGGATCAATAGCTCCAACTGATACTGAATATATACTTTCAGCAGGTTGATAAACTCTATCTTGGCCTTGAAATCTATATTCTGCTAACATTTTTAAAGCATCAATTTCTTTATGTGGCCACTCATTGCGTACATTTATTGAAGATAAGTTACCAGCTGAAATTACAAATATAACATCATGCTTTTTACTGATATTGTCTATTATATTTGCAAAAATACTATATCGATTATCCTCTACACAAGTTAATAGATTTAAACTCATATTGAAAATTCTAACATTATGCTCTTTGGCAATAGGAATAAAATCTTCTAATTGCTTGAGTAAATCTATAAAACCTTTAGGGTAATAGTCTTCAAAGTCACCGGACGTAGGAAAAAGATCTAAATCATAAATTTTACAATCGTGTTCATCTAGAAGTTGTTCTGAATTCAAGTGCTTAGATGCTGCTAATAATCCAGCTATAAATGTGCCATGAGATAAATCTTGTTCATTTTTATCTAGAAAATCAATACCTCCTGTTAACCAGTGATTCAGGGAGTTATTTAAGGAAACACCTGTATCAATTACCCCAACGACAGGATAGTTCTTACCTTGTTCTGGTAATGGAATAGATGTTTGTGAAGAGGTATTTTCAAAAGTATGAGTTGTTTGTAAAATTGGAGGTAAATGAATTGCTCTGACTATAGATGAATGATCTAATACTTTTAATAATTCATCATGTCGCTTTGAATCTATTAAGTCATCAAGGTTTGAAAATTTAATAATAATTAGTATTGTTTCAAGCCAAGATTCATTTAAATAAGAAATCTCTAAATTAGGATAAATCTTTCGAACCTTATTCAAGCAATTTTGCAATGAACTTACTTCTTTTGTCGTTTTATGATTATTATTGATGAATGTCTCAATATAATAAGAATGACCAGTAGTAGAATTTATTAACCATTCAATTGCTTGATTAGTTGAAAAAGTTCTCTTATCTACTTGATCATATAATCGGATTTCTTTGATAACTCCAACTTCACTTCTTAGAGAGGTGATTTTTGGTTGAAGTTTTCCATCTTTCTCAACTATTTCATTAATATCTGGCGCTTCGTTTACAAGTTTTCGAATTTTTTGTAAATTATCTAAAGTTAAACCGACAATAATTTCACCTAAATTATTACCTCCCATAATACTAACGGAGTTATTTTCTGTAAATATTTTGGCAGTGGGTCTATGAGTTTTTGCCCATCCGTTATCTTGAAGAGTAACATTTGTATAGATAATTTCCTCGTCACTAAATTTCTGAGTTTCAAGGATTTGCGAAATCGACGAGTCTAATAGAGTTTTATGTTTAACAAATTCCTCATCTCTTCCTGAATAGAAATCTTTGTTGCTTCCCCCTGGAAGAGGGGTTACATTATTTACAAAATTATTTGAATTTAAAATTATTTGAACCGGATTATTCATATAAGATCCCCATCTTATTTATTTAATAAGCGACTAACATTTGGTTGGGTTGTATTTAATAGCTCAGCTATTTCTGTTTGAGTTAATTGAAATATAGCATTATGTTTTAAAAACTTAACTAAATTTTCATCATCTGAATTCAAATTATTAACAAACTCAGTATTAGTAAGGTTTGCATTGAGTTTAACGAACTCTTTTATTGTGTTAATAAAGTTGAAATCTTCATTTGCTAAAATCTTTTTTCTGTTTAGAAAGCCCATTAATTTAGTGATATCTGAACCACTATAGTTTTGAGTTAATTTAGCAAGAAAAATGATCTGGACCTCAGAAAAATTAATAATCTGTTTAGCCAAACTATTTATTATTTCTTTACGTACTTCAATTGTAGGTTTTGGAATTTCAATTCTTAAGTCAAATCTTCTCCAAATAGCAGGATCTAATAAATTTTCATGATTTGTAATAGCAATTGTATAGCCAAACTTACTTCTTTCATCTAAGCATTGTAATAAGGTATTGACCACACGTTTTAACTCTCCCAGCTCATTAGGATCATCTCTAAGTTTTGCAATCGCATCAAATTCATCTAAAAGTAAAATACATTGATATCTATTTACAAAAGTAAATAAATTAGCAATATTTCTAGCGGTTGTACCGAGAAATGAAGATAGCAATCCATCTAGCTTGGCTACTACTAGAGGTAAATTTAATTGAGAGGCTAAATATGTTGCTAATAAAGTTTTACCAGTACCAGGTAAACCAAAAAGCATTAATGAATACGCTGGGTTGAGGCCATTTTCTTTGAGTTTATCTACATTTCTCCATTCTTCTAGCAAATAATTAATACTTTGCTCAAGTATCGGATCAAAAGTTGGTTTACTTAGATTGAAATCCTGTGGGGATAAAATTTCAGCTAAATAATTACCTGATTCTTTATCAACAGGGGGCTTCAAACCTAAGGGTAAAATTTCACCTCCTAGAGCCATTTTAGATAGTGCTATACGACTTGGTTTCAATTCTGTTTCAATACTTTGATTGGCTATTATTTCTTTTAGCACTTGAGCTTGGTCATTTTGGTTATCTTTCTCTAATGCCTTGATAAGTTTTTTAATATGGTTGATTAAAGCATTAGAAGGGCTTTTCATGCTTGCGCGACAGATAGCCGAGACAGTAGAAAAATATTCCATGATAAGTCCTGTATTTAATTTTTAAAAACATGAATATTTTATACATTTTTTATTATATTTGAAGTGGAAAACTGTATATTTTAAAAATTTATATGTAAAAAGGCTCTTGTTTAAAATTTTTCTGCTTGGCTGGTGTAGGAGCTGACTAGTTTTATAAGGCTGGAAATTAAGATTTATACAAATGCGTCTTTGAATTCGAATTTAAGAGGCAGTGAGTAGTTTTTATGATCGGTTCATAATATTTGGCATCTTTTTACTAATAAAATTAATGTGGATGATGTATGTTTTTATATTAATTTAAATTAGTCCCATCTAACCAATAGACAATAAAAAAACCACCTAATCCTTTCGAATTAAGTGGTTTTTAAATTTTGGAGCGGGAAACGAGACTCGAACTCGCGACCCCAACCTTGGCAAGGTTATGCTCTACCAACTGAGCTATTCCCGCAATGTGAGCACATTATAGAGTGTTTCATTAAAGTGTCAACACTCTTGTGATCTAATTGAACGTTTAATCAGCACGACGCCAAACTGTACCTTGGCGAGTGTCTTCAAGTACTACACCTTGGTCGAGTAGAGACTGGCGAATACCATCTGCTTTAGCAAAGTCTTTTGCTTTTTTCGCATCTACACGTTGTTGAATGAAATCTTCAATTTCCGCATCAGACAGAGCAAGCGCTTCTTGTCCAATATCCGATTTTAAGAAATCATCTACATTGTGTTGTACCAAACCTAAAATGTTAGTGAGGTGACGTAATGTCGAATAAAGCACAGTTGCTTGGTCAGCTTGCTCTTCTTTTACGGCACGGTTTAACTCTTTGTTCAGTTCAAACAATACAGCCATTGCTTCGGCAGTGTTGAAATCATCACACATTGCATTGTTAAAACGCTCAATAAAGCTTTGATCAAGCGTTTCAATTGTCGTTTGGCCGTACACTTGTTGGTAAGCTTTAAATGAATGATAGAAGCGAGTTAAAGAAGTTTTTGCTTCTTTAAGTGCTACATCAGAGAAGTTCACAGGACTACGATAGTGTGAAGATACAATAAAGTAGCGAATCACTTCAGGGTGGAATTTCTCCATCACGTCACGAATCGTAAAGAAGTTGCCTAAAGACTTAGACATCTTTTCACCATCAACGTTAATGAAGCCAACATGCATCCAATAGTTTACATATTGCTCACCAGTTGATGCTTCACTTTGCGCAATTTCATTTTCATGGTGCGGGAACATTAAATCTGAACCACCACCATGAATGTCAAAGTGATTGCCTAAGCAGCAAGTCGACATTGCAGAACATTCAATGTGCCAACCCGGACGGCCATTACCCCAAGGTGATGCCCAAGACGGTTCATTTTCTTTTGCATGTTTCCAAAGTACAAAGTCAAAAGGATGTTTCTTTTCAACTTCTACATCAACACGTTCACTTGCGCCAGCTTGCATGTCATCAAGCTTACGGCCAGAGAGGCGACCATATTTTTCAAATTTGGTCACTTCAAAATAAACATCGCCGTTTGAAGCAGGGTAAGCAGCGCCTTTATTCACCAAATTGCCAATCATATTTTGCATCTGGTCGATATATTCAGTCGCTTTAGGTGCTTCATCTGGTGCTAAACAGCCTAGGTTCGCTGCATCTTCATTCATTGCATCGATGAAACGAGTGGTGAGTTGTTGGATTGTTTCACCATTCTCATTCGCACGTTTGATGATTTTGTCGTCAATGTCGGTAATGTTGCGAATGTAGCGAACATTCCAGCCTTGACTACGTAAGAAACGAATAATGTAGTCAAATGCAACCATAACTCGAGCATGCCCGATATGACAGTAGTCGTAAACGGTCATACCGCAGACGTACATATCGATGTGACCTTCTTTGCGAGGTACAAATTCAACTTTTTTTCGTTGCTCAGAGTTATATAAAACAAACGGTTGCATAAGGGTTTTCAAACACTCAACAAAAACAGTGTTACATAATAACTGATGCATCATTTTTCACAAAGGTTTATGCAAGAATTTTATAAGCTTGTGAAATCTTATACATTTAAAAACGTGTAGATGATTGAGTTATGTTAGAATGCCCCCAAATCTTTTGATTAAAATCACCGATCTTCACAAGAGATCAGATCAATTATTTTGAGTCAAACTCGTATGCCCAATCCTACAGATTTCCAAAGCAGCGCATTAGCAACATTGCGTATTGAGCAACAAGCCTTAGACGTGTTAGCAACACAAATTGGTGACAGTTTTAACCGAGCTTGTGAAATATTGTTACAGTGTAAAGGTCGTGTTGTGATCACTGGCATGGGTAAGTCAGGGCATATTGGCCGTAAAATGGCTGCTACTTTCGCCTCAACTGGTACACCATCTTTCTTTATGCATCCGGGCGAAGCTGGACATGGCGATTTGGGAATGCTGGTTCGTGGTGATGTTTTAATTGCGATTTCCAACTCTGGAAAAAGCGATGAAATCATGATGTTGATGCCTTTAATCAAACATCTTGGCGTTCCTCTTATTACCATTAGCCGTGATGATAAAGGCCCAATGCCGCAAAATGCCGACATCGCTTTAACTTTAGGTGAGTCTGACGAGGCATGTCCATTAGGTTTAGCGCCTACGTCGAGTACGACAGCAACTTTAGTATTGGGTGATGCACTGGCTGTCGCTTTACTTGAAGCGCGTGGTTTTACCGCAGATGATTTTGCCCGCTCCCATCCAGCAGGTGCGTTGGGTAAACGCTTACTTTTACATGTAAAACATCTGATGCATACAGGCGATGAGCTGCCAAAAGTTTCACCAGATACGCCAATGAATCAAGTGCTTTATGAAATTTCTAATAAACGTTTAGGCTTGACGACAATTGTAGATGAACAAGAACATTTACTTGGTATTTTCACCGATGGTGACTTGCGCCGTTTAATTGATAAACAGCAAGGTTTTGATGTGAATTTGCCTGTTTCAGAAGTGATGACAAAAAAACCATCAACGATTTCTCAAGAAGCACGTGCGGTAGAAGCTTTACAACAGCTGAACCTGAAAAAAATTAGTCAGTTTGTGGTGGTAGATGACCAAAACAAAGTGATTGGTGTAATTAGTATGCATGACCTTATTCAGGCAGGGGTAAATTAATCAATGGCATCTTATGCATTGTTAGAACAAGCACGTCATTTACAGGCATTGGTTCTGGATGTTGATGGTATTTTGAGTGATGGCTTCGTAACCTTAACCAATAGTGGCGATGAAATTAAATCATTCGATATTCGTGATGGTTTAGGAATGAAGCTTGCACAGCAAGCCGGCATGAAAGTTATCATTATTACAGGCAGAAAAAGTAATATTGTTGAAAAACGTATGTCTGATTTAGGCGTAGACCTCGTTTTTCAAGGCCGTGAAGACAAAGGCTCAGCACTTCGTGAAGCTTGTGCGCAGTTTAATATTTTGCCGTCTGATTGCTTATATATGGGCGATGATTGGCCTGATTTATCTGCTTTTGCAATCGCAGGTATGAGTGTTACTGTGCCAAATGGTCACGAAGAAGTACGTCGCCGTGCGCATTTGGTTACGCAATCGATGGGTGGGCGTGGTGCAGTTCGTGAAGTCTGTGATATGTTGCTGATCGCAAAAGGCATTTACCAAGAACTTCTTGAAAAATATCTTGCAGTACCGCATTAATAATAAGATTACTTAAAAAGGTAGGCTATTCCTGCTCATGGATACCAGAGTTTTATCAATTGTTGCTGTAGTGGTTGCTGCTATAAGTGGTGGTTACTACTACTATAGTGGCAAGGCAAAAAAACTAGACATTGGTTCTGCGAAGAATATGACATATTCAGCGCAGGGCGTCCATTTGACTCAAACTGATGATCAAGGCAATTTGTATATTCGTGCTGAAGTTCGTCAGCTTGAACAGGATATGCAACAAAAAACATCAAAGTTGGATCAACTTAATGCCTCGATGTATAAAGATGGCAAAGTTGATGCGACATTCTTTGCAAAACAGGCAAATGGCTACGATGATAACCGTAAAGTTATTTTATCGGGTGATGTGGTCGCAACTAAACTGGCACCACAAGGGAAGATTGAATTCCAAACTGATGAGTTAACCGGATATCCAAAAACCCGAGAAATTGAAACAGATCACCAAGTGGTTGTTCAATCTCCGCAAGCCGAGTTTGTCAGCAAAGGGTTAAAAGCTAATTTGAATAATGGTCAGTACGAATTTTTTAATATTCGAGGAAAGTATGCACCAAAGTCTTAATTTAAAACGTTCTTCAGCTTTCCTAAAACAAGCTGCGGTAATTACATTCGTTGCTTTATCATCTGCTTCGACTTTTGCTTTACCGTCTGACCGTAATCAACAAATTTCGTTAGTGGCAGACCGTGCAACTTATAATGAGAAAACGGGTTTAACGACTTATACGGGTAATGTCGTGATTGAGCAAGGGAC
Organism: Acinetobacter sp. LMB-5; assembly: GCF_001541635.1. Taxonomy (NCBI): domain Bacteria; kingdom Pseudomonadati; phylum Pseudomonadota; class Gammaproteobacteria; order Moraxellales; family Moraxellaceae; genus Acinetobacter; species Acinetobacter sp. LMB-5. Next base: position 235,048 of record NZ_LRDR01000007.1, on the reverse strand, counting down.
GATGAAGCTTCAAGCCGACTCAATTGTTGCTACGCTAAACTCTAAACGTGAAATTCAAACGATTACTGCCAAAGGTAGACCGTCTAAATTCCAACAGCAAATTAGTGCTGACAAGGGCGTTGCACGAGGCGAGGGTCAAACCATTGTTTATAATGCAGATACAGGCATTATTACTTTGACTGGTGGTGCATATCTATATCAAGATGGTTCAAGCATCCGCGGTAACTCATTGAAATATAGTATGAACAAAGGTGATGTTGAAGCTCAAGGTTCATCATCAAACCGTGTTCAAATTATTATTCCGCCATCAACTTCAAAAAGTTTCCCAGGAGCGCGTGACTAATGCAACAAGCTCTTCAACCCCAAACTTTGTGTATTAAGCACTTAGCAAAAAACTATAGTAAACGTTGGGTCGTCAAAGACGTATCTTTTAGTATGCAAAGTGGACAGATTGTTGGTTTGCTTGGCCCTAACGGTGCAGGAAAAACAACAAGCTTCTATATGGTTGTTGGGCTAGTGCGTATGGACAAAGGTGAAATTCACCTTGATGATCTTGATATGTCCGATTTGGCAATGCATGAACGGGCACGTAAAGGAATCGGATATCTTCCGCAAGAAGCTTCTATCTTTAGAAAGCTGACAATTGCTGAAAATATTATGTCTATTTTAGAAACACGCAAAGATTTAAATAAACAACAGCGCCAACAACGTCTTACTGAATTGTTGAATGACTTTAAAATCAGTCATATTAAAGATTCATTGGGAATGAGTGTGTCTGGTGGTGAGCGCCGCCGTGCTGAAATTGCACGTGCATTGGCTGCTGATCCTAAGTTTATGTTACTTGATGAACCGTTTGCCGGTGTCGATCCAATTTCGGTAGGTGATATTAAAGATATTATCCAGACCTTAAAAGATCGTGGTATTGGTGTGCTTATCACAGACCATAACGTACGTGAAACTTTGGCGATCTGTGAACGTGCATATATTGTGAGCGAAGGTGCGGTAATTGCAGAAGGCACTCCACAAGAAATTCTGGATAACGAACAGGTACGTAAAGTCTACTTAGGTGACGATTTTACAGTTTAAATAAAAAAGTTAATCTATTTGGCTAAAAAGAGGTCAATGCTTCTTTTTAGCTTTTTTGTATTTAATTATTAAAAAACAATAAATTATACGGTTCATTTGATGAAAAAATAATGTGTGAATTATTCCTGCATTTATGCTTCTTTATGCAAAAAAATATGTAGAATGTAAAAGCTTTTAAACGATAACAAACAAGATCAACAAGACAAGCATGATTGGATATAACCAGAGAAGAGTAAAAAGGACATGTAAAAAGCCAGCTTTCCTGAAAGGGTTGATGCTTTTAACTTCACTGCATGTACCTATGGTGATATATGCCGCTAAACCAAGTGAGCAATATCACACATTAAAAGACAACTTATCACAACTTTTTGCCCCTAAAAGTAGTGATGAATTTAAAGTCGCTAAGATGCAAGAGTTGAGTAATTTTAGGCTAGATCGTTCTAGAGTGCAGGAGTTTCCGACTGTTCAGCTCAATGATAGAGCAGCTTCATCTTATTCAAATTTGCCATCAAGGAAAATGACTCTACAGGAAGCGGTGAAAATCGCCATCCAGCGTAACCCTGATATTTCCCAAGCCATTTCAACTCTAGCTGGCCAAAACGCTGGTATTGATGTTGCGAAGGCAGGTTACTATCCTCAAATTTCAGGTGGTATTACCACAGGAGACTTGAGTAGTGGTGAACGTGGTCGGCAGTTATTGACTTTAAACGCAACTCAAATGCTTTATGATTTTGGTAAAGTCAAATCAGGCGTATCGGTTGAGAAGGCTAAACTCCAAGTCGAGCAGGCGAATGTGTTGGTCAGCATTGATGATATTGCACTTGATGTGGCTCAGTCGATTATCAATATTCAGCGCTATCTCCAATTAAATAAAATTGCCGAGCAGCAAATTGCGGGTATTCAGCGAATTCAGGAAATCGCTAATTTACGTGCAAATGCTGGTATTAGCAGTCAGGCTGACCCGATCCAAGCTCAGTCTTATTTACAAGCTGCACAGTCCGGTTTGATTGCACAGCAATCTTTATTACGTCAGTACCAACAACATTTAAGAACATTGTTGGGTGCTGATGTTTCGCGTACAGGTTGGATTATTTCAGATGATTTGGTGAAAGTATCTGATTTATATGGTGAGCCTGAGTTTAATACCATTCCAAAAATGATCGCTGCACAAGCGGGCATTGAAGTGGCTAAAGCTCAAAAGGAACAGACTCGTTTAACACGTTATCCAACTTTGGCAGTGAAAGGCTCGGTGAGTCAGGCCATTAATGGAAAAAACCCAAACAATGATGAGGACGACGGTTTATATAGTTCCATCATGCTTGAAGCCACCAGCCAGTTTTATCAAGGTGGGGCAGTTTCTTCCCAAGTAAAAATGGCAAGTTATGCAGAAGAAGCCGCTAAATCTAAAGTGAATTCTGTGTATCTGGATGTGCTCGATCAGATCAGAACTAGCCGTGAACAAATTGAAAATAAACAACGTCAAATGCAGGTTTTAGCCAACCGCCAAGCGACAACAGTTCGTACACGCGAACTTTATCAAGAGCAGTACAAACTCGGTACCCGTTCATTGGTTGACCTACTGAATGCTGAACAAGCGATTCATAGCGCCAATTCGGAACTTGAAACTGCACGTTATGACATCTACAGCAGTATTGTTCAGTACATTGCAGCAACAGGACGTTCCCGCCAAGCTTATGACTTAAATAATATTTCAATTCAGGGGTTCGAAGTACAACCATGATGACAAAAATAAATTACCAGCCCTGGTTACAGGCGGTCTTAACGATTGCTAAACATTATAGAATTGAGCCTTCAGAAGAAAGGATTCGTTTACAACTTGACTGGAACCAAAATCAAAACCTTGATGATGTTTTACAGCTCATTACACGTCAGGTAGGACTCAATTTACGTAAAGTGCCGTTTTCTTTAGAGTTGCTCAACCCATGGCGTTTACCTGTCATGGTCGAGTTTAATGACGGACAAGTTGGTGTAATTGATAAGGCTGATACTCAAGGAAATGTCAGTATCCAGTTTAGTGGAGATCATGGCCTTTCCCAAAATTTAAGCTTAGATGTCTTAAAAACAACAATTAAGAATGTCTATATTCTGCGTCCTGAAACGTCTATTCCCGATGCGCGTATTGACGAATATATCAAACCGTACGAAGCAAGCTGGTTCTGGTCGATTGTTCTAAGAGACTGGAAGCGCTACGTTGATATTATGTTTGCCTCACTCATTGCCAATGTCTTGGCACTGGCAACCATTATTTTTTCAATGCAAGTGTATGACCGTGTTGTACCCTCACAGTCTATCCCGACTTTATGGGTGCTGGCAGGGGGTGTACTCATTGCAGCACTTTTTGAGTTTACCTTACGTATATCACGGGTATATTTATCCGATATTATTGGTAAACGTGCTGACTTACGGGTGTCTGACCGTGTATTTGGTCATGCCTTACGCATCAAAAATAAAGACCGTTCAAAGTCTACCGGTAGTTTTATTTCCCAGATTCGTGAGCTCGAAGGTGTTCGTGAACTGGTGACTTCAACCACCATTAGTGCTATTGCTGATTTCCCGTTCTTTTTCCTTTTCCTGATCATTTTTGCGATTATTGGCGGAAAGCTATTTTGGGTGATGTTGCTGGTTGTGCCACTTATGATTTTGCCGGGTATTCTGGTGCAAAAGAAGCTAGCGCAACTCGCACAAGAGGGCATGAGAGAGTCTTCAATCCGTAACGCAATTCTTGTCGAAGCGGTGCAGGGCATCGAAGATATTAAGCTATTGCGTGCTGAATCACGTTTCCAAAATCAGTGGAACCACATGAATGAAGTTTCAGCCGATATCGGGATGAGACAGCGTAAAATTGTCGGTACCTTAATGGCATGGACTCAAATGCTTCAAGGTTTGACCTATGCAATTGTGGTATTGGTAGGATGTTTTGCCGTAATGGACGGTGAAATGACTACAGGTGCGTTAGTAGCTTGCTCCATTCTATCTTCACGTATGTTGGCACCTATTGCACAGATTACAGGTGTTTTGGGTCGTTTACAGCAAGCAAAAGTCGCAAAACAAAGCCTTGATGAACTCATGCAGCGTCCGATTGATCAGGCTGACCGTTCGCATCTGGTACACAAAGCAGTTTTAAATGGCGACTATGAATTAAAAAATGTCTTATTCCAGTATGGCGAAGAAGACCCGAAACCAAGTTTGGCAATCCGTCATTTAAAAATTCGCGCTGGTGAAAAAATTGCCATATTGGGGCGTAACGGTGCAGGTAAATCGACACTGCTCCAGCTTCTATCTGGTATGCAAGTTCCAACTCAAGGCGCAGTACATTTAGATGGTCTCGATCTTTCATTAATTGATCCGTCTGATGTACGTCGTGATATGGGCTTACTTAACCAGAATGCGCATCTTTTCTACGGTACGATTCGTGAAAACCTCACTTTAGGCGCGCCGCTTGCAACGGATGAAGAGATTCTTCGAGCTTTAGTGGTGACTGGTGCATTACCTTTTGTTCAAGAGAAAAAAGAAGGGTTAGATCATCTGATTTTAGAAGGTGGTGTTGGTTTCTCTGGTGGTCAGAAACAAGCATTGTTACTGGCTCGTTTGTTGATTCGTCAACCTAACATTTTATTGTTAGACGAACCGACAGCCGCAATTGATGACGTGGCAGAGAAACAACTGATTGATCATTTAAAAGGTTGGCTAGCACATCGTACTTTGGTCGTTGCGACCCACCGCCGTGCTGTTTTAGAACTGGTGGATCGTATTATTGTCGTTAACGAAGGCAAAATCGTGATGGACGGTCCAAGAGATCAGGTACTCAATCAATCAACAGCCCAACAAAAACAAGTGAGCCAAGGGGGTAATTCATGAGCGAACCACAACAAGAACAACAACTCACCCGTTCAATGAATGTCTCTTATAGTGAGCCACCCTTACCACGTGCGAGCTTAGTAATCTGGATTGTGGGCATTGGCTTAGTTATTTTCTTTATCTGGGCTTGGGTATTTAAGCTTGAAGAAGTTTCTACCGGTACAGGTAAAGTCATTCCATCATCTAAAGAGCAGGTCATCCAGTCTTTAGAAGGCGGTATTTTAACCAAGCTGAATGTACAAGAAGGCGATATTGTTCAAAAAGGCGAAATTCTTGCGCAGCTCGATCCAACCCGTTTTGCCTCTAATGTTGGTGAATCAAGATCTTTACTGATCTCTGCTCAAGCGACAGCAGCGCGTTTGCGTGCGGAAGTAAATGGCACACCTTTGGTTTTTCCTGAAATTGTGATGAAAGAACCAAAGCTGGTACAAGAAGAAACAGCACTATATCGCTCACGACGTGCTGATCTTGAACAAACGCTTGCAGGTTTAAGACAGGCGTTACAACTGGTGCAACAAGAACTAGCAATGACAGAGCCGCTAGTTGCTAAAGGTGCAGCTAGTGAGGTTGAGGTTTTACGTTTACGTCGTGAAGCAAATGATTTGCAAAATAAAATGAATGATGCACAGAACCAGTACTATGTGAAAGCCCGTGAAGAGTTATCTAAAGCGAATACGGATAGCGAAACGCAACAACAAATCGTACTGGGTCGTAGTGACAGTTTAGATCGTGCAGTGTTCAGAGCACCGGTACGTGGTGTTGTAAAAGAAATTGCAGTAACTACCCATGGTGGAGTTATTCCACAAAATGGTAAATTGATGACCATTGTACCGATTGATGAGCAATTGCTGATTGAAGCGCGTATTTTGCCACGTGACATTGCCTTTATTCGTCCAGGACAAGAAGCACTGGTTAAAATCACGGCCTATGACTACTCAATTTATGGTGGTTTAAAAGGTAAGGTTACGGTTATTTCACCAGATACCATTCGTGATGAAGTGAAACAGGACCAATTCTATTATCGTGTTTATATCCGCACTGATTCCGATAAGCTTTACAATAAAGAAGGTAAAGCGTTTGGTATTACACCGGGTATGGTGGCAACAGTAGATATTCGTACTGGTCAAAAAACAGTACTCGATTACTTACTTAAACCATTTAATAAAGCCAAAGAAGCGTTACGAGAAAGATAATAAAAAAGCCCCGAGATTCGGGGCTTTTTTTATAGGTTTGATTCTATTAAATTCACGTTATAATTTGATTTTTATTGTGCTTTATCTTATTTATGGCTTTTACGATTGCATCACAGATTACATTTGAAGAAGAAATTAAAAAAAGTAGATTTCAGGCCATTGCTGCGCCAGTAGAAAATGAACAGCAGGTTAAAGAATTTTTAGAATACAACAAGGATATCTCGACCACTCATCAATGTTGGGCGTGGAAAATTGGGCATAACGTACGCTTTAACGATGATGGTGAACCGTCAGGAACGGCAGGCCGTCCAATCTTGGCGACCATTGAAGGGAATGACCTGACGAATATTATTGTGATGGTTAACCGTTGGTATGGTGGAATAAAACTGGGGACAGGCGGCCTTGTGAGAGCATACGGTGGCTGTGCTGGACAATGTTTATTATTGGCTGAACGTATTGAACTCATTGCAAAGAAGACAATTCACTTTTCGTGTCATTTTAATGAATGGGCCATATTTCAATATGAGCTGACTCAACAACAGATTGAATATCAGGAAACCTACACGGCAACAGGTGTAGATATTGAAGCGAGACTACAAATACATCAAATTGAACCGCTTGCCTTAAAACTCAGAGACGTAACACGTGGTCGTGAAGAATTAAAAATTGAAGAGGAATTAACAGATGACTGATTCCTTACTGAAATATCGTGAGCAACATAAGCACCGCTTAAACTATATGCCATGGTTATATTGGACGTTGAAACCTAAAAACCGTGCTTGGGCTGAAGAGTGGCAAAAAGAATATCAAGCTTATTTAATGGATATGGAAACCGTTGAGATTGGTGAAAATTGTTTTATTTCGCCGCTAGCACATATTTTTGCTGAACCAGGCCGCAAAATTATTATTGGGGATAATAGTTTTATTGCGGCTGATTGCACATTGCATGGACCACTCGAAATCGGCAATGAAGTCGCGATTAACCATCATTGTATTTTAGATGGTGGGCGAGCAGGCATAAAGTTGCATGACCAAGTCCGTATCGCCGCGTATTGCCATTTATATGCATTTGACCATGGGATGCAACTCGACCGTCCACTTTACCAACAGCCAGTTACGTCCAAAGGAATTGAAATTGAGCAAGACGTTTGGTTGGGGGCGCATGTGGGAATCAAAGACGGTATAAAAATCGGTAAACATGCTGTGGTCGGGATGAATAGTATGGTGACCAAAGATGTTGAGCCGTACCATATTGTCGGCGGAAATCCTGCAAAATTTATTCGTTTAAGAGAATAATGCAGTCTTAAGAATGTAATAAAATGTTTGATCTTTAAACAAAAAAGTTGGTTTTTATACATAAACCTTAACATACCAATTTTTATCTATGTTAAGTTAAAGCTAAGTTTTAATAATAATCTCCAAGGCAATAGACCTGAAGAAGAGAGGCTAACATGAACCGTGTTATTGCGTGTATTGACTCATCACCGTGTATTAATGCTATTGCTGATGCAGCAGCATGGGTTGCTAAAGCGACCGGACGGGAACTTGTATTATTACAAATTCTGGACTATTACCCAGCCAGTTACCATCTTGGTGAAATTAGTGGGGTAATCGGCTTTGAAAGCAATGCAATGCTGCTAAAAGAGTTAGCTGAGCTAGAGCAAAAACAAAGTGAACTCGCGTTAGACTATAGTAATAATTTACTCCGCCATATTTCTGATCTTATTCAAGAAAAACATGGAATTACCAGTTCAAAAATTCAAGAAAAAGGTGATTTTTTAGAACAAAGTTTTAATCTCTTACATGAAAATGACATCGTTATTTTAGGTCGAGTCGGGGAAAGAGCAGCCGAGAAACATAAACCAATCGGTAGCAATGTTGAAAACTTCATTCGTGGTGCGAATTGTACTGTGTTGACCATTGGCGAAAACTTTAAAGTACCAACACGATTTATCTTTGCTTATGAATATTCGCCAACTTGCCAAAAAATGATGCGCCGTATTGCCCAAAGTGACTTATTGCGAACACTGCAATGTCATTTGGTGTATGTAGGCGATCATCCAGAAATATTAAATGAACCAGAACATTATCTTAAACAAGCGGGGCTCGATGTAGTCACCGTTTACCGTTATGGCGATGTTGCACAAAATATTTTAGAGTACCAACAAGAACACGGTATTCAAATTATTGTGTTAGGGGCATTTAGTCATAGCAAAATTCACCAATTCTTCTTGGGAAGTATTGCGACAACCATATTCCGAAACGCGACTGTGCCATTACTTGTGGCTAAATGATGAGATTTGCATATAGTTATCCGCAAATCTTGTGGATAACTATATGGAAAAGCAACAGTAATAAAAGTAATTAATTGATTATAAATAATAAAATAAAAAAGATGATTTTTTAACCATTATTTCACAATTGCAATTGCGAAGCCATCATGACCTTTTGAGCCAACTGTTTGTAAGGCTGTACAAGACAATATTTGCGGATGGTTTTCTAAGGTTTTAAACATTTCACGGATGCCTTCAATACTCGGTTTTTTATTGTCAGGATCTAAAATATCACCTGCACGAATTACATTGTCGAGCACGATAATCGTACCTGATCTTGAGAATTTCAGACTCAATTCTAAATATTCAGGATAACCCTGTTTATCTGCATCAATGAAAATAAAATCAAAAGGCTCGATTGATTGAGGATCAATTGCAGAAAGGATATCTGCAGCACGGCCAGCTCGAAGATCAACTTTTACAGGAAGATTGGCATGATCGATATTTTTCTGTGCCATTTCGGCATGAGTAGCACGGCCTTCTATTGTGAGTAAATAACCATCTTCAGGTAAGGCACGGCCTAACCAGATGGTACTATATGCAGCAAAGGTTCCGATTTCTAAAACTCGTTTGCATTTATTCATTTGAATAAGCATCTGCAAGAACATACCTTGGTTAGGAGCTACTGCAAGATGATTTGAAAAGCCGTGTTCGTCGGTATTCTTTAATGCATATTCGAGTCGCGGGTCTTCAGGAATTAAATGTGAATCGATATATTGGTCAATGTCTGTCCACATCTGCTGCATAATCAAATTTACCTATATGTTGATCGGGCTATTTTAAACGTTTATGCCTAGAGTGCAAAAATCTTCGTTTCAAGAAATTTTGGTTGATTGGGAAATGAACAATAAAAAAAACTCCTTTCAGTTGAAAGGAGTTTTTTATTAGAAATTACACATTGAACTATTTCGGGTGAGGTCAGGTCCCCAAGTACGATAGCCTTGAGTATCAATATGAATTTGACCTGAACTATATAGACCAATACCCATATTTAAGCTTTGACCATGCTGAGCCCAGAACTGACAAAGTTTAAACTTGGTGTTTTCGATAAATGCATAATCTTGAGCTTGTGGGAACTCAGGACCAATACGGAAATCGATTGCCGAGTTAAATAAATGTTTAGATGAGCTTGCGCCGCCTGCACATTCATTTAAAGGTAAGTCTCGGTAAACCGAGGTCACTTCAAAGTCGGTAAGAACTTTTGCTGCAACTAAATATTTAAATACGCGTAGGGTAGATAAAGAATTTCCCCATAGCTCGCGATTAGGTACAGCATATTCTGAGCGGCCACATTTTTGCCAATCACGTGCCGAACGTAATAACTCAAAGCTTGGCACAATGCCTGCAACGTTATTTCGGGTTAAGAATTTTTCGTATTCACGAACACGTTGGTAATTTTCACCAGAACTTAACCAACTTCGATAAGATGCAGGCTCAACTTTAGGGGGAATTGGGCGCTCGATAATAACGCGCTCTTGTGGAATAAAGATTCGTTTACCACTTGGAGAGGTTTTGCCTGTTGTTGTGTGTTGGGGAGAGCTGACACAACCTACCATAACCGCTGGGATTATGCATAAGGGCACCAGACTCTGCAAAAACTTCCGCATAAGAAAAATTAAGCACTTATAAATATTGCGGGTATTTTAATGCAAAACAGTGCACAAATTACGAGGAATTTGCAATGAAATGTTTGAATAGGGTATAAAAAAAGATCAGCGGTTGCTGATCTTTTTTGAAATTACTTTTCAAGATATTGTAATTTATCAGGTTTGCCGTTCCATTCTTCACGGTCAGCTGGTTGATCGCCAATTTGAGTAATGTTAGGCCATTTTTGAGAAAGTTCAGCATTTAATTCAATAAATACCTCTTGGCCTTCAGGTAACTCATCTTCAGAGAAAATTGCATTTGCCGGGCACTCTGGTTCACATAATGCACAGTCAATACATTCATCCGGATTAATCACTAGGAAATTCGGACCTTCGTAAAAACAGTCTACAGGACAAACTTCTACGCAATCTTGGTATTTACATTTAATACAATTTTCAGTGACAACAAAGGTCATGGCGACAGCTACCTAAAAAATATGGTTTCATTTCGAATAGCTTATTTTAGGCAAAAAAGGGGTAAACAAACAATTGCTTTTATTGATATTCTTTATTCATGCATATGAAGATAAGTTAATACGTTGATAATCAAACATATCTTGTAAACCCAGCAGAGCGTAGTCTATAAAATTAAAATAATAATATATTTTATAAAACAATAACTTAAAAAATATTTTATTTAATTATTTAGATGTCATTTAAGTCAAGGCATCTATTTTAATAAATACCTTAACTTTTCATTTTTTGTTTTACAAATTTTGATTTACGGCTTTTTTGCTTAGAAAATCTTAAATTTTTAGAGCTAAAGCTTACATAGTAAATGAATATCTTCAGGTTCGAGCTGCCAAAGTTGTTGATCTGGAGCATTTAAGGGTTGCGCGCCATGCTTCATATAGAAGTCTACAGTGCGTCGACTTGGGGTTGCTGAAATATACAGTTGGTCTGCACCGAGTTGCTTGGCTGACTCTTTTGCGGCTTGCATAAGCTTAGCACCAATGCCTTGACCTTGTTGGTCAGCATCCACATAGAAATAATGGAGTAATTTAGCGTGAGGATAGTCTGTTATCACTTGGTTTGAGACTACGCTCACGCCAACGAGCTTTTCAGAGGCGTCAAATGCACCTACAAATATTGAACCTTGTGCATAGAGTTGTTTGAGTTTAGGTGGGTCATTTTCTAGATGATATGAGTCCCAATTTTGTACATCAAAAAAACAATCAACCAATTCTAACTGTTGCTGTTTTTGTATGTAGTTTTGAGTGATTAATTCACGGCGGCTAATCTGCTGCCAAATAAGATCAATTTCTGAACTTTGCAAAGATCTTAAGATCATATAAATATTATTCTCCGATATGAATAAGCAGACCTAAGCCTGCTTATTCGGAAGTGCTTTATTAAGATTTGAGTGCAGCTTTTAACTCGTAGAGTTGTTCAAGCGCCTGACGAGGCGATAAGTTATCGACTTCAATTTGCTTAAGCAAATCTAGAGCAGGGGATGAAACTTCGATCTCGACAACTTTCTCTATGATTTGTGAACCAGAGTTTGCATCTGGTGGAGCAAACAAATCATTTTGAAAACTGGTTTGTAGATGTTGTTGCTGCTGTTTTTCTAAAATGCGCAAACGTTTCTGCGCTTCTTTAATAACATTGGCAGGAATACCCGCTAATTTTGCGACCTGTAAACCATGACTTTGGCTTGCAGGGCCTTGCTGAACTTTATGTAATAAAATCAGATTGCCGTTCAGCTCTTGCGCCGTGACATGATAGTTATCAATTCCTGCTTCACTACCAAGTTCGGTCAATTCAAAATAATGAGTCGCGAATAAACATAAACATTTTACGCGCTTGGTTAAGTCGACCACACATGCCCATGCTAAAGATAAACCGTCATAAGTACTGGTTCCGCGGCCAACCTCATCCATTAACACCAACGACTGGTTGGTGGCATGATGCAAAATTTGCGAAGTTTCAGTCATCTCAACCATAAAGGTAGATTTACCTGTAGATAAATCATCGGCTGAACCAATACGGGTAAAAATGCGGTCAATTGGACCAAGTTTGACGGCTTTAGCCGGAACATAGCTACCGCAATAAGCAAGTAAACTGATTAATGCCGTTTGGCGCATGAAGGTTGATTTACCGCCCATATTTGGACCGGTAATAATTGCCATGCGGTGCTGAGCATCAAGGAAAGTATCATTTGGGGTAAATGGTGCTTTATTTAATGCTTCAACGACAGGATGACGACCAGCCTGAATTTTAATGCCCGTTTCCGGAGTAAATTCAGGGCGCGCCCAATTGTTTAAACGTGCTTGATGAGCAAAGTTTGCAATGACATCAATTTGAGCAATTGCTGAACTCATCATTTGTAGATGAGCGATATTTTCGCGAAGGTTTTCAAGCAAAGCTTCGAATAATGCTTTTTCACGTGACAGCGCACGTGACTCACTCGACAGGACTTTATCTTCAAAACTCTTTAGCTCAGGGGTAATGTAGCGTTCAGCATTCTTTAAAGTTTGACGACGGATATAGTCGGCTGGCGCTTGTTCTGCTTGAGCACGAGTCAGTTCAATGTAGTAACCACTTACACGGTTATAACCGATTTTAAGGGTATTAATGCCGGTACGTTCACGCTCTTTAATTTCTAGATCAATTAAGAATTGACCTGCATGATCACGAATTTGGCGTAATTCATCAAGCTCAGCATCATATCCTTCTGCAATTACATTGCCATCACGAAGTAATACCGGTGGGTTTTCAACAATAGCTGCCATTAAATGCTGATGAAGCGCTTTGAAGTCTCCAAGTTCTTCATCTAGTTGAACTAATAATTTAGATTTCTTCGCTTGAATGACTGGGGTTAACGCCGTTCTTAAAGCTGGAATTTGTGCACATGCATGACGAAGTTGCACTAAATCACGTGGTCGCGCACTGCCTAGCGCAACGCGGCTAAGCACACGTTCAATATCACCAATTTCTTTAAGCACTAAACGAACTGGGTTTTCGTGATATCCCTGAATGAGTTGCTCAATCGCATCTAAACGAGCATCAAGCAATGCAGTATCACGTACTGGTTGCATGAGTGTGCGGCTTAATAGACGGCCACCCATTGCAGTTTGGCAATCATTTACCAGTTGAAATAATGATGTTCCGTGTTCAAATAATGGCTCGATAATTTCTAAGTTGCGACGTGTAATTGGGTCGAGCGCAATAAAGTCGGTACTTTGTTCAAGTTGGATTGAACGAATATGCGGTAATGCAGTTTTTTGGGTTTCTTTTGCATAGTGAATAAGCGCAGCGGCAGCAGCTTTGGCTAAAGGTAATGGGTCTAAACCAAAACCTGAAAGGGTTGATACCGTAAACTGGTCACATAAGGTTTTTTGTGCATTATTTAGGTTGAAGTCTACATTTGGACGTTTAGTAACAGGGCAATCTAAATGCTTTTTAATTTGTTCGATAATATTGGTGTCGACCAAGTCTTCATCAATCAAGATTTCACTTGGCATTAAACGTGCAAGTTCAATAGGTAATTGTTCTGGCTTGTAATCTTGTTGTTGAACTTTAAAAATGCCCGCACTCAAGTCGAGTAAAGCAAAACCGATCTGGTTTTGATGAATGCACAATGAAACGAGATTAGATGATTGATAACTGCTGAGTAATGCATCATCAGTTAATGTACCCGGGGTCAGAATACGAACAACTTTACGTTCAACAGGGCCTTTGCCTGTTACTTCTCCAACTTGTTCGCAAATAGCTACCGTGCGCCCGGCTTTAACAAGACGCGCCAAATAACCTTCGGCTGAATGATAGGGAACACCCGCCATTGGAATAGGTCGGCCACTGGCTTTACCACGATGGGTTAATGTGATGCCTAAAAGCTTGGCTGCTAAATGAGCATCTTCAAAGAAGAGTTCATAAAAGTCACCCATACGGTAGAACAGCAACGCATGTTGATAGTCCGTTTTAACTTTGAGATATTGCTGCATCATAGGTGTGTGAGAAGATAAGTCAGCCATGATTTCAGCGCTATTCATGCGTATTAAACCCTTAAAAAATCAATAATATTTTACGTTTGGTCATCTAACCAATTTCAAGTCTTTTAAAAATGAATGTCATTCAAGAAAAGAACACAACTGGATGAACTTTGAGAATTGGCATCCATAGTATAAAGCGATTTGGAGTCACTCCAGATGTGTAATGGTAACAAATTTGAGTTATTGAAAAAAAGAGTAGTGAAACCCTGAAATATAAGACCAATAAGTTGACTTCAAATTGTGGCTTGAGTGGTCTGAGGTCAAGTTTTTTTAAAGATACTTAAGCAATATGGTTTGCGTAACTTCAAACAAATACTGAAATATGTCGAATCAGAGTATGAATTGCCTACGTCAGTCATTGTCTCGCGCAAAAGTATGCTGAATATAATAGAGGAGTCATTCATGGGTACGCGTTCAACCATTATGGATACCAATAGCTTTCGTCCAGAACATGCTGCTGAGCTGGATCATGCTACCCGAAAACTGACCGATAAAAGAAATAAAATTTTAGGTGAATCCTATCGCTTGTTTTATCGTAATCCCGTGCATCTGGTGAAAGGACAGGGGCAATATTTATGGGATGCAGCAGGTCATCAATATCTGGATGTTTACAACAATGTTGCCAGTATTGGTCATTGTCATCCTGCGGTGATTGAAGCGGTAAATGAGCAAATGAAAATGCTCAATACGCATACGCGTTATTTACATGAAAATATTTTGGATTATACCGAAGAACTTTTACAAACTACTCCCGATGAAATTGACCGTGCCATGTATATGTGTACAGGTTCGGAAGCGAATGATTTAGCGATTCGTATTGCCCGTGAATATAGCGGCGGTACAGGAATTATTGTGTCTCAAGAGTCGTATCATGGGACCAGTAGTTTAACATCAGGATGTTCTCCAGCACTGGGAACTGAACAACCTTTAGATGATACAACTCGCCTAGTTCCAGCACCTGATTATTATCGGATTCAAACTGATGATTTAGGTGAATGGTTCGCGCAGCAGATTCAACAGCAAATTGATGATATGAATGCAAAAGGCATCAAGTTTGCAGGTTTTTTGGCGGACTCAATATTTTCTTCTGACGGTGTCATGCCTAATCCTGTTGGGTTCTTACAAAAAGCGGTTGATGTCGTGCATGCCAATGGGGGAATCTTTATTGCTGATGAAGTACAACCGGGTTTCGCACGCACTGGCGATTCTTTCTGGGGCTTTGGTCGCCACAATGTTGTGCCTGATATCATTACCACAGGTAAGCCAATGGGTAACGGAGTTCCAGTGTCAGGGCTTTTAGCCAAGAGTGAAGTTCTTGCTGCTTTTAGCGATAAAATTCCATATTTTAATACTTTTGGTGGTAATCCTGTTTCTATGGCAGCGGCACAGGCTGTACTTAAAGTCATTCAGGAAGAAGAATTGCAAACCCATAGTAAATATGTGGGAGGGCTACTTCTAAAAGAACTCACTAAACTTATGGAAAAACATGAAGTGGTTGGCGACGTACGTGGCGCTGGTTTATTTATAGGGTTTGAACTGGTTAAAGACAGAACCACTAAAGAGCCGAATAAAGCATTAGCTTTGAACCTTATTGAAGAGCTCAGAAATACTCATCGAGTTTTAACCTCAGTTGCAGGTCCTTATGGCAACGTATTAAAACTGCGCCCACCTTTGGCTTTCCAAATAAAAGATATTGATTGGTTAGTCGGTGCTTTAGATCAAGCCTTAACAAAATTAAAGTAAGACCTTTTATAAAAAATACCCTTCAAGTTGGATGTTAAATCTAATTTGAAGGGTATTTTCTTGTCTAATTTGCTCAGCTATTAAAATGAAGGCCTTTATTCAAGACCTGTATTTGGAATGTTTTAGTGTCTTAATTGACGTGGTGTAACACCAAACCAGCGCTTAAATGCACGAGATAAAGCGCTTACTTCTGAATAACCTAATAAGAATGCCATTTCTGAAATTGGAATATTTTTCTGCTTAATATAATGTTCGGCCAACTCACAACGGACTTGATCGACTAAATGGGTAAAGGTCAGTCCTTCATTTTTTAAACGGCGGGTAAGGGTGCAACTCGTTAAACCAATATCATGAGCGATTTTTTCAAGGTTTGGTTCACCTTCACTGAGTTCAAGTTGGATGTGAGAGCGAACCTGATCTGCGAGACATTGACTTGGTGAAGCGCGATTGAGTAGGTGCAATGTATCTAGAATCACTGTTAATAAAATAGAATCGCGTCCCGGCATAGTATGCTGGACGTCTTTTTTTGAAATGATGATGGAGTTAAAAGGCTGATCAAAATAAACAGGTGCGTTAAATAATTTGCTGTGTTCTTGCCAGAATTCAGGTCGAGTATGCTCAAAGTGAATGGCGCGTGGTGAATAATGAGGACCCATCACTTCACGGATCACATTCATAAACATGCCCATAGTCAGTTCTGCATCTTGGCGACGAGTTAAAATCGCGCCGTGTTGAACTTGATAATCTATGCGCCAGCTATCTCCTAAATCGACCATTCGATTGAGGGTATCTTTCTGATGTAAATAAAAGTTATTGGTCATGTTCATGAGTGCAGACTCTAATGTGTTTGAACAAAGACCAATGTACCCAATAAGCCCTAAGGATTTCGGTTGAAACTGTTGACCATAATGCAGACCAAAATTATCACAACCTGAAACCAAGGCTGCCTGTTCTAACACCTTGCAATAATTGGGTAGTTGTAAGCTCAGAGTTGGGCTGATGAGAAGTTCAGGATTAATACCACTAATTCCTAAAACACGATCAACATCTGCACCTTTTTGATGAATAAACTCGCTTAATCCAGAGGCGGCTGCAGACAATACACCTTGATTACACATATTTGAATCGACAAGATGAGCTGGATTGAGATGTAACATGTCAAGTCTCATGATATTTATTCCTAACTATTATTATATTAAGCAAAAGCCATACCAGTTTTTGCTTACGTCCATGATTTTGTGTGGTTAAAAGTATTTGTAAAACAATTGTTTATGTGTTGGTGTTTTAAGTTTCAGGTTTGATTCTTTAAGAAGATATCTTTAGGTTGGGTAGCGAACTAAAAGAAGGCAGAAAATGCATTAGAGATAGGCAAAAAGGGCAGAACTAAAACAAGAAATTAGGCGGCTTCCCATGCATACAACATGTATTGTAGGCATGAGAAAATAAGTGAAATACTAATTTTTTGTAGTTTTTGCCGTTTGCGCACCATAACTTAAACTGGCCATTGAAGGTCTAAATTGACCTGTATTGGCATCGCGGCCCTGTAGTAAAAACTTAGTATTGGCTTGACCATAGCTCTGCACAGCCTGCTGAGAAAATTTTCCAATATCTGAACTTGGACTGCGCAATCGATTGATAATTAGTACCTTCTGAGTCATTGCAAAATCTTGCATCATATTTTGATCGCCCTCACTGTCACCTGCGATAAAAATTGGCCCGTAACCATATTTAGAGACTAAAAAACGCTGGATGGTTGCAGTTTTGCCTTTACCTTGAGTTTGCGCATAGCCATGACGAAACTCGGGTAAAATTCGATTTTGTGCATCTCGTTCCAACTCCATCGCGTAGGCATTTTTTTCATTAATGTTATAGCCGATCTCTGGATTGGAAATAATTTCCTTAATCACATCAATAAAAGATGCCGAGCAGACATAGACATCAATTCCATTATCCTGAAAGGCCTTAAATAGATTTTGCATTTCACGGTATGGTCTTAAACCATTTTCCCAAGTGGTTTTCACAACGCCTGCTTGGCCCGAAAGCGCAGCGGGAGAGGTCCATGTCACAGGTCCAATCGGTTGCTGCATTTGCCAAGCCACCGTTGCTTTTACCAAATTACGGACTTGTTGTTCGGTAAGCCCAGTAAATAAATAAGTGACCCAGGGATATGCAACTTCATGATCAAAGGTGTCTCCAATCGCTGCATATAGATATCTCATTTTAGTAATGAAATCGAGATAATGTGGATCTTGTTTAATTTGATCCAGACTTTGCTTACCTTTTAGACCGCTATAGTGGTGATAAAGCCATGTGTAGCTCGCAATAATATCTGGGGCAATTTTATCAATATTGACGGCTTGGCCTTGCTGGTTATTGTAGGTCGCTTCAAAATTTTGTGAGCTAATTCCTTTACGAATAATCTGATTAAGCTGCTCTGGCGTGACATTAAACGCTAAGTGTTCAAGCTGATAAATTAACGTTGCTTCTTCGATGTCTAAAAATACCGAAGTATTGTCAAAGTCAGTGACAATATATGGGCGTTTTTCAGGATTATAGTTAGGGCTATCTTTTCCATAAGTAGCAATTAATTGGTTAAGTTGGTCAAAGTTAAAAGTGTCCCATTGACCTTTTTGTATATATTCCTTTTTGGGAATAGCGACTGCGGGAGATGTACTTTGTATAGGGTTGTAATTACATGCGCTTAGAGCAAGCATACTTGCCAGACTACTGGTGAGTAATAGTGCTTTGGCAACTTTGCTCAGTTGATGGGTAGCTTGCATAAACCCTTCCTTTAAATTCTATAAAATTTAAAAACTAAAAATTGAAAATGAAGAAAAGCGATCTAAATCACTTTTCAAATTCCTACAGGCATTTGACCGTTTAGATATTTTTTACAAAGACGTACAGTTTCATTGGACCATTGGTCTCCAAGACTTTGAGCCATTTCTGTTTGTGCGTGAGAACCATTCCAAGCCATCATTTGAATGCGGCGTTGCATGATAAAAGTCGGGATCATTTCATATTCTTCAGACTGAATATGACCTACGCGCTCATAGCCCTTTAACCAGTAATCAACCCAATGAGGCGCATTTGCATAATGTTCATTGAAGCTAATCGCGGCGGCGAGATCATGCATAAACCAGCTCATGCCGCAGTCATCAAAATCGATCACACCAATACGTTCTTGTTGTAGTAATAGATTGGTTAAACGCAAATCGGCATGAATCAGGCCATAGCGTTCTTGGGTTTTACCAAAAAAATTTAAATCTTTCGAAATTTGTGCAATGGCTTCTTCAATCACGCCGTGATCTTGAGGTCTTAAATGAGGTGCATTTTTCCAGTTTCCCCAGTGTCCATCCGCACCGATCATGGTTTCATGATTCCACACAATACGTTGAAAGTTTTCAGGCGCTTGCCATGTCTTACTATGTACGTGCAACTTTGCGGTAATTTGCCCTAATTGCTCAAATGCAGTGGGGTCAACTTCAACAGTCGGCATATCGCCCTCAACCCAGTTGAAAAGGACTGCATAACGATAAATATCATTCGATAGTTTTAAAGTAATGACACGCTCACCTGATTGATCTGCAATCGCAACAGGAACTTGAATACCACTCGCATTTAAAGCATCTAACCATTCAAGCTCGCTTTGTATATCGAGTTTGCTGTGGTAGTTGGGGCGGTGAATTCGAAGTGCATATCGGATAGAGCCAGTTGAAATCTGAAAGGTTGCATTTTCAGACTGACACAGCAGTTTGACCTGTCCTTGATATTCCGAGGGATATTGCTTAATTGCTTGTTCTGCCAGTATTTGTAATTGAACTTGGCTTAAAAATTCATTTTGTTCTACAGACATAACCCAACTCCTCAATTTAATTTTTAAACACGTTCTGTGTTGAGATGCCGTCGATCTTATAAAAGAAAAAATGAATCAACTTGACTTCAAGTGGTCTGGGAGATGTTTTGCTGTCAAGTTTTATGAATATCTTTTGCGCAACTATTGGTGGTGTAAATTTAGTCGATAAGGCATACGACAATGAAAGAATCTGAATTAAGCGTAGATGTTGGTGCTTTACAACAGGACGCAGAGTATTTTGCAAAACGTCAGTTAAAAAAGGGGGCAGTAGGTTGGTTACTTTTAGTGGGGCTAGGTGTCTCTTACGTCATTTCGGGTGACTTTGCGGGTTGGAATTTTGGGCTGGCACAAGGCGGCTGGGGTGGGCTCTTTATTGCAACAGTCATCGTTGCGTTTATGTATCTCTGCATGAGCTTTGTAATGTCTGAGATGTCAACGATGTTGCCCACCGCTGGTGGTGGCTATAGTTTTGCCCGCGTTGCATTTGGTCCTTTTGGAGGCTACCTCACAGGGACTGCGATTTTAATTGAATATGCAATTGCACCTGCTGCCATTGCCGTATTTATCGGTTCATATTGCCAATCACTCTTTGGAGTTGGCGGCTGGGCTGTTTATTTAATTTGCTATTTAGTTTTTATGGGCATTCATCTGAAAGGTGCAGGTGAAGCACTTAAAATCATGTTTGGAATTACCGCCGTTGCTTGTATTGCACTGGTCGTATTTATCGTTGCGATGCTTCCACATTTTGACAGTGCCCGTTTGTTTGATATTCCAGTCAGCACTAATGCAGGTGCAAGTAGCTTTTTACCGTTTGGCTATATGGGAATATGGGCCGCAGTACCTTATGCCATCTGGTTTTTTCTTGCGGTTGAAGGGGTACCATTGGCTGCCGAAGAAGCAAAAGATCCAGTACGTTCGTTACCACGAGGTTTGATTGGTTCAATGTTAATATTGGCATCGTTTGCACTTTTAATTTTATTTTTGGGTGCAGGCGCTGCGGGTTCAAATGCTTTAAAAAATTCAGGGGCACCTTTGGTTGACGCACTCATTGCGGTATATGGTCAGCACACATGGTTGGCAAGCTTTGTTAACTTTGTAGGTCTTGCTGGACTTGTCGCAAGTTTCTTCTCAATTATTTATGCCTATTCGCGTCAGATTTTTGCATTGTCACGTGCGGGATATTTGCCAAAAAACTTATCGCTTACCAATGAAAATAAGGCGCCATATTGGGCCATTATCATTCCGGGCATTATTGGGTTTTTACTTTCTTTAACAGGTGAGGGTGATTTACTCATTTTAATGGCGGTATTTGGCGCAACAATTTCTTATGTGTTGATGATGCTTTCACATATCAAATTACGTTTGTCTCGCCCTGAATTACCTCGTCCTTATAAAACGCCTGGAGGAATATGGACATCTTGTATTGCCTTAGTTCTTGCTGCCGTTGCTGTAGTTGCAGGGTTAATGGTGAACCCAAAAGTTTGGTTATTGGCCGCGCTGATTTATGTCGGATTTATACTCTATTACTTGTTATATAGCCGTCACCATTTAGTGAAAGGCACACCTGAGCAAGAGTTCGCGATGATTGATGACTGAGTTTGATTGCGATAAAAATAAAGAGGCTTCGGCCTCTTTTTTAAGCTTTATACTTCTGTACAAAAGAATATAAAAACAGTAAGTAACACTTACTCAAGTATCATTTTAATCTGATCGATATTTATACAATATAGTTACCAGATCACAAGGATATGAACTCATGAAATTTCTAAAATTTCTAACTTTTAGCACCATTCTTACCTTATCCGCACATAGTTATGCGACAGTGGGCGGTGGACAAAAAATTGAAGTATTGGGCTATCAGCAAAAAGAGAAGAAACTTTATGTATTAAGACACTATGAAGATGGTCGAGGACGTCTACCACAACTATATTATTATCTATTAAATAGTAAATCACCTGATAAACTGATTGAAGTTAAATCTCTCTATATCAATCCAAAAACACATAAGATTGATTATGATCAAGATAGTAGAGCATTTGATAAAGCTCTAAATAAAATTAAAAAGAATTTAACCCCATTAGTCGTAAGTAATAGTAAGACCGTAAAAATTCAAACATTAAAAACTCATCAGAATCAAGTATCGTCTTGGTTTGATCCTTCAGGAAAGATCACGCAATATAAAACAGAATATGTTGTAAAATCGCCGTCTTTACAAAGTAAGACCCATGTTGCGGTTCATTACACCAAAGCAATAAAAATTTCCCAAAATTATAGTGTGCCTAAACACAATAAAAGGTTGGTTGTCGTTAAATATCTGGGGGTTCCAGAAGAAACTGGTTACGATATTGAAGACCCTGTTTTACTACTTCCTGTGAAAAAATAAGTTTAAGAGCAAATTATTTTCTGGGTTCAATGCGGCAGCAGTAGGGCATTACTATCTAGATGTTTACAACAATATTGCCGGCATTGGTCATTGTCATTTTGCGGTCATTGAAGCGCTAAATAAGCATAAGGAAATATTCACTTGTTACTTAGATTGATTCATTCAAGGTCGAGTTGGTCGTCATCTTTGGTGACTTTAATTTTTAACTTCTTATATTTCCGTTTATTGGGGTCAATTGCAGAATTTATAACTTCATCTGAAAAAGCTGAACATAACATTAATTTTGCGTATGCTCGGTAACCTATCAAAATTCTTCGTAGTGGATAGTCTGTTCTGGTGGAGTAATAGTCGATTCTGGAGTTCAGTTCTTGTAGCAGAGTCTGCTGTGACATTAGAAAAATTTCTGTAAGAGGTACATGCAGCATATAGTGATTTATCTACTGTAAGAAGAATTATTTTGAAAATGTTATAAATTTTAGTTAAATCAATATTCATATTACATATCAAAGTATTTTAGATATGCAAAATATATATTTATTCTCTTTAAATTTAAGGAGATATGCTGCAAACATAAATTTTTTGATGGTGTAATAAAGATAATAGTAACAACTCTTTTTAAAGCCACAGTGCACTATGTGTTATAGTCAATTTCGATTAATTATTGGCATTAAAATGGATATCTGTATTGGCGGTATACTTGATGGGAAAAAAAGAAAAGACGATCAAAATCATTTCAGGGTAGATAGTCATTATTCTGATCATGGATCAGAATATAATAAAGAGCATTTTCATCTACATGGGCAGCTTCATACATTTTGGATAAGTGAAGAGATTGATTTTTGTGATGCACAAAGAAGAGTTGAATTAATATTAAATAAAAGATTAGAACTTGTTTAAATTAAAAATAAATATATGTATTAGCGTTTTTTAGGTTCACTGTGGGAAATGAATAAAACGTTTTAATTAATATGATGTTAAACAAAAGCTCTATTTAATATAGAGCTTTTGAGCTATCAATTATTTTATTCCTTTTTTTCTTCATTATTATTTTCTTTAGGATTATTTTCTTCTTCAGGCGATTGTACAGGTTTTTCAGTTTTATCCTCATTAGGTTGCACATTGGAATCATTTTGGTTTTGTGTGGTTTTTTTTGAAAATTCTTTGAAATCAGACATTTTAAACTTCTTAATAATAGTAAGGAAGCTTTATGGTAGGCCTTTAATTCGCTTACATTGCGGTGATTATGAGAACTCTATGTAGAGATATGTGCCTGAAAGTGCTTAATTCTCGACATAATGTTTCTTTGAATCAAATAGACTGTTGATATATAAGTGGAAGAAAATTTTAATCAAATACAAGAGTTAACATATAACGGAATATCTATTGTTTTTAAAAGTTTTTTAATAATTATGTCTTACTTAAACATATTATTTAACACGCTTAATTGAAAATAATATTTTATTAAATTAAAGGGCAGGTCTATAAATATATTTATACAACATAAAAATACAGTTTTACATGCATACTCAGTCAAATTAACAAAAAAATGAGGGAAATATGGATGATGAAATGAAAAAATATTTTGATGTGGCTGAAAGTGTTTACAATAATATTCACTTTAAAAATCAGTACTCTAAGGATTTAATTGACTGTCTGAATAGACTGTTAATTGAAATTAAAAAAGAAGCAGCTATAAACAATTTACAATTAAAATATCCTGTTATTGATTTTGAAAGTTGTTTAAATAGGCCAATGAAAGAGCGTATTGTTAAAATTGATTTAAGCCTTCTCCCTAATTTTGATAATGAACATGAATTTATTCTTTGGTTGGCGGGTTTTGTAAAAAGTATTTCTGTATCTAGGAGTTATTGTTTTTAAATAACGGTTGAAAATAAATATTTTTTAAATGTGTTGTATAAATATTTATTTGGCGTATACTCAATTTAACTAGAAAAAAGACTTATTAGTAAATCCTCTTTTAGTATCGTAGTTTTATTCATAATCCTTCGTTTTTTAAGATCTTAAACTCAATTTGTTATTATTTTTTCAAAGTTTAATGAGTCATGAAATATGGCTTTATATTATTAAAAATCAAAGGATATATTATGTCTAATACAGCAATCGGTACAGTGAAATGGTTTAATGAAACTAAAGGTTTTGGTTTTATTCAACAAGATACAGGCCCAGACGTTTTTGCACATTTTAAAGAAATCAGTAGCTCTGGGTTTAAAACCTTATATGAAGGTCAACGTGTTAGTTTTAATATAGCTCAAGGGCAAAAAGGTCTTACAGCTACTAATATTATTGCCCAATAATATTTTAAAAATAAAAAAAGCATCTTAGGTGCTTTTTTTGTTTTTAGTATATTAATCATAAAGATAATTTTAAATAAATTAAAAATATAAATTATTGTAATGATAAACAACAATATCATATTCAGATACACTTGCGTTGTATCTATATAAAGGTAAAAGGACTATGTTAACTAAGTGCTAGATAATCATCTACACAACATTAAATAGGAGAGACTCTAATGTCTCAACAAAACCAAGTTAAAAGCGATCAAGACAAATCAAAAGAGCAACAACAGCAACAGCAAGATGGTAAAGAGTTTGAGCCTAAAAGCCCTGATCAGAATGCTGTAGAAAAAGTGGATCAAAATGATAAAAATGAGAAAAAATAATATTATAATAAATTTATTTTTTCTTAAATGATGGGTTGGTAGAAAGAATAATGATTCTTTTTGCCAATTTATAAAATTAAGAGGAATGTTTTTAATATGTCTTTTATTATAATAATTTTTATTTTGTTTGTTTTTGCTTATATTTTGTTTAAATTTTTTTCTAAAGTTAGTCTAGAACTTCCCGAAAGTACCCTAAAAATAGCTGGTAAAATATTTACAGAGAACAAAAACTTTTTTGAGCATGAAATAATTGTAACTTTATACCAAGAAGAACTGATAACTTTAGTCGGTAACCAAAATGGTGGTAGGACTAAGGTTTTTAAAAATGCTGTAATATGCCTAGAAAAAGAAACAGATAAAATTGCTGTCTATATAGATACTTTAAGAGTTGGATATCTTAATAAAATAAATGCCTCAAGTTTTGTTAATTTTTTAGAAATAAAAGGTTTCAGTGATAAGGATGCTTTTGAGGTTGATGCAGTTATAATAAGTGAAAAATCAAGCAAATGGAGTGTGAAGCTAGATATACCGTATGATATGAAAAAGTTTAGATTTGATAAGTATTAATTTTTAATGACCATTTAATAAATGTTGCTATAAGATATATTTTGGAACACTTTTTTAGTATTTAAAATAGAAAAAGAGATCATAATAATTATATCAATAATAAGAAGGACAAATGAAATGGAACTTAGAGCCGTAAAAATGCATAAAATGTTTAGAGATTTTCATGAAGAAAAGGAACGTGGCTATATAGGGGAATATGATGAAAAACATAACCTTGTAGCAATATATAATACGTTTAAAGAAAAAATGCAGAAAATAGAAGGAACTTATCAATGGGTTTTACCCTCATCGGGTGAGGTTTTTTTTGTTGAGGAAGATCCGCTATATAGTCGTTAGTGAATTTTGCCTCCTACTTTAAGCAGGGAAAGGCCTGTTTATAAATCCCAATTTAACAATAAGTTGCTAATTATTTATCCTTACTTTTTAATGATCTATTTTAAAACAAATGTCATTTTGTGTGCTTGACTGTAAGAGGGTTGGACACTATCCTTTGCGTGCTGGCCTACATTGCCAGTCGGTTTTGACGGACCGCTTCTCAGAGCATTAAAAGAGCTTTCTTTTAGTGTTTAGCCCCTCGTGCCCCCCTCTAAGGTGGAACGGGAGGGGGGACACCCTCGGGTGTGCTGGCCTCTGAGACCAGTCCGTCAACCCCTCTTTCGTTCTGCCACCATAATTTTAATGTTTCGGCAGAACTCCCAATAAAAAGGAGTTGGCTTTGCACATCCATTATTTCTTGGCTCTCAATGCCAAAAGCTATAACAACACAGCTTAAAAATTTAAAGCAGCTTGATCACCCTAAGGTTCTCAGGCTTTAAGTCATTACGGCTCAAAAAACTTATTTGAACAATAAAGCTTGAGATGTGCCAAGCACAGTCTTTACGGCTTTGCTGTGCCTTTTTTTCTCCCAGAAAGGGCACACGTTTTTTATCTCATTTATATACAACAAGAATTTTTATAACGGTAAAACTATGCCAAAGTTAGTTCTCTCAACACGCGCTATTCAAGTTATTAATACGTCGATTGATTTATTTCAGCATCACGGCTTTCATACGGTTGGGGTCGACAGAATTGTTAAAGAGTCAAAAATTACCAAAGCGACCTTTTATAACTTTTTTCATTCAAAAGAGCGGTTTATTGAAATTTGTCTGATCGTACAAAAAGAACGTTTAAAAGAAAAAGTGGTTTCAATTGTTGAATACGACCAAGGTTCAAACGTGAAGGAAAAACTTAAGAAACTTTATTTCTTACATACCGATTTAGAGGGACTGTACTATTTATTGTTTAAAGCCATGTTTGAAACAAAACTGACCCATCCAAAAGCCTATCAAACCGCGTTGAGATATAGAACGTGGCTCATTAATGAAATCTATAGTCAGCTTAGAGCATTCAAGAAAGATGCGACTTTTCAAGACGCTAAGCTATTTCTATATATGATTGAAGGCATAATTATTCAGCTTTTAAGTTCAGATGGGGCAGTCGATCGGGAAAAGGTGTTGGATTGTTTTCTCATCTCTATGATCAATCATCATTAGTTAACGAGCTCGCTTTTAAAAAGATCACCTCTTCGGACTCTTTCGGTCAATGTCGGCGCTTCTAGTTTCTTCGTTCCCATGCTTTATTTATCTCCATTCAAATGTTAATAAGATGAATACTAACCCCGAGGTGCGTACCTTATATGATCGGGAAATAAATATTATATTAAGGCTTATCTCTATTGGATCCAGAACTTTCGAGATTTTATTTACTCAGCTAATTTTGAATTTGGTTCCATCAATGTAAGTAATACTCTTTTTACATGACCAAACTCTTTTTTAGGGATGCAGCCATACAATTTACACAGGATGAAGAATGAATAATTTGAATTTTAAAACTCTAAAGAAGTATTGGCTGCGATTCGTGGGTATTGCTGTAATCGCGGGCTCCTTAGTATTGGCATTTGCTTGGGTTGCTGGTCTATTTGGACATCGCACCACAAGCAAAACTTTTTTGGGAGACTCATTAAATAACTTTGATCCCGGATATCGACGTGCACACGGTAAGGGTATTTGTTTTGATGGTACTTACCACAGTAATGGTGCGGCGGCGGCACTCTCTAAAGCCACTGTATTTGCCAAGTCTGATATACCAGCAATTGGTCGATTTTCTATTGGAAGTGGTAACCCGCATGCAGCAGATAATTCTACAGCAACAGTGAGTATGGCTTTATTACTTTCCGCAGCTGATCATTCACAATGGCGCATGAAATTAAACAACTTTCCCTATTTCCCTACGCGAAATGCTGAAGGTTTTTTAGCGCAGCAAAAAGCATTTAAACCAGTTCCAGCTACTGGCAAACCCGATCCAGCCCTTGTTGAGGCTTTCTTAAAAGAATATCCAGAAGCGCGTAAGTCTATTGAGCAAAAGGCGAAGATGCCATTAACCGGTAGTTTCAGTGGCGCAGAATTTTATGTCGTAAATGCTTTTATATTGCGGGCCGCCAATGGACAAGAACAGCCAGTCCGTTGGTCTATGCGTCCTCATTCAAAATTTATTAGTCTGACGAAAGAACAACGTGATCAAGCCGGCCATGATTTCTTATTTAAAGACATCAAAAAACGTTTAGCTGAAGGGCCGCTATATTGGGATTTAGTTTTGCAACTTGCCGAGCCGGGAGACCCAGTGAATGACCCGTCTCAACCTTGGCCAAAAGAACGCAAAGAAGTGATAGCAGGAACATTGGAAGTCAAAAATGTAACTGAACAGGTAAATGGTGTTTGCCGTGACATTAACTTTGACCCAACACTAGTTCCACCAGGAATTGAGTTATCAGATGATCCCGTACTCGCCGCACGAGCAGGCATCTATTCACAATCTTACAATGCTCGCTTACGTGAAATTGGATTTGGCAAAGCAACGGATGCCGTGGGCAAATAGGAGAGATCAGCCATGCAAAACAAATCTAACAATAATGCTCCACGTCATTTTAATTTGACTGCTCGAATACTACATTGGCTTATGGCGGTAGCGATTTTGGCCATGCTATTTATTGGTGTGGGAATGACAACCTCAATCACTTGGCGTCCGTGGTTAATCGATATCCATCGTCCTTTAGGAATCGCAATCTTATTATTGGTCATCTTAAGATTAATAAATCGACTCTATTTTCCAATTCCACCTTTGCCGCCGACTGTACCACGCTGGCAGGCGTTTATTGCCCACGCATCACATTGGCTGCTCTATCTTTTGATGTTTAGTTTGCCATTGCTCGGATGGGCTACGCTATCAGCAGGTAATTGGCCTGTAACTTTATTTCCGGGTTGGGATCTTCCACCTATAGCACCCACTAACTCTACACTTTACGCTTGGTTCCGTACTCTACACGGAATTTTGGCTTGGCTACTATTTGCTGTGGTTATTGGTCATCTGTCTGCTGCGTTGTTACATGCATGGATTTATCGCGATGGCGTATTCTCAAGTATGGCTTTAGGTTCTTCTAAACCATCAAGTAATGGATCTTCTGCTGAAAAGAAGAATGCTGATTGAGAGGAATTATTTAGCTCAGATCAGGCGGTTGAGAGGGAAAAGATTCTCGATTGTTTTTTTAATCATCTGCTTGAATCTAAAAATAATTTAAATAATAGAATGTATGGTTTGCTTGTTTTTTGTTAGATGAGCAGACCATAGACCCCGTGCAATAAGGTGAGTTCATTACTCAGCTAGAATCAAATCATCCGATCTAACTTTTTGTTTATATTATAAAAAAATAATATTTTGACTTTATTGGCATATTATTGCTATTTTATTTTACGTTAATCGTAAATTGATTACGTATTGCATAATTAAAATGAATTAATTTAAAGCATGTCATGGAGAAGGGAATACCATGAAAGAAGTTGCATTAAGTGATTTGATCAATCAGCAGAAAGTTGGAAGCTATCAAAAATTTATTCTGATCACCTGTTTATTACTCATGATTATGGATGGCTATGACATTCAGTCTATGGCTTACGCAGCCCCAATGATTATAGAAGAATGGGGCGTTCAAAAATCCATGCTAGGGATTGTGTTTAGCGCCAGCTTATTTGGTTTGTTTGTTGGATCATTTTTATTAAGTTCACTCTCTGATCGGTTTGGCCGCCGTCCCATCTTACTGATCTCAACCTTTATGTTCTCGGTATTGATGCTGGTGACGCCACATGTGGGCAATATTGAGCAATTGACTGCAATCCGCTTTGTTACAGGAATTTTTTTAGGAGGTATCATGCCAAATGTTATGGCTTATAGCTCCGAAATTGTTCCATTCAAATCTCGTATTTTCACCATGATGGTCATTTCTTGTGGCTATACGGTAGGGGCAATGTTAGGGGGCGGTATATCCGCCTTATTAGTTCCTTGGGGAGGCTGGCAGGCAATTTTCTATTTTGGTGGTATTGTTCCTTTAATTATTTTCTTTATCACATACTTTAAGTTACCAGAATCTTTATATTTTTTGAGTGAAGATAATAAAAATACTCCTAAAATTTTATTTTGGTTAAAGAAGTTCTATCCGGCCTTAACATTTAATTCAGAAATAAAAATTATTAATAACACTGAAGTTGAGGTTAAAAAGTCGCCGCTTGAGTTGTTTAAAAATCAGCGCGCGTTTTTTACCTATTCCATCTGGATCATTAGTATCTTAAATATGATCAGTCTATATTTTCTGGCGAACTGGCTCCCGACTTTGGCCAAAGAGTCAGGACTTTCATTAAATCAGGCATTGATGATCGGCTCCACTCTACAATTAGGCGGTACGATTGGTAGTGTGGTGATGGGCCTTAAAATCGATAAGACAGGATTTTATAAAGTATTAATTCCTGTTTTTTTGGTTGCAGTGATAAGTGTTGCTTTAATTGGCTATGCTGTTAGCCATATTGTTTTACTATTTATTATCATTTTTATTGCTGGCTTTGCCATTGTTGGTGGGCAACCTGCCATTAATGCACTGTCTGCCAGTTATTACCCAGTTTCACTTCGTACTACAGGAGTGGGCTGGAGTATCGGAATTGCCCGTTTGGGTTCGGTCATTGGGCCGTTATTTGGTGGGTATCTTTCTCAATTTCTGGTCATTACCCATTTATTTGTGATTGCTGCAATACCTTCGCTACTCGTCATTATTATGCTGATGATTCAAGCTAAGTACCGATCATAAAAACTATTACATCCATCATGCACATATTGACTGTAATTATGATCGGTAAGTAGATATAAGAAGTTGATTACTGCTACTTCATGAGCTATTTAACTCGATACCACGTTTGGTTTCGACCAATTGCAGAGATACCAATATATCCACGCGCGGTAAGTTTTTCGCCATCTGGGGATACTGTTAAGCTAAAGCGATAGGTTTTATCAGACTGTGGGTCGAGGATAGATCCCTTGTCATATTTATTTTGACCGACACTTTTTAAATTTTTGACGATGGTTAAACCAATCAAAGATTTATTTTTATAAGTACCTTCACACATCGTACATTTGTTGGCTTCACTTGGAACAAGTATTTTTTCGATGTTTGCAGAGAGGTTGCCATTTTTATCTTGGTTAAATCTTACCAGCGCCCTAGGCTGATTGGTTGCATCATCAATGGTTTTCCAAACACTGCCATGTAATTTGTCCGATGCAAATGAATGAACCGAATAAAGGCTGAATAAAATTAATAATAAATATTTTTTCATATCAATGGTTTCTCGAATTAAAAATAAATGGTTTCAAAGGCCAGAATTATTCATTTTAAATTTAACTTCACAATTTTCTTAGTATTGAATCTATAAGCTAAATAATATGCAAAGTTATAATCTATTTGTTTGGATATTATTTTGATCGGTTTTTTTATGCAATTGCGAGAATGGACAGAATGATTAAGCAAGGTTTAAAAGCAGATTATAAATTACTGATAATTTTTAGAAGTAGTAGGGTGATTAAACTGCATACAGTTTGATAAATAATGACAAAATTTACGCTTAGGAGAAATAAAAAACATCCACTACTTTTTAAATTAATTAGATTGCGTGTAACTCATCACAAATTATAAAAATAATATGCAAATCATGTGATTAGTATAGATTGACACTGTGCAATATTAAGTCTTATAACTAAACAATCCTGAAAGCTGTTTCTTTAATAGGAACAGAAAAAACACAATATAAAGATGAATAGACATTAGAACAAAAAGTTAAGGAGAGAAGAAATGAAAGTCATTAGACATGCTTTATTTTCTCTGATGGGAATGTTGACAATAAATAGTGCAGATGCTGGAAATGCATCTACATCATTGAGGGTCAGTTTAACCATTCTAGAAACTTGTGAAGTTTCCACACAAGGAAACTTAGATTTTGGTTCGGTTGAACGTGCTCAGCCAGTTCCTACTGCAAGAACGGATGTAACTGTGCAATGCAGCAAAAATACACCTTATCAATTGGCAGTAACTTCAGACAATAATTTTGAACTTAAATCTACTGCCAGCCCAGCATCTGTTGCATATGTACTGTATCAAGATGCGGGCCACACTCAAATTTGGGGAGGAGCGGCAGGTAAAGTACCTTCACGAATTGCGACTGGAATGAAAGAAAATATTCCTATTCATGGAGCGATCATATCAAGTACGAATGTTCAGGCAACCAAGTATGAAGATTGGGTTCGTGTGAATGTTATATATTAATTGTGAAAACAAAAATAATCATAAATATCAAAAACTAATTTATAAAAAATCATTTTTTAGGGCAGAATAGAATATTTTAAAAAGCTACACCAAACTATGGTGTAGCCAGTTGTTTTGATAGAACTAAGCACCACGCATTAATGCTGTTACTGCTTTTTCTAGAAATTGTAGGGTCACTGGTTTGAGCCAAGTACCGTCAGCAAGGCTTGGTTCACTTTGCATTGCTGTACGGATTTTTTCTTGAGTAGTTGGATTTTTGCCAGCATAGCCTTGTAGCATAGAGAGCCATTGTTGTGCCAAACGCTTTGCTCCATCACTATCTGGCGTAACCTCGGCATCAATCAATTTTTCAATATCAACCAATAATTGAGGCCATTTTTTCATCTCACGAATGTAATTTTCTTTTAGAAAAATAAACTCATCGTCAGATAAATAACGCGCAAAAATACTCAGCTTACTCTCAGAAAAAGCTTTAAGTAAAAACTCAACAACTTCTGGCGTTACGCCTAATTTTTCCTGAAATTCAGGTTCGGCTGAGTTTATGGCATTTAGTTTAACTAACCATTCTGGGTTAGCTCGCGTATTGTGCTCAAGAGTTTTCATCCACTTTCGAGCTAGGTCTTGAGCTGCTTCACTGTTAGATGGTTCACCAGCATTAAATAGTGCATTTGCTGCTTGAGTTAACTCTTGCCATTCTTGGTGGCTTTTAGTGCCTGCTTGTAAGAAAGTCAGTTTTTCAAGCTCTTCTTTTGTAAAGTATTTGTCAAACATCGCTATAAGCTCCAGTGTTTTTAGCCAATCCTCCAAACCAAGCTCTTCACCACTTATGATCTGAGATTTAAGTTTGCTGAGCTGATTTCGCAATTTCTTTTGCTCTGTCAGCCTTTGATCAATTGCTTGAATCTGCTGATCAATAATCGGTAAAAGCGCAAGATTGGGGTCTTCAAGAACCGTATGGATTTCGGCTAACGACATTCCCAGTCCTCGTAATGCTTGAATCTGATGCAAACGAGTAATGTCTTTGCGGGTGTATAGTCGATAACCAGCATCGGAACGGACCGAAGGCTGAAGTAAACCGATATCGTCATAGTGATGAAGAGCACGGACAGTAAGTCCTGTTTGCTTAGCCAATTCACCAACTTTTAACAGCATCTTTTTTAGCTCCTTCTTCCTTAGGCGTGTTTTATGCTAGGGGCTTACGTTACGTGAGGGTCAACTACTTTAAATCATAATTTTCATTATTTTTGCTTTAGTAAATATTCGAATTTATCTCTTTATTTCAATAATTACCTGAGTTTCATTGCGAGATCTTAAAAAAGGTCTTTTAAAGTGAGTTGGTTTAATAATTCCTAATGAGCTCGGCTATCCAGTCAGAAAACACCTGTACTGCGGGTGAAAGAAACCGCTGATGTGGATAAAGTAAAGTCACGGCAACAGGTGGTGGACACCAGTCTTGTAATACTGCGATTAGTCGTTTTTCTTTTAAGTGATCTATCACAAGTCTTTCTGCAAGTTGA
Organism: Acinetobacter sp. LMB-5; assembly: GCF_001541635.1. Classification (NCBI taxonomy): domain Bacteria; kingdom Pseudomonadati; phylum Pseudomonadota; class Gammaproteobacteria; order Moraxellales; family Moraxellaceae; genus Acinetobacter; species Acinetobacter sp. LMB-5. The sequence goes on along the minus strand of NZ_LRDR01000007.1, from coordinate 201,497 downwards.
GCGAGGCCATATCCTTCAAGGCACATTTTGATATAAAGCTCAGTTTCATTAACGGCAACAGTACCATTCATTTGTACGGTTTTTTTCTCTTCATTTCGTACAAAGCGCATTTCACCAGCGTGTCTTTTGCTCCCTGAAAAATAATGAATAGCTCGGTGATGTTCCAAATCATTGGGAGTTTGTGGAAATCCATTTTCTTTTAAATATGCAGCTGAAGCGCATGTGACCCAGCGGAACTCACCAAGAGAGCGGGCTACCAGCGTGGAGTTCTCTAAATTTCCCATGCGGATTACACAGTCCACACCTTCCTTAATCAGGTCTACTTGTCTATCGCTGACACCTATCATGAGATAAATATCAGGGTAACGCTGTTGAAACTCTTGCAGATTGGGCATGATGACCGAATGAGCAATGCCCGCAGGCATATCAACTCGTAATCGGCCCTGTGGCTGTTTGATGGCGTTAGTGAGGTTGGATTCGGTGTGTTCAATGAGGTCGATTATTTCTCGGCACTGGATGAGATATTCTGCTCCCTCTGGAGTCAGGCTAACCCGTCTCGTTGTCCTATTTAACAGGCGTACCTGTAAATACTTTTCAAGATTTTTAACTGTGCTGGTGACTGTTGAAGCGGGTAGTGAAAGTGCTTCTGCCGCGTGGATAAAGCTCCCAGCTTCTGCCACCCGAACAAAAATCTGCATTGCCTGAATACGATCCAATCTCATACCTTTGTCCCAATACTATACTCACACTCTTAGATTATTCGTTTTTACTGAATAATAAAAACAGTTTAACCAGCTTTTTCAGCATTATCACTTCAGATAGATTTTCAGCATACATTTGAGAAGTTGGAATAATGATGACTGATTACAACAGAAACATAGTGCAGCTGACTGAGTCTTCGCCAAATAGAACACTGATTCGCGGGGCGACGATCCTAAGCATGGATAGCGTAATTGGGAACATGGTTCGCGGAGATATTCTTATCGAGAACGGTACGATTATCGCCGTTGGTGAAAATTTAGAAGCCGAAGGTGCAGCTATTATTGATGCATCCAATATGATCGCGATGCCGGGTATGGTTGATACTCATCGACATTCATGGGAAGGACAATTACGACGGATTAATCCGAATGCCGAAAGCTTAGAAGACTATTGCAACGCGACGCATTATTCTTTTGCCAAGTATTATCGCCCAGCAGATATGTACATCGGTAATTTGCTTACAGCTCTAGGTTGTATAGATGCGGGTATCACAACATTGATTGATAACTCACACAATAGTCGCAGTGCGGCCCACTCTGATGCGGCTGTTGAAGCTTTACTAGATGCTGGTATTCGGGCTGTACACGCTTCTGGTGCACCAGTAACAGGAGATTGGGATAGAGCGAACTGGCCTAGTAATCTCGAACGTCTTCAAGAAAAATATTTTAAAAATAGTAAAAACGGTTTGGTATCATTAGCTGCCATGGCTCAGTTAGAACCCGAATTATGGGCTGAGGCACGCAGATTAGGGCTACCAATCATTACTGAATTTTTTGGTGGGGAAATGGCTGCTGCACTAGAGGGTCTGCATCAACAAGGTCTGTTAGGGCCAGATAATATCTTTAACCACTGTACCTCGCTGCCAGATGCTGGATGGAAAATTTTGCGCGAAGCTGGAGTGCGAGTAAACGTATGCCCACGATCAGATGCTCACTATGGTATCGAAGACGGTATGTTTGCCATGCAATCGGCTCTACGTCATGGCATTAGACCTGGTTTGAGTGTAGATAATGAAACGTCTTATAGTGGCGATATGTTTATGGAAATGCGCGTAGCATTTTACTTACAGCGTGTAATGGGCATGCACCAAAACAAATGTTGTGGTTCGGCACATTCGCCAGTGACCTTTCAGGCGCAAAACCTTCTCAAAGCTGCAACGGCTGATGGTGCTACTTGTGCAGGTCTGCAAGAAAAAATCGGCAGCCTGACACCCGGTAAACAAGCTGACCTGATATTAATTCGAACGGATGACATTAACCTTTATCCGTCTGGTAATGCATTTGGCACGGTTGTTCATGCAACTGAACGCAGCAATATCGATACGGTGATGATTGGTGGAAGAATCGTTAAACGTGACGGTAAAGTGTTGGGTGTGGACAGTGAGCAACTTCGTGCAGCGATTGATGAATCTCGCCAGCATCTTTTCGTTGCGGCTGGTTATACTCCAGATATTTTTGCCGAGACGTTTCTACCTCTTGAATAAGTTGTCTAAGAGGGAGCAAACACTATGTCTATAAATGTTATCTATTACCTTATGGCCTTTGCTGCAGGGCTGGGGATTACTCTACAGACCACATTGAATGGCCAACTGGCAAAAGGTATAGGCGGAGATTCTGTTGTAGCGGCATTATTCTCGTTTACTGCTGGTGCCATATGCCTTGGGATTTATTCTCTAATGCGGGGAGGAATAGCTCCTTCGCTGATCGCTATTCCAACCCAGCCGTGGTGGACCCTTTTAGGAGGGGTTCTAGGTTCATGTGCACTGCTGAGCTATGTCGTCCTTGCACCTAGAATCGGATTATCGGCTTTGCTAGGGCTGGCAATTGCTGGGCAAATTATCTCGTCATTGTTGATTGATCATTTTGGATTACTAGGGGCGGCCGAACGACCAGTTTCCATGTTTAAACTATGTGGAACAGTAGTCATGCTGATAGGTCTAGGGATTGCTCTTTTCGGTGACAGGGGATGAGTTTTGAAACTAGTATTTTTGGTATAAAAGAATCATCTAGGATTTCACATTAGTAAGTAGTTAGAGAAATTAAAAAATACTGTTTAGAGGTTTCTCTAAACAGTATTAATCTTTAAGTAATAGGTATAATAATTATGTTTATAAATTAAACATAATACTATTTTGATAAGTCTCTTAAATTTCTGTTATGGGTACTATAAAGAGTCTCCCAAGTTTTACCTTTATCATTCGATATTTTAACCAATGCATATTGGCCAGAATAAAGGATGTTAAGAAGTGCTCCTGAATTTAAAGTAACGATAGAACTAGGAGCCATTATTTCATGCATTTGCCAAGTCTTACCTGCATCTTCTGAAATTGCTAATTTGTCCCAATTAAATTGTGCACCTGATATATATAAGTCTCCCTGTCTTGAAACTTGGGCAGGGAAAACATTAACTTTAAAAGGGCTATTAACTTTTTGCCATGTTATACCATGATCATTAGAGTTAAATAGATTTGAAAATATACCTGCAAAACCACGCTTTGAAGTAATTACGCTAATTGATTTATCTGGGTTAACTATTAATTGAGAGATATTCTCATTATCTGGTACTTTATTTTCAGACCATTTTTTTGTTATATAATCATAATGGTTAATTTTTCCATACATATCCGCATAGCTAAATCCTTGCTCATCCTCCCATAACCAAAATCCACGTAATCCCCAAAAATTATCAACAATTTCTTTTTGTACAATTGGTTGCCAATCACCATTTTCTAAGCGATTACTTTTATAAACTGTAGCTTTATAACCTACTATATGAGATAGAAACCATCCGTTTTGATCATCACCCACGATAGAGGAAATTACGCCGATTGGTAAATTACCACTGTCAACTGGGGTAAGAACATCACTTCCTTTTAAGTGTTTATAAAGAGTATTCATTTCACCATAAGCTAGAAAATCAAAGTTATAATTTTCTTTTACAGTTATACAATCAAAAGCTAAGTTATCATTACTTTGAAAAATTTTAGTTTTTTTATTAGTATCGTGTGAGGGTAAGAAAAAAACTGAGCCAATTTTGCTTGATGCTATAATAGTATTATCTTTTAGCTCTTTAAAACACTGCATACCAAAGGGGAGTATCTTGCTTTCATCACCTATATTTTTTTCTAAAGTTGTAACTGGTTGTGTCCATCCATTCAAAATTTTATCTTTATAAATTGCTTCTAGATAACTATTCTTTAATTTATTAATTAAATCCTTATTTGAAGAATGTTTTTCAGATCTTGCTATGAAGTAGGCATCGTTAGCATGTGTTAAGTTAATACGTCCTAAATCAGTTGTGGTATTTTCTAGTACTTTAAAAGTACCCATCGGGTGAGGTTTATCTTTATCATTTAAATTAATAAATTGGATTTTACCTGAAAGAAAAGGATTTGGAGATGGTTGATAGTTGCTCAATTCAACAATGCGATATTCACCAGCTGGTAGTTGTCCACTATAAATAAATGTAGAGCGAGAGACATCTGAATTTATCATTTTAATTTCATAAATTTTATTATTTTTCTGTATTGCCGTTTTTTCTGTAAGGCTTTCTATTTTTAAAGAAGGATAAATTATTCCACTATTAAAACTAATACTGAGTACAATAGGATTTAGTTTTTCATCCGATTTTATAGTTTCCAGCACTCCTTTTGCTTGTTTATTCGTTATTTTCGGTTGTGGCGTCGTTGCACATGCCTGTAAAAGTGCGATCGCTATTAAGGTAACCCCTAATCTTAAATTAAATTTACTCATTTGTTGTGGATTCCATTTTTAGAAAGTATTTTAAAATGAAGTATTTACAGTGTCTATTTGATCGAGCGTGATATTACTATAATTGCTAGTATTGATGGAATATTTATAGATAATTTATGACTAATAAATTTTTAAATAAACTGATTCGTTGAGCTTAAAAGTTATAAAAACTATTTTGAGTTCTTGTGTGCATTAAAAATTCTGTTTCAAAGGGCTAAAGTCTGTTTTAAATAACGGGATTGACTTAAAGTGAGTTAAATCAAAGTATTTAAGAAAAGAATAAAACTAAAACTTAAATTTTATAGAGGCCACATTCAATTAAGATATATGGAATAAACATTTAACAAATCAAAAGCAATCGATACTCGCCATCTTTTTCAACAGGTGCTCGATGAACACAAGGTAAAACCTTTTGAGTTGGATGATCTACTGCTAAACGCCAAATATGTCCCGTACCTAAATTTAAAGGTTGAGCATCGGGTTTAGGCTGATAATGCAAATCAAAAAAATACTCTGCCAAAAAAGCTTCAAAGTCAGCATCAGAACCGTCATGTAATTCTTTGAGCTTTTCTCTAATTTCTGGAATTAAAACTTTTTGTTCAACCTCATCGTTGGGCACAATATCGCTAGCAGCGCCGTGATAGGTACATAAGAATGTATCGGTTTCAATGGGCGAGCGATCAACATGAAATGAATATACATCTGTTGAAATGAAATCTAGCTCTTCATCACGTTCATAGTTTTTAAGCAAATTAAGTACAGGTGATGCGCCAAAATCAGTTAACAGCTCGATATCTTCTAAAATAGTTTTTCTTGCCAGATTGCCTTTTTCTGAAAGTTGTAGCGCTAAAAGGTCTTCAACAGAAACTTCTGTAATATTTTCTTTTAACTGAAGTTTATTCACAATTTCTTTAAAGTCGCCCACCAAATTTCTATGCCAACAAATCGCATTTGTCTCTCCTTGAAAATGTGTATTTACAAGTTCAGAGAAACTAGACACTTTTCTAATTTGATTGCTGTCAGAAAATGCGTTCTTCATATGAGAATTAGATAAACCAGAAGCCGAGTCGCATAATATACACTGAGCTATCTGTAGTCGCTAAATAGTATTTCTCATTAAATAAGTTAATTGCTGTTCGCACTCAAACCTTGTGTAGCCTAGTAGAGACATGTATCGTTAGGGGATAATACTTTAAAATAATAAGGTGATTGAAAAACAAAATTATTCAATTAAACAACCGGACTGTGCCACCACAATTAAAACAACACCCACCTCAAGATGAGTCATATAAAAATAAATAAAACATTAGGTTTTATTGGTGAAAATTGACAGGGTATATCACTGTTCAAGCTTGGGGTTTATGAAGAAATATTTTACGGTTGATTTATTTATGATAGCTTCGTCTTACTTTAAAAAACGCAAAAAAAATTACCGTACCGTAAAGGATCAGCAGCTTACAATCGCCGCAAAAGCAAATATCTTCATTTGTATTATTTTTTGTTTGTTTTGGACCACATATTTTATATTTGCAAAAATGTGGTTAATTGTGGGTATGGATATCATTTTTACACTGATCTCTATATTTAGCCTTTTTCTCATTTATATAAACCGCATTTCAGCGGGTATTCTTTTATCTCAAGTCGTTCTGCTTGTTTTTCCAGTCATTTTTTGCTTATTTTTTGATGTCGCTACAAGTGACCGTCCGCAAGTGGCTCAATTGTTTTTACCCGCTGGGGCGATATTGGGATATTTGAATTACCGTAGAAATCCAAGCTTTTTACAAGCTGCTTTAATTCTTTTGTCGATCGGATGCTTTATATTTTTTAGTGGCAGCTCTTTTAATCTTGAGAGCGCCATACCTTTGCCGGAAGATATTCGTGATCATGGGGGATGGATTGCAACTTGTGTCGCTACGCTTATGATCTGTATTTCAATTTACACCATGCAATTAGAGATACAAACCGAAAGCACTATGGTGCAAGACTTACGCTTAGCGCTTATTAAAGAACAGTTTGAGCTTTTTTATCAACCGCAAATTAATGCTTCTGAAACGCTAATTGGCGCAGAAGCTTTATTAAGATGGCATCATCCTGTTTTAGGATATATTCCCACAAAAGATTTTATTCCAGCAGCCGAAACTTTTGGGTTAATGCCAGAGATTGGAGAATGGGTATTGGCTCAAGCCTGCAAAGTTCTACAAGAGTGGAGTAAAAAAGCCGAGACCAAAGATCTTACACTTTCAATTAATATTAGTGCTGATCACTTCATGCAACCAAACTTTGAGCAAACTGTGATTGGGCTGATTCAGCAATATCAGGTCAATCCATCTCGGCTCATATTAGAAATTACTGAAAATATTGCTTTAACGAATTGTGTAAGCATGATCGAAAAAATGAACTTTTTATCTAAACAAGGAGTTCAGCTTTCTCTTGATGATTTTGGTACAGGTTATTCATCTTTAAGCTATCTACAAAAAATGCCCATCAGACAAATCAAAATTGACCGTAGCTTTGTACAGGCAGCATTGGATGATAAACGCAGTAATAAATTAGTGACTGGTATTATTAAAATTGGACTAGATTTGAACCTCCGCGTGTTAGTAGAAGGCATCGAAACTGCTGAACAATTTGGTGTTTTTAAAAATAATGGATGCACTGAGTTTCAAGGATATTTGTGGGGATGTCCGATGCCTTTAAATGATTTCTTAAAACAGATAGCCCATTTCAAAATGAAAAATTAATTTCAATAAGGACTCATGAGAACCGTTATTGATAGCCAAAATTTAATTGGGCCACTCCAAAAATGTAATTAAACAATTTTGAAGAGTGGCCCAACTAAGTAATATATTTGAATAATAAAAAGATCTACATTCGAATATTACGGTAGATAGATTTTACTTTGTCGGGACTAACCGTCAGCATGTGAATTGCGCCGTGAATCATTCCTTCTAATAAATAAAAGTTCACCTGAATACCCATATCCCATAGTTTTTGAGCATATCTTTCACCATCGTCACGAACGGGATCATATTCACACACAAAAATGGTTGCATCAGGCAGTCCCTCTAAAGACTGCGCGATTAACGGACTTACAAGCTCATTCTGTTTTTCACTTTCATGCTGTACATATTGATCCCAGCAATAAACCATGGTGGATGAGTCCAAACCATAACCTTCGGCGTATTGGTGATAAGAATTACTACTCATCGTGGCATCTAAAGCGGGGTAGAAAAGAAGTTGATGGCTCACCTTAATTTCTGGGTGTTGTTTTGCCATTAAACATGTGGCAGCAGCTATATTGGCGCCCGCACTATCTCCGCCTACAGCCACGCGGTTTTGATCAACTCCAAACCGTGACGCGTTCTCATAGATATAACGGAATGCTGTAAAAAAATCATTTAGAGGAGTTGGAAACTTAAACTCTGGCGCCAAACGATAGTCCACAGAAAATACAACCAGTTGAGTGGTTTCTGCTAATAAACGACAAGCGCGGTTCCATGCATCTAAACTTCCGAGGCACCAACCTCCACCATGAGCAAAAACCAATGCGGGCCGTTGCTCAGCGTTTTCGAGTGAATAGGGAACATAAACACGCACTTCAATTTCCGCGCCATCTGAAACAGCAATATGAAAACTTTGTTGATAGTTTGCATCTTGCTCAATGCCTTGCTGATCAATAATGTCTTTATTTACTTGCTCCCTTAGCGCTTGTAACGAGTTTACTCCTTGTGCGGTAGGTCTGGATTTAAGCCAGCTTTTAATTTCAGCAAGTAGAGACATGGCTTTTTTCCTGCTGCAAAAATTCTAAAATGAGTGAGCTAAATATTTTTGGCTGTTCCTCCATAATGAAATGACCGCAGTCTTTGACAATCGCACTGGTTAAATCGGGTGAAACCTTTTTCATGGTTTCATAAGGTGCATTATCTGTGGCATGTTCAGCACCAATGGCTAAAACTGGCATGTCTAAATTTTTAGTTTCTCTGATTTTATTTTGGCGTATGGTCTCTGGAATAGAGCGGTAATAATTAAAACCAGCCGCTAACCGACCCGGAATTTTATAGGCTTCAATATAAGTTTCAGTTGCAACTTTATCTTTGTGCCACGACCATTTATCAAACATATAATTTAAATAAGTATCTTCACGGCCCGCGATTAAAGCTTCGGGTAAATCTAAGGTCTGGTTAAACATGAAGTGCCAAAGAAAAATATTTTCACTCGGCTCAACAAAAATAGGAGGTGCGGGCGCTAAACCGGGAATCACAGCCTCTGTGACCGCAAGTCGAGTCACTGATTCAGGAAAGTCAGATGCAAGCGCATAGGCAACCCACATACCAATGTCGTGACCAACAACCGAATAAGTTGGATATTCAAGTTGATTCATGAGCATTGATAAAATTTTGGCAATACGCCCCGTATCGTAACTGCCATCCAGTGGAGCTGAATTTCCTGTTCCGGGTAAATCAACCGCGATTGCTTGATAACCCTGTTTTGCCAGTTCAAGCATGACTTTGTGCCACGCGTACCATGTTTGTGGCCAGCCCGGAATTAGCAATATCGCTGGGCCTTCACCTAAGGTGACGTAGTGTAATTTTTTACTCTCGATGTGAATGTAATGATGATCGAATTCGTGATGTGAGTTTTCATTGAATACTTGAGTTTTCATGTTGAGTTCTCTTACTGTTCCTTAAATACCCAATAGCTGATTAATTTGAGTCTGATTCACAGGGGCAGCAGCAAAGTCATCAAACACTTTATCGGTAACATGAATAATGTTTTGCTTAATGAACTCGGCACCTTCGCGTGCACCATCGTCTTTATTTTTGAGGCAGCATTCCCACTCTAATGTTGCCCAGCCTTCATAGTCGTAATGCGCTAACTTGGAAAAAATCGCTTTAAAGTCAACTTGACCATCACCCGTAGAACGGAATCGAGCCGCTCGATTTCCCCAGCTTTGATAGCCGCTGTACATCCCTTGGCGGCCTGTTGGATTAAATTCGGCATCTTTAACATGAAACATGCGAATGAAATCTTTATAGATATCGATATATTCCACATAGTTCAGTTGCTGCAAAACAAAATGGCTTGGGTCAAAAAGAATATTGCAACGTGGGTGGTTGTGAGTTCGCTCTAAAAACATTTCAAATGTAATGCCGTCATGCAAATCTTCACCGGGGTGAATTTCATAGCAAAGGTTGACGTCTTGTTCATCACAAGCATTCAAAATAGGAAGCCAACGACGTGCTAATTCATCAAACGCCGTTTCTATAAGCCCTGACGGTCTTTGAGGAAATGGAAATACATAAGGCCACGCCAAAGAGCCTGAAAATGTCCCCATGTCTTTAAGACCTAAACGGGCAGATGCTTGAATTGAAGCGAGCATTTGTTGTTTTGCCCACTCGGTTCTAGCTGCTGAATTGCCATGCAAATGAGATGGGGCAAAGTTATCGCACATTGAGTCATAAGCAGGGTGCACAGCCATTAACTGCCCAAAAATATGAGTCGTTAACTCACTAATTTTTAAGCCATGATTGTTTAAAGTACCTAATATTTCATCGCAATAATCTTGGCTTTCTGCTGCCAAATTGACATCAAATAAACGCTTATCCCAAGCAGGAAGTTGTACCGCTTCAAAGCCTTGGTTTGCTACCCAAGCAGCAATATCTTCTAGACGGTTAAAAGGGAAAACATCATCGCTAAATTGAGCAAGATGAATACTAGGGCCTTTGATGGTTTTCATAATAAAACCTAATTAGTTGTCGATCGACAAACAATAGGCTGAATTTTGGATAAAAACAACTTTTTATTTTAAAATCAAAACAAAACGGGACTATTTTGAATAAATCTCATTGATTTATTTGTGAAAATATTTTTTTCGAATAATAATGAAAACACGTACTGAATTTGATGAAGGGTCATTATGGCTGGCAGACCAAGAGAGTTTGATCGAGAAGAAGCCCTCGTAAAAGCGAGAGATTTTTTCTGGCTTCACGGCTATGAAGGCACATCAATGTCAGATTTAGTTGAAGTTTTGGGGATTGCCTCTGCTCGAATTTATAAAGCATTTGGCTCAAAAGAGGCTTTGTTTAGAGAGGCTGTAAATCACTACGAAAAAAATGAAGGAAATTTCGCCTTAAATGCTTTAAAGCAAAAAAATATTAAAGATGCAATTAACCAATTATTTCAAGATGCGCTAGCACTTTACACGCAAGCCAACCATTCCTATGGCTGCATGGTTGTGTCGGCAGCGAGTGTGCTAGGCGAAGAAAATCAAGCTGTTTTAGACTGGATGAAAGCACAGCGTATTGCACGGGGCCAAAGTCTAGTCGAACGATTTGTTCAAGCAAAATCAGATGGTCAATTGGTCGCAGATGCAGACCCTAAAACTTTAGGGCAATATTACGCGCTGGTTCTGCATGGATTATCTGTTCAAGCAAGAGATGGATATTCGCAAGAAGAGCTTTCTCAAGTGATTAATTTTGCATTAAAAAATCTAGAGCAATATGTTGTGAGTGTTTAATAAGCTGGTGTTTACTTTAATGAAAATAAGTCATCATGAAATGCTTAAAACATAAAGTTTATTATTTTTGAAATTAAAACGAAGATTGTGTCTAGAACCATCTTTCTAGCACATCACTTTCTTGATTTTTCAAACATACGTTCAGACAAGAAATTAACAAATGCTCGAACTTTCGGAGAGGGATGTTTACTTGCTGGCCAGAGTACATTAAATACGCCAGTTCTATCTATAAACTCCGGTAATACTTGAACTAATTGATTAGTATTCAATAATTCTTTGATAGAAAAGTCAGGCAAGCAAGCAATTCCTCGACCTTTCAGCGCAAAACAAAGGCGTGTCTCAATATTATTACAAATCATCGATATTGGCAGTTGTAAGTCCGGTTCGTTTTCGGTTGTTTTTAAGGGCCATTTTTCAAGCTTGCCGCTATGAGAAAATCGATAATGTAAACAAGAGTGTTCTAATAAATCAGCAGGTACTATCGGGGTTCCACGTTGAAGTAAATAGGCAGGAGAGGCTACAAGTAATTGTCTAAAAGTCCCCAATTTCAAGGCTTTTAAGCGTGAATCTGTTGGAACACCTGTCCGAACAACAGCATCAAATCCTTCTTCAATCACATCGACCAAGCGGTCTGTAAAATCAAGATCTAATTCTATTTCTGGATATTCCTGCATAAAGTCACCCAGTACAGGTAATACCAGTGAACTCACTAAGGGCAAACTTACACGTAACCGTCCTTTGGGAGACTTGATCGCTTGCGATAATTCCATTTCTGCTGCTTCAATTTCAGCCAGTATGCGTCGACTACGCTCTAAAAATAATATTCCTTCAGCAGTCAGATTAATACTACGTGTATTACGATGAAAAAGTCGTACACCAATCTTTTCTTCAAGGCGAATCAAGCTTTTACCAACAGCAGAAGCAGAGATTCCTAATGAACGCCCCGCTGCCACAATACTTCCAGTCTCAGCGATTTTAACGAATACGGTAAATCCATTCAGGCTATCCATTCTTTTCTCCTTATTACGGAACAAAACTTCCGTATAACAAGGAACTATAACCGACTTTTTCTTTAATAGGAGTCTTCCTACTATATAAATCTCGAATATGAAAAGAAGTTTTTAATATGAATTCCAAAGCGTTTGAATCAAATACTACTGTTCCATCGACCACTTTAAACTTAGTTCAAAATGTTGTTCAAAAAGCTATAAATAATAACCAGTTGGTAGGTGCTGCGGTTATTGTGGCTCAACATGGGAAAGTGATACACCGCGAAGCATTAGGACTATCTGACCGAGAACAATCAAGATCCATGACAACGGATACAGTCTTCCGTTTAGCGTCAGTGAGTAAGGTTATTGTTTCAACAGCTGCTTTAGTCTTGATTGCCCAAAATAAACTGAACTTAGATGAGTTCATTCATCATCAATTGCCATATTTTCAGCCTAAATTAGAAAATGGAAAGTTTGTACCAATTACTCTACGCCAACTCCTCAGTCATACAGCAGGCTTGGGCTATCGGTTTCTTGAACCAGATAACAGTGGTGCATATTCACAGGCAGATGTATCTGATGGCATGGATTCATCCGATATGAGTTTAGAAGAAAACGTACGTCGAATTGCTACCGTACCTTTACTCTATGAACCAGGAAAAGGGTGGGGATATTCTTTGGCAACCGATGTATTAGGTGCATTAATTGAAAAAGCGTATGGCAAGCCTTTAGATCAAGCAGTTAAGGAATTAGTCACTGATCGATTGAAAATGAACAATACTGGTTTTGCTGTACAAGATAACCAACATGTAGCAACTGCTTATGTGAGTGATAGTCCTGAACCTCATGTTTTATTAGAAGAAGAGGTTGTTTCACCATTTGAAGGATGTGTTGGAATTAGTTTTAGTCCACGCCGTATTTTTAATTCGCAAGCATTTTTCTCAGGTGGCGCAGGAATGGCCGGAACCGTTGAGGATTTTTTTAGCTTATTAGAAGCTCTTCGTCAGGAAGACTCATTATTTTTACCCACTGAATTAATCGCTGAAATGACAAAAGATCAAACGGGTGGTTATGAGTTACCTAATGCACCGGGCTTTGGTTTTGGTCTCGGATTTTCAGTACTCAGAAATGCTCAGCAAGCACTATCACCAGAGTCAGAGGGAACATGGCGTTGGGGAGGAGCCTACGGTCATTCATGGTTTGTCGATAAAAAACATAATCTGAGTGTCATCGCATTTACAAACACACTTTATGAAGGCATGTCTGGAAAGTTTGTCACGGATCTACGCGATGCAGTTTATAAAGCGATAGGAGTAGTCGAATGAACAGCTCACGTTCAAATGATCGGTTGCCTATCGTTCCTTTACTCATCCTCGCTATGGGAGCGTTTGTTACGATCTTGACAGAAGCGTTACCTGCGGGATTATTACCTCAATTAGCTTTGGGTTTAAATATATCTGAACCCTTAGCAGGACAAACAATCACGATATATGCGATTGGGTCTTTATTAACAGCCATTCCATTAACGAATGCTACCCAAAGTGTTCGACGTAAGCCTCTGTTATTAATTGCTCTAGCTGGTTTTGCTCTCACAAATCTAATTACAACGCTATCTACCAGTTATTTTTTAACAATGGTTGCCCGATTTTTGGCAGGTGTTTCAGCAGGGTTACTTTGGGCTTTGCTCGCTGGTTATGCAACACGAATGGCACCAGAGCACTTAAAAGGGCGTGCGATAGCAATAGCAATGTTAGGAACACCATTGGCTTTGTCTCTAGGTGTGCCAGCGGGTACTTACCTTGGTCAATTGTTCGGTTGGCGAATGGCTTTTGGTGTTATGAGTATTTTTGCGATTATTTTAGTGGTGTGGGGAAGCCTCACACTACCTGACTTTGAGGGGCAGGCTACTGATAAACACATCTCTTTAAAACAGGTATTCATTTTACCCGGTGTCAGACCTATATTATTTACTGTTCTAAGCTTTGTGCTTGCTCATAATCTTCTATATACCTATATCGCTCCGTTTTTAACAATTGCTGATTTAGCTAAAAATACGGACATTATTTTACTGATATTCGGCTGTTTATCATTATTCAGCATCTTCATTACAGGTGTGTTGATTGACCAACATTCACGCCTATTAACACTCACTAGCATCATATTATTTGGCTTTTCCGCTCTTTTACTTGCGGTCATTGGTAATTATGCGGTTATCGTTTATGTGGCAATCGGAATTTGGGGGATCGCGTTTGGTGGCGCTGCGACATTGTTTCAAACTGCATTAGCGAAGACTACAACCAATATGGCTGATATTGCTCAATCGATGTTAGTGACTGTTTGGAATATCGCTATTGCTGGTGGGGGAATTATTGGTGGCTTCTTACTCAGTAATTTCGGGGTGAGTTCTTTCCCTCTAGTACTTTTAATATTGTTATTTATTACATTCATTGTAGTTTGGAGAGCTAAACAATATGGGTTTACCTAAAAACGACATATTCCATTATGAAAGCAGAACTCCGAATATAAGAACTCTGCCTTATATTGAGTTTTTAATTAATCAAACTTAGTAACGTCTGGTACTGACTCTAAATAATCAAAAAATTGCTGTATTTGTTCTTCTGTTACCCGTGCTGTAGAAATAGGCGGCAACTCATCTCTACCAAAGAATCCAACTTCGGGTGTTTCAATGCTTGGTGTTAGTTCACCATCAATAATTTCGCACCAGAAGAAAGCCTTATACACATGTAAAAACATTGGAGGATGGGAGTGCTTGGTTCTATCTGTTAAAGCCAATAATTTAATGGCTTTAACTCGAAAACCTGTCTCTTCCAGAACTTCTTTTTCAGCATTTTCCGACGCTGAGTAACCCACATCAGCCCATCCACCCGGAACAGACCATCGCCCATCTCCAATTTCTTTTGCTAATAATAATTTATTTTCTTTAAAAACAACTGCTCTGACATCTAGTTTTGGAGTGGCATAACCCACATCTTGAAGAACATTATTAATAAAATTTTCTGTTTTGATTTCCTTTAGTTCTAACAAATATTCAATATGTCCTAAGAGTTGTTCATAACGTTCTTTGTCATAAACATCTTTTGAATAATGCAAACCTGTTTGAGCAATACTAGTAATTTTATTTAAAGTTTCTAACCACTTAACCGATTCATTCATTGCAACGGATGCCTTCAAGCTTATATCTTTTAGCTATGGTAAGGCATACTCAGGCGAAGCACTATTAAACAGTTGTTAACTGAAATTTCAAGCTAAGTCTTTTGAGATTTTTTTACGATTAATAGTTCTAATAAAAATTTACTCTTCATATAAATTTGACTTAATCATGAGTGGTAAACCAAGTTCAGATAATAAACCTGTCCGTGAATTTGGAACATTTTTTCTCTCTAAATCGATAAGCTCAATAAATTCTTTATTAAATTGTTTTCTAGGATATTTTTCTAAAATTTCATTTCTAAAAGATAGGGGGAGTCTATATAGACCATCACTAATCACATCACAGGATGCACCTTGCTGTAATAGCGTAATTTCTGCTGGGTCAGAATGATCTATATAACCGTTCATATGTAAGCAGATAGCATCTCTAATAACTTCACTTTTCTTCTCATCAAAGCTATGTTCTTTAGCCTTTAGCTCAAATTGTTTAGCACTCTCATAGGTAAAACAGTTACAACCTTTACTATGAATATGTTGCTCAGTTAAGCCAATATCATGAAAAAGTGAGGCTATTAAAAGTGATTCATGGTCATATTGCTGATTTTGTATATTGCCTAAGGCAGCTCCCCAGAAATAGGTCCGCCATGAATGATTGTAGATAGATATATTTGCTTTAGCTTTTAGTTCATCAAGCGCGACTTTAACCATTTGAGTATCTGGTATTACGATCTGATTGATATCAAAATTATGGGAAGTTTTGAACCGAAAGTAATTTACTTTTATAGAGGCCATAATACTTGGCAGCATAATTTTTTGAATTAACTTAATTTTCTCTTTGAAATTGAGCTGACCATTTGTAGTTTGCATCCAGTGATATGAACCAATTCTTATAGTTTTCATTAGTAGATCTCATTTTAGAGTAATTACTCTAAAATATTATCATAGATGTTTTTTTGCAAGTTGGATCTTTTAAAATACCGATAGAACTTTGATTGATAAGCTTTTTATAAACCCCAATTTAACAATAAATTTTAATTATTTATCCTTACTTTTTAATGATCTATTTTAATACGATTGTCATTTCGTGTGCTTGACTGCAAAAGGGTTGGGCACTATTCTTTGCCTGCTGGCCTACATTGCCAGTCGGTTGTCGCAGACCGAATCAAACGAGCATTAAAAGTTTCATACTTTTAGTGTTGAGCCCTCGTGCCCCCTCTATGGCGGAACGGAGGGGGACACCTTCGGGTGTGCTGGCCTCGTTTGACCAGTCTGCGAACCCCTTTCGTTCTGCCACCATAATTCTAATGTTTTGGCAGAACTCCAAATAAAAAGGAGTTGGCTTTGCACATCCATTATTTCTTGGCAGCCTTTGCCAAAAGCTATAACGACACAACTTAAACTTTTAAAGCAGTTTGATCGCCGTAAGGTTTTCAGGCTTTAAATTATTTCGTCTAAAAACTTAATCAACAATAAAACTTGAGATGTGCCAAGCACAGTCTTTATGGGCTTTGCTATGCCTTTTTTCTCCCAAAAAACGGCAGCGGTTTTTATATCTCTTTTATATACAACAATAATTTTTTATAACGGTAAAACTATGCCACATTCAGATCTTCCATTTCGTGCTTTAAGCGTGCTTCACACTTCAAGATTTCTCTTTAATAAATACGGCTTTCATAACGTCGGAGTAGACCGAATTATCGAGTCGGCAAAAGTGCCCAAAGCTACTTTTTATAACTACTTTCATTCAAAAGAACGTCTCATTGAAATGAGCCTAACCTTTCAAAAAGATGGACTTAAACAAGAAGTAATTTCAATCATCCATGTTCAAAAAGAATTAACTCTAGTTGAAAAACTGCGCAAGATTTACTTTTTACATGCCGATTTAGAAGGGCTTTATCATTTGCCATTTAAAGCCATTTTTGAAATTGCGAAAACCCATCCAAAGGCATATCAGGTGGTAGTTGAATATCGAAACTGGTTCATTAATGAAATCTATAAACTGCTTCTAAAAACTAATGAAAATGCTTCAAAACAAGATGCACACATGTTTTTGTTTGTGATTGATGGGGCAATGGTTCAGCTTCTAGACCCCAATAAACCAGATGAAAGAAAGCGGTTGCTTGAATATTTTTTGTTGGGGTTTGGGTGAGGGAAATTGGTCCAAAGCATATTCATGCGGGGCGATCATCTAATAGTATAAATAGAGATTTTTTAATATTTATATTTGCTTTATTAGATAGATCATTATTAATATTTGGGCTGTTAATATAGATCTATGAATTATGGAATACTCTACACAAGATGCGTTAGATTGGTTAAATCAAGGTATTGAAGGCATTAGAAATTCATCTAAAGAAGATAAAGTTAGTGATTATGCTTTGGGTTATGATATTGGCTTTCTTTATGGCACATTACGCACGTTATTAGTGACAGGTCATATCACCCGTGAAGAATATAATAAACTACATGCAGAATTAACAGAAACTCGTCAGGCTAGACTAGATGGATCTGAATGATAAGTAAAAAAAGGAGTAATGATGAAATCAATAATGATTAAAGTCATTGATATAAAAAGTAAAGATACCTGCGATCTGCTTGCGTAGTTAAACCATGTTGTCACGAAATTTTAACTTGATATTTAACAAAGGTAATTTTAGAATCCGCCCAACAAATTTTTAGGAGCTTCATTGTGAGTACTTGTTCGAGTGACGATAGTCGATCGGTAATAGTCTAAGTATCCACTGAAGTCCTTACAGACCTCTTTTTGTGGATGCAAGAAGAGGTTTTTATTTTTATCTTTTCATTTCTATTATTAGCCCATGATTTAATCATGACGGGTTGCAGTACTCGCATATGCTCCATAACTTATGGGAGTGATGCCAGTGGTATTTACTTTAAAGAAACGCTCACTTATTTCAGGTTTCTGTTTATTGGCTTTATCTAACACTAGCCATAGTGGACGACCTATGGTTGTTGACGATGCAGCTCTTGTTTCACCAAAAACCTGTCAACTCGAAACATGGATGCAGCATAATCCTGACAACAAAGAATATTGGGCAATGCCTGCCTGTAATTTTGGTGGCAATTTTGAATTTGCTGTAGGGCTGGGAAGAGTAAACGATGATACTGAGCACGTCAGCTATGCAACCTTACAAGGTAAAATCTTATTAAAGCCTTTAGAAACCAATGATTGGGGAGTTGGTTTTTCTTTTGGCACTCAAATGAATACCAAAGATTCTTCAAAGAAAGATTGGACGGTCAATGTTCCATTAAGTATTTCTACTTTCGATGATAAATTTTTAATCCATGCCAACCTTGGCTGGTTACGCGAAAATACCACGCATAAAAACCAAACCACGTGGGGAATTGGAACCGAAACACAACTTACTCATCCATTAACGCTCACTGCCGAAGTATATGGTAATGACCGAAATGATGCCTTTTACCAAACAGGTTTTCGATACATGGTCTATAAAGACTTTGTGCAATTAAACGCAAGTTATGGCAATCAAATTTCTCATCAGGATAATGCTTTTTTCTCTGTCGGATTTGTATTCCTAACAAATGCATTTTTACCTTGATGATTTAGAAATCTCTTTATCTATCAAAAAATCTGACACATTCTAACTCTTGATATCAGATAAATACATTTATCCTAACTGAACTTGAGCACAACCTTTTGAAGTGCTCCTCTTTATGGTTAGATTTTTAGGTATTTAAAAAATGAATAAAATGCACGTAACTTTAGCGGTAATTATTGGCTTAATTGTTGGTGGTGTAATCGGTGCTCTAGGCTACTCTAAAACTGCTGCACGTTATGACGCGATGACCACAGCATGTGTCATGGTAAATCAAGCGGTTGAACATGGCATCTTGCAACCAGAACAAGTCAAAGAGCTTGGTGAGCTCACAGGCCAAAGCCTTACAAAAGATTATGAGTCAGTTGCCTCTAAATTTAAATTCTCTGAAAAGCAATTAGGCAATGCCTCTGAAGGATCTCATTGTAGTCAGTTTATTGTTGGTGTGAATGCCGCAAAATAATTTAAAGGAAGCCCACAGTGTGTGGGCTTTTTTTATACTGTATAACTATATCAATTGACTATGTAATGGCTCAGACATTATTTATGAATAAGCTCCAACATATTTTTAAATAGCACACTATCTTTGTCGGCAAGGGTATTTACAATGTCAAAATGATTATGTCCTTCATCTTTTATTAATGAAACGGCTAAATCTTTTTCTTTGCAAATAGAGTAGAAAAAATTGGTTTGATTATGGAAACCTTGTGTCTCTAGCTCTCCTACACTAAGTAGAAGTGGTGCGGCATTTTCTGGCAATGGTAAATTTTCATAAGGGCTGAGTTCAGTTGCTTGTTCTGGACTGAGTTTAAGCCATTCATTAATGTTGGTATCACACAAGGGTAATAAATTATAAAGCCCACTTAAGCCAAGGACCCCCTTAATCACATTTTTTGGCAAATTAAATTCTTCTTGCCAACGATCACTCCAAAGCATAGCAACTAAATGCCCTCCAGCAGAACTTCCACCTACAAATATTTGTTCAGGGTCTATACCATAAGTTTTAGCATTTTGGTAAATCCAGGCAATCGCTGTTCTTACTTCTCGCACAATTTCAAAAAGCGATGCGTGAGGGCAAAGGCTATATTCAATTGTGGACACGGCTATACCATGTGCGACAAAATTTTCAGCCATAGAGCAAGCGTCATCTTTACTTTGTGCACGCCAATAACCACCATGAATATAGATGAAAATCGGAGAAGGTTGTTTCTTTGCTGGAAAAATATCTAAGGTTTCTCTTCTAGCTAAGCCGTACTGTAGATTATACAACCCTGTAATCGCATCTTTGGATTTCTGTGCAAGTCGTGCATATTCCTTCATACAAGAATCAAAATCATCCACTGAATTTCTGGCGTTATATTGAATTTCTCTTTCTTGAAGATTTGAAAAGAATAGATCAGTCATGTAAACCTCGATAACAATTTATTTAATTAAAGGATAATAATTAATCAGTACTGACGACTTTAAATTTTTGCTTAGAAATATTTAGTTCGCGATACCATTTAAGTGCTAAACAACTAAAAGCAATAAAGGTAGGTATGGCTAAACTTAAGAAAATTGAACTCAAATCTAGATTCAAAGTAAAAATTAAAGAACCTAATAGTGATCCTAAAATTGCTCCAATACGGCTTATTCCATGCATCCAAGAAACACCAGAGCCTCTACAGTTCGCAGGATAAAAGAGAGTAGCTAACGGAAACAATGCTGTTTGGGCACCTGCTAATAGGCCCCCAATCATAAAAATCAGAATTGAAAATAGGGCAATGTTTGTATGGGTAAAGCTAAGAAGAATGAATAATAAGAAGGCTGAAAAATATGAAGAAGTAATCACTTTGGTTGGATTTAATCTATCCATAAATCTACACATGATTATGGCTCCAATCACGCCCCCAAATGGGAATAAAGTAGACATAAGACTTAATTGTTGTAGATCAAAACCAACAGTTTTTAAAATTGTTGGCATCCAGCTCGTAAAAAGATAAAACACTAATAAACTCATAAAAGAGCAAAGCCATAACATTAATGAACCAAATAAGTATTTGCTAAAAATATCTTTAAGTGGATTATTCTGTTCAACAACTTCCTTTTCAGCTATAGATAAGACAAGCTCTTTATCAATTTTTTTACCATGTATTTTTTCTAAAATTAAAAGTGCTTTATTCTTTTGGTTATTAATAATAAGGAATTGTGTGGATTCAGGTAGGGTAAAAATGAGTACAAGGGTAAGTAATGCAGGTATCAAACCAATAATAATGAGTAATTCAGACCAACTAAAAATTTTTAATAGATAAGCCGAAAGGAATCCTCCAGAAGATACTCCCATTAGAAATCCACAACCAGCTAAACCCGTGAGAAAAGCTCGATGCTTTTTAGGCATATATTCTGAAACGATTGTACTTACATTAGGCATCGTCGCACCTAACCCAAGTCCAGTGATAAATCTATAGATAATGAGTTCTGTTGTATTGGTCGAGTAAGCAGAGATTATTGTAAATATAGATAAGATTAGCATGCTGATAATCATAATTTTCTTTCGGCCGAACTTATCTGCAAAAATACCTGATATTAAGGCGCCAATACTCATACCGATTAAAGCCGCACCAAATACAGGAGCTAGTTCGGCCTTTGAAATTTGCCACTCATCCAACAAAGGTGGTGCTATAAAACCTATGATTCCAGTATCAAGTCCATCGCAGTAAAATACTAAGAAACCTAAAACAAAGACCACCCATTGGAGGGGAGCTAATTTTTCTCTATCTACGATAGTGTTCACATCTATTTTATTCATATGTATCCTTGAAATTGGTTTTAAAATTCTTGTGAAACAAAGAAGAATTGCCGTACTCAATAAGTTTTAAACATTCCTAACTGCTCGAGATTTATTCTTATTTTTATCTATGATGAAAAATATCCATTTCATCCGTATCTATATCCACTAATTCCAAATGCATACATTCTGCTTATCTAATTATGATTACACGGGTTGGATATCAGTGGCTGAATAAACGCTACAAGAACAACTGAACATATTATCTACAAACTGCTATAATCATGATCATCACACAATCTAACTTAAGCTTGCTCCAAGAGCAGGCTTTTTGTATGCGCAAATAAACCTGCTAGGAAATATGAAACGT
Source organism: Acinetobacter sp. LMB-5 (assembly GCF_001541635.1). Taxonomy (NCBI): domain Bacteria; kingdom Pseudomonadati; phylum Pseudomonadota; class Gammaproteobacteria; order Moraxellales; family Moraxellaceae; genus Acinetobacter; species Acinetobacter sp. LMB-5. Next base: position 179,588 of record NZ_LRDR01000007.1, on the reverse strand, counting down.
TATCTAAAACAAACCCAAACCACCACTTCTAACTGGACCACAGAGCAAGATTGTTTCTTGATAGAAAATAATTCTCTCTCAATATATGAACTTATAGAACATTTACCTTTTTCCGAAGAGGAAATACGAGTACGTAGAGCTGTGTTAGGGCTAGTTCGACGAGATAAGCAAATGAAAACATATTAGTTTTACCAAATGGTAAAAATTAATATGAAAGTAAATATTTCAAAGTATCTCTATTCAAGCATTTATTTTGTGGATGAATTATCAAAACCATAATTTTTTTCGGTGTTTTTTTGGTGCAAATTACACAAAGCTTTAATTACTTACAAAGCGAGCCAATAAGATTACCTTTAATTACACGCGTTTAAGCATAATCAAATACATAAGACATTCATAGATCAGAACTTTATAACAATAGGACGGAGAGAGGTTAATGCCAAAGTATCTAGCTGTAGCCGAAAAGGTTTATAAAAATATAAAAAAAGATGGCTTATTCACTGATGACATTACTCAGAACCTTAACTGTTTAATTAGTCAGATCCGAAAAGCCATCAAGGGAACTGAGTTTAAGCTCAAGTTCAACTATATAGACTTTGAAGAAAACTTAACGAAGCCATTAAGTGAATGCAAAGTTAAAATTGATTTGAGTGTCATGCCAAAGTTTGCAAACGAAGGTGAATATCTTCTTTGGTTAGCTGGTCTTATTGAGCGAATCACAGAAGGGGGAAAGCCTAAATTGCCACCAATTTCGCACTTTTTACCACCAGGTTTTAAAATGTCGAAAGATTCGTTTCCTGTAACTGTTGCTCCTCCAAAAGAAGAGCATGCAGACATGATTATCAATTATTTTAAATCTGAGGATTTTATGAAAACCAATAAAACTCCTTCATAAAAGAATATAGAAGCGAACGTCCACCTTGCTTCTATATACTGCTGGTTTAAACTCAGCGACCGCCTTCTGGGGCGGTTTTTTTTTGACTAAATATAATTGATAACTCAATTTTTTCTTATGTTTAAACTCAGATCATAGACAAGATTAATTGTATGTAAATATGCATGATTTTTATGTTTTATAATAAATAACAATAATTTAAGTTTATATCGCAATAAAGGAAAAGATACATTTTTCACATAACCAATGTGCCAAGTAACGCAATTAAACATTTAGCTGTTCATAATCTTTAAAAAAAGAGAATGTGAATGATATGAATGAAAATGCAGAGCTTATAAAATACATTGACGTTGCTGAAAACGTCTATGAACGTGTCTATGAAAATAATCAAGTTTCCAATAATTTGATTGTTAACCTTAACCGCATCATGACGGAAATCAAAAAACAGGCTCAAGAAAAAGATCTGAAGTTAAAATATAAGTCGATTGACTTTGAATATTGCTTGAGTTTGCCTTTGGCAGATAGAGATATAAAAATTGACCTTAGTTTGATGCCTCACTTTGAACATCGTGATGAATGCATTTTATGGCTAACCAACTTTATTGGAAAAATTAGTGTGCCTAAAAAGATGACGAGACAAAAACTAAGTTTTCATTAAAGTTTTTAGATTTAAAGCGATATATGAGTCATTACTAAAAAACTAATCGTATCTATGCTTAAATAGTTATGCTTTATTCCAGATCGATATTTTATAATTAGAAAATGACAGAGCGCTTTAAAATGGAAACGTTTGCATTAACCTTTGCTATTTTAGCTTCCTTATCCACCTATGGTCTAGCCAACGACTCTACGGGTTACGTGGGTACGGGTGGGATTCAATATCTCAAAAACTCGCAGATTGCCATGCAAAGCGAAGATCTATTCATCAGTAAAAAACTGATTAAGGTCGACTATCTTTATAAAAACTTAAGTAATAAAGACGTAACGGAAACCATCTTATTTCCGTTACCGCGCATTGATAATTTTTTTGAGTCTGATTTTGCTCACACCGAACAGCTTTTAAAAAGTTTTAAAATTGTGGTGGATGGTAAAAATATAAAGCCGGAGATGCATGTCAGAACCTTTATTCAAAAAGATGAAAAATCTCCCCTGATTGATGCTACGGATGAGTTTAAACAGTGCGGTTTTAATGAAAAAGAGATGCTAAATCCGTGGACTCGTACTAACTATGATTATGAATATTATGTAGATAAGCTAAAACAATGTAATAAGCCGCAAATACAGAAAATTTTAGCCAAATTTAAAAAAGATGATGTGATTCCGTGGTCATCTCAAGTGATCTATAGTTGGAAGCAGACTTTTAAAGCCAATGGTTTGACTAATATTCATCATGAATACAAACCTTTGGTCGGTGGCTCAGTAGCTCTCTATCCAGATGAATATAACCAGCAATTTTGTATGGATAAACAATTTAAGCAGGGCTTAAAAAAAGCCAGTGCAGAAAATTCGCCGTTTAGTGCTTTGGGTTATATTTTGACGACGGGCGCAAATTGGGCAAAACCAATTGAAAACTTTAAGTTAACCATTGAGCGCGATAAAGACGAACTGGTTTCATTTTGTTGGGATGGGCCAGTTAAAAAAATTAGTCCAACTCAATTTCAAATGACCAAGACTAGGTTTGTACCCAAAAAGGACCTAGATATTATTTTTGTGAAAGTTCGATAATTTCATACAAGCTTCTGGTTTGAGCAAATTGCCTCAATAATATTGATTGTGTGTCATGAGCTAAACATGGCACACAATAAGAAAAAGATGCTCTATGTTGCTGTCAGTAGGATTCTGAGCGTAATGATTAATTAGAGCAGCTTCTTTTTAATCCAATAATCTAAACTGAAATAACGGCCGCCTCCAAGAACAAGCAGTGCGAGTAGCATGACTAAATACGTAACGGCAAACTCAATTCCATTATTTAAAATTACAAACGAACCGCTAGACGTGAGCCAGTCATAATTGCCGTAGGTTTGTAATATTTCAAGAGCTTTTTCTAACTTTTCAGCCGAGGCCAAGACCTGCATGTTTGCAAAGGGGGCATTTGGATCAGCAATCGCTTGCCATCCATTCGGTAGATGGACCGTAAATATAGCAACTAACATCGTAATAATGAGGGGAATACTAATTAAACGCGTTAGCAAACCAAATGTTAATAATATTGCACCTACTAGTTCAGTCGTTGTTGCAAGCAGGGCCATTACATACGGAAAGGGAAGTCCTAAACCTCCATCTGAGTTGCCAAACCATTCTACAATATCATTGAAGTGCATTAATTTATTTGTGCCGGCCATCCAAAATATAGGAACTAAATATAATCGAAGAGCCAGAGCTGCGATGCCGTCTGCATGTTGTAGAGTTTTACCCAGTTTTTGATAATATTGAGATAAGCCATAAATAAAATTCTTCATGATAATTTCACATCCGGTGCGATTGAATATTAATTAGTCGGATAAAGACTGTATTTCTTACATAAAAAAATTTTTTATTTACGGTGTAATAAAAAAGGATTTGGTCCGTCTAACTATACGTACAAATGTACAAACCGAGAATTTATCTTTAAAGGAATACTAAAATGAACAAACTCAACTCAATGACTTCAGTGGCGGCATTATTAGCACTTTCAGTTGCTGGCGCTACACAAGTGGCGGTAGCAGCAACCCATACAACAACCGAAGCACATGCAACCAAAGCAGCAGATGGAAAATGCGGTGAAGCAAAATGCGGTGCTAGCAAAATGAAAAACCACGAAAAGTCTGCCGAAGCAAAATGTGGTGCAGATAAAAAAGCAGCTGACGGAAAATGTGGAGCAACCAAAAAAGCAGCGGATGGCAAGTGCGGTGCAGATAAAAAAGTCGCTGACGGTAAGTGCGGCGCTAAGTAAACGATCTGATCATGGATGATGTCGACCTTCTGGTAAGTGTCGGCATCGTTTCCAAAAGGAGAAATCACCATGATGGATTTGTCAGGCGTAGGGCTGGGTTTAAGGCGTGATTTTATAGATTCGTTTTTAGATGCAAAAACATGTCCCGATTTTATCGAAGTTGCTCCTGAAAACTGGCTAGGTTTTGGTGGACGACACGCGAAATTACTCGCACAGTGTGTTGAAAAAGCCCCACTAATTTGTCACGGCTTGTCATTGTCTATTGGCGGTCCTCATCCACTCAATCTTGAATTTATCGAAAAAATAAAAAGCTTTTTAGAACAATATGATGTCTCGATTTATTCTGAACATTTAAGTTATACAAATGATGGCGGCTATTTATATGATTTGTTGCCAATCCCCATGACTGAAGCGGCTGTTCAATATGTCGCTGAACGTATTTTACGTGTTCAAGATATTTTAGGAAGACGATTAGTCATAGAGAATGTTTCTACTTATTTAATGCCCAATGCTGAAATGAGTGAAGCGGAATTTATCCGTGAAGTCCTTCAATATGCAGACTGTGATTTGCTTTTGGATGTAAATAATGTCTATGTCAACAGTATTAACCATGGCAGTGATGCATTTGGATTTATTCGGGACATGCCAAAAGAAAGAATCCGTTATTTACATATTGCTGGACATGAACAAGTTCAGAAAAATTTATTAATTGATACGCATGGCTCAGAAGTTTGTGATCGCGTATGGGAACTATTGAGATATACCTATCAAGTGTGTGGTGTGAAAGCAACTTTACTTGAACGCGACTTTAATATTCCATCATGGCAAGAGCTAGAAGAGGAGCTAGCCAAAATTAAAATAATTCAACAACAGGAGAGTGGCTATGAAGGAAAATAAAATATCCTTCCAAACCATGCAACAACAGTTTTGTGACTGGATTAGAGATCCTGATTTGGAATTACCTCAAGCTCTTCCTGCCGAACGAATGCATATTTATCGAGACTTACTTTTTAATAATGTCTGTTCATTTATTGATTTAGTTTATCCCGTGGCTCGTGCGATCTTGCCAGAGTTAAAGTGGCAACAATTACTCTCGGAATTTTTTCAAAAAGCCCAGTGTCGCTCACCTTTGTATAATGATATTTCTCTTGAGTTTAGAGAGTATTTGACAGATCAGCAGCACCCGATATTGCAAGAATATCCTTGGTTAGCTGAGTTGTTGCAGTTTGAATGGCTTGAGTTGTATTTAGACACTGTTGAAATTGAAAAAATAGCTTTGCAGGAAAACTGTGATTGGCAGTTAACCACAAAGGTATGGGTATTGGTTTATCAATATCCCGTTTATACGTGGACAACTTTAATGACTCCAGAACAGGTCGAGTCTATGCCTGGAGCAATTATGGTCTGGCGAGATGAACAAGACAAAGTATGTATTGAACAGCTTTCGCCTTTGTTTGCTATGGTAATTGAACAGTTGACTCAAAATGTAAAGTTAACTGACCAAGATATTCATACACTCATTCAATCTGTACTCACTGATTTATCTGAACATGATATTTATCTGCAGATTCAAGAACTAAAAGCACTTTTAACTCGAATGCGATTGATTCAAGTTCCCCATGATTTTAAAGAGGTATAAGGATGACTTCAGCCGTGGCATCAGATCATGAAGAAATAGGGGATCAGCTGCATAATCCAGCCTTTTTACAAAACTTAAGACAGCAAATGATAAAATTTGCCTTTTTACAGCTTTCTTCGCTTCCTCAAGCTGAAGATGTGGTGCAAGAGGCATTAACGAGTGCTTTCCAGCATTTAGATTCATTTAAAGGGCGGGCTGCATTCAAAACGTGGGTATTTGCCATTTTAAAAAATAAAATTATTGATGTGATTCGGCAAAAGTCACGCTTGGTCGCAATGACTGAATTATTTAAAGATGAGGAAAGTGAACTGAGTATTGATGCACTGTTTGATGCTTCTGGACATTGGCATAAATATGAAGCGCCTCAAGCATGGCAAAGCCCTGAAGAAATGATGGAGCAGGCAGATTTTTGGATGATTTTTGAAGCTTGTTTAAATCATTTACCTGCCAAATATGCTCAAGTTTTTATGATGAGAGAGGTGATAGAGCTGAGTTCTAATGAGATTTGTAGCAAGTTGGAATTGTCTATCTCAAACTTTAATGTGTTGATGTATCGGAGTCGTACCCGACTACGTGAATGTTTAGAAAATAAATGGTTATTGAAGGAGGATTGTTCATGCTGACATGTCGACAAGCCACTCAACTGTTGTCTGAAAAGCAAGATAGACCATTGTTATTACGTGAGCAAAGTGGTTTACAACTGCATTTATTGGCGTGCCGCTCATGCCGCCGTTATTCAAAACAGATCAAAACAATTAGTCAGCTTTCTAAAGCATTTAAAAATTTGGATGGCTAATTTTATTTAAAAATTTATTTATTGCTAGCCTAATCACGCTAACAACTCCCATACTATAAAAGTAAAGGAGTTTTTTAAGACAGGATGAAACGTGAATTTAAAGAATCTTGAAGCATTTTATTGGGTTGTGACTTTAAAGAGCTTCAATAAGGCCGCGACTAAATTACAAACCACACAGCCTGCGGTCTCTCAAAAAATCACATCTCTTGAAAATGAATTAGGCTTTAAAGTTTTAGATCGAAGTTATCGGCAGCTTAAACCAACACACAAAGGTTTAACTTTATTTAAGTACGCCGAAAAATTTATGCGACTAGAGACAGATCTGGTGGCTGAACTGACTGAAAACCAGCACCTGACTGGTACCATTCGTTTAGGCGTTTCCGAAACTATTGTTTATACATGGTTAGTTAAATATATCGAAAAGGTTCAGCAAGAGTTCCCCAAAATTTCAGTAGAAATTGTGGTAGACCTTACCCCTAACTTACAAGAAGGTGTTCGGACAGGTGACTTAGACATGGCTTTTTTACTGGGGCCAACTTTAGCTTTTGAGTGTATTGAACAAGCCTTGTGCGACTTTGAACTAAGTTTCTTGGCTTCACCGTCGTTTAAAGGTGGAGTTGCTCAAATGTCTTTTAAAACATTAATGTCGCATACCATTTTAACTTATCCAAAAATTACCTATCCCTATAAAGAATTGAAAGCACGAATGAAAGAGCAAGGGATTGATGAACCACTTTCAATTACCAGTTATTCATTGGCAACGCTGTTGCGTTTAGCCGAGCAGGGCTTGGGTATTGCTGTGGTGCCGACCTTAACAGCACTAAAAGAAATTACTGATGGGCGATTAGAAATATTAAATACGCCTATTCAGTTAAAGACGTTTCATTTCACCTCGATCTACATTCAAGGAAACGATGTTGCCTTAAAAGAGAAATTAACCGAAGTTGCGGTTAAGGTCTCTGAATGCGCTATGAAAAGACTCAATGAGCAAATTAAAAAATAAGCTATTTTTGTGTGTCTTTTATGCCTATTTTTTCTTATTTAAAAAAGCTGTTTTGTATGTAAAACCATAAAAGCAGCTTATTAACTTCAATAAGTAAAGCTTATCCTGATTTTTCAATAATTTATAAATTATTAAAAATCAATAACTTGAAATTTTCATTTTATGTAAAAAGTCTTATTGTCCGTAGGGATTAGCTATGTTTTTATTTTAGACACAAGATTTGATCACCGATTGTGTTGATTGGGGAACAGGGAATCTTTGTCATTTTAAAGGATTAAAGAATATCGTTTGGGACGAAAAATGGTGTTCTTGGTTCAACTTGAAAATAGCGTTGTTAAGCTCAAATGGATGAGGAACGCATTAATATGTCTTTACTGAAATCTTCTTTTTTATCAGATCGCCAATGGGCCATTGTGGCCTCGATCTTTATGATGGCGACCTCTGCAATGGGGCCCGGATTTTTAACCCAAACTGCTGTATTTACAGTCAAGTTAGGCGCGGCATTTGGCTTTGCCATTTTAGTTTCCATTCTGATTGATTATGTGGTTCAACAAAACATTTGGCGAGTGGTCACACTTACCCAAATGCGTGCATCAGACATTGCCAATAAAGCATTGCCGGGTAGTGGTTATTTACTGGCATTTCTGGTGATTTTGGGCGGGTTTTTCTTTAGTGTCGGTAACATTGCCGGTGCAGCTTTAGGTTTAAATGCGCTTTTTGGCCTAGACACAAAGTGGGGTGGTATTTTAAGTGGTGCTTTAGCCATTTTGATTTTTGCCTCAAGAAAAGCAACGCTTGCCATGGATAAAAGCATGATCGTGTTGGGATTACTTAAAATCCTCCTGATTATTATCGTTGCTGTCATTGTGATGCCTCCAGTTGGGCAAGCTGTACATCAAACCTTTGCTCCAGATCAGATCGACTTTGCCATTATTACCACCATTGTTGGCGGTACAGTTGGTGGCTATATCTGTTATGCGGGTGCACATCGTTTACTCGATAAAGGTGCTGTTGGCCCTGAAAATATTGATGAAGTTGCTAAAGCTGCGACCAAGGGCATTGTTGTGGTCGGCATCATGCGCTATGTGTTGTTCTTGGCTTTTTTAGGTGTGGTGGTGAGCGGTGCAACGATTGATTTAGCCAGCCATGACGCCAATCCAGCAGCTCAAGCATTCCAATATGCAGCGGGTACATTTGGTTTTAAATTATTCGGCTTAATTTTCTGGGCAGCAGGGATTAGTAGCACCATTGGCGCAGCATATACTTCGGTGTCATTCTTTACTGCGTTTAAAAAGAATTTAACACCAAAACAAACCAACTATACGACCATTACCTTTATCGCATTGGCTTTATTGCTTTATGTATTATTGGGTGCAACTCCGGCAGGCCTACTCATTTTCGTAGGTGGTTTTAACGGATTGGTGTTGCCAATTGGCCTTACAATTTTTGTGTATGTTGCCGCGTGCCGTAAAGATTTAATGGGTAATTATAACTATCCAAAATGGTTGCTTATTTTAGGTGGATTAACATGTCTGTTAACGTGGTGGATGGGCTACATGTCGTTTACGACTGTGTTTAACTATTTGACCAAGCTTTAAGCCAGACGTTGTTAAGTAATAAAGGAATAATGCCATGTTTGTAGATTTAAATAGTGATTTGGGTGAAAGCTTTGGCTCATGGAAAATGGGTAATGATGACCAGATTTTACCTGTCGTGACCAGTGCCAATATTGCTTGTGGCTTTCATGCTGGCGACCCACTCGGCATTTTAAAAACGGTTCGTAAAGCCGTTGAGCTTGGTGTGACTATTGGGGCCCATGTGTCTTACCCAGACCTTGTGGGCTTTGGCCGCCGTAATATGGATTTGTCACGTGACGAATTGATTGCCGATGTGCTTTACCAAATTTCTGCACTCGATGGTTTGGCGAAAGTAGCAGGCTCAAAAGTGCAATACGTTAAACCACATGGCGCGCTCTACAACACCATTGCCCATGACCAATCTCAAGCAGCAGCCGTGATTGATGCCATTAAAATGTATAACCCTGAACTGGTTTTAGTGGCTTTGGCTGGGTCGAACTTAGTCGAGCAAGCACGTGCGGCTGGTTTAAAAGTTGTATCAGAAGCATTTGCAGACCGTGCGTATAACAGTGATGGTTCATTAGTTTCTCGCCGTCTAGAAGGTGCGGTTTTACATGACTCGGCATTTGTTGCGAGCCGTGTGGTGTCTATGCTTAAAAATGGTGGAGTTGAGTCAATTGACGGCGTATTTACCCCAATTCAAGCCGACACCATTTGCTTACATGGTGATACCGATGGTGCGCTAGAGATGTCGGCTGCCATTAAAGCCGAGCTTTTAAAAAACAATATTGAAATTCGCCCATTTGTAAATAAAGCATAAGGATTAGCACCATGTATAAGGATATTAAAGTCGACCCAGCTCAGCTTGAAGCCGCATTAGATGCGCGTTTAAAAATCCGTGCAGGTTTTGATAAACCGACAGCAGGCATGGCCGCAGGTATGACGCAGGTCAACATGATTTCGGTGCCAAAAGAGTGGGCCTATGACTTTTTACTCTACGCACACCGTAATCCGCAAAGCTGCCCAGTGCTTGATGTGCTCGAAGAAGGCATCTATGCAACTAAGCTTGCAGCAGACTCAGACATTCGAACCGACTTTCCGCGTTATCGCATTTGGAAAGATGGCGAAATGGTCGATGAAGTGACCGATGCAAGAGAGATTTATAACGCTCGTCCTGATTTGGTGACTTTCTTAATTGGCTGTAGTTTTTCGTTTGAAACAGCTTTGCAAGAAGCGGGCATTGAAGTTCGTCATATTCATGACGACACCAATGTGCCGATGTATTTGAGCAATATCAAGTGTGAACCAGCAGGCCGTATTTCAGGAAATATGGTGGTTTCCATGCGACCAATTCCATCGCATCAAATTAGTGAAGCGGTAAAAATTACAGCACGTATGCCGAGTGTACATGGCGCGCCTGTACATATTGGTCACCCTGAAAGCTTAGGCATTAAGGATGTAAATAAGCCAGACTTTGGCGATGCTTCTCGTATTGAAGCGGGTGAAATTCCAGTGTTTTGGGCGTGTGGAGTAACGCCGCAAGCGGCGGTCATGAACTCGAAAATTCCTTTTGCGATTAGTCATGCGCCGGGTTACATGTTTATTACCGACATTCCTGACCGTGCTTGGATTGGCTAATTGGACTAAAGAAAAATTAAAAGGATAAACAAATGCGTTTTTTATCGGTAAACGCCGATTGTTTTCTAATTGAGCTTGCAAGCCTAGAAGAAACATTGGCGTTGTACAATAAATTGCAAAATACGCAATTGAATGGAATTAAAGACTTAGTCCCTGCTGCAAAAACAATTTTGGTTTTCTTTAATGAGATCGAAACCAACTTTAAAACGCTGGTTGCTTCAATTCAGAGCCTCAAAATTGATTCTGGATTTGAGCGTAGCGGCCAAGAAGTGCTTGTGCCGATTCGTTACGATGGTGAAGACCTTGCGCAGGTTGCCGAGTCGCAAGGTTTATCTGTTGCCGATGTGATTAGAAAACATCACCAAAGCGTATGGAATGTGGCTTTTATTGGTTTTGCACCGGGTTTTGCGTATATGAGCAGTCCCGATAAGCCTTTTACTGATATTCCGCGCTTAACGGTTCCGCGTAAAAAAATACCGTCAGGTTCTTTGGGCTTGGCTGGAAAATACTCTGGTATTTACCCAAAAGACAGTCCGGGCGGCTGGCAGCTGATTGGTACAACATCGGAAAAAATGTGGGATTTAGACCGTAAAAATCCTGCATTGCTGTTACCGGGCATGACCGTTCATTTTGAAGATGTCACGCATAGCCCAACCACTGTAAGTGTACCGAAGCAAATCACGCGTACAGTTGAGCCGAAACAATCTCTGCCACTATTTACGGTCACTGCGCCAAGTTTACAAATGCTTATTCAAGATGAAGGACGCTTAAATCAAACCAATATTGGTGTTGGGGTTGCAGGTGCAATGGATTTGTCTGCCATGCATAGTGCTAACCGTGTTGTCGGGAACCCAACCGATACACCTGTCATTGAAGTTTTAAATGGCGGTCTAAAAGCCAAAATGCAGCATGCGAGCGTTATTGCGGTGGCAGGTGCGATTTCAAACATTCGGGTGAAATTTGCCGATGGTCAAACCGCAGACTTTGCAAGCTATCAACCGATTGGTTTGGATGAAGGCGATGAATTTCAAATTCAGCCACCAACAGCAGGCTTAAGAAACTATTTGGCAGTTCGTGGTGGTATAGACGTTGAACCAGTACTGAATAGTGCTTCGTTTGACAGCTTGGCAGTGTTAGGGCCAGAGCCTTTAAAACTTGGAGATACCATTTATCAAGGGCAAGTAAAGGCAACCAATATTAGCGTAAATGAAGTTGGTAAAACCGATTTGCCACAAGCTGGCGAAGTCGTTGAGCTAGATATTGTGATGGGCCCACGTACCGATTGGTTCGAACAAGACAGTATTGAACTGCTATGTCAGCAAGAATGGCTGGTGACCAATGAAAGCAACCGAGTCGGGCTAAGACTTTCAGGTGCACAGTCTTTAACTCGCAAAATTACCCATGAACTGGAAAGTGAAGGCACATGTATTGGTGCTTTGCAGATTCCACCGAGTGGTCAGCCCGTTTTGTTTATGAATGATCACCCTTTAACGGGCGGATATCCGGTCATTGCCTCTGTAGCTAAACACCATTGGGATTTGGTGGCACAGATTCCGGCAGGTTGCCGCATCAAATTTAAAAAAATTGCCGAATTTACAGATTTTGAGAATGAAAGATGAATACAGAAAAATTATTGATTGCTAACCGTGGTGAAATTGCCGTTCGTATTATCCATGCTTGCCGTGATATGGGCATTTCATCGGTCGCATTATATGCAGATGACGATATTGGCAGCATGCATGTCGAACTTGCAGATGAAGCATGGGGTTTGGCTGGTGCGACTGCTAGCGAGACTTACCTAAATATTCCAGCCATTATCGAAGTTGCAAAGAAATCGAAAGCAACCATGGTCCATCCGGGTTATGGTTTTTTATCTGAACGTGCTGAATTTGCCCAAGCCGTGATTGATGCGGGCTTAAAATGGGTAGGGCCATCACCAAGTGCCATTGAAAAACTAGGCGATAAAATCGAAGCACGTAAAATTGCAGCTTCCGTTGGTGCGCCTTTGGTTCAGGGTACGCAAGATCCACTTAATAATGCAGATGAAGCTTTAGCGTTTGCCAAACAATATGGTTTACCGATTGCTATTAAAGCCGCATTTGGTGGCGGTGGCCGTGGCTTAAAAGTCGCGTGGAAACTCGAAGAAGTCAAAGAGCTTTATGAGTCGGCAGTACGTGAAGCAAAAGCTGCCTTTGGCCGTGGTGAGTGTTTTGTCGAGCAATATCTTGATAAACCGCGCCATGTAGAAGCGCAGGTGATAGCAGACCAACATGGAAACATTGTGGTGCTTGGCACACGTGATTGTTCGTTGCAACGCCGTAATCAAAAGTTAGTTGAAGAAGCGCCCGCGCCATTTATTAGCGATGAGATTTATCAGCAAATTTTAAGCTCGGCAAAAAATATTTGTCAGGCTGCAAACTATGTGGGTGCGGGAACAGTTGAATATTTACTGAGTCGTGACGGCAAGCTTTCATTTTTAGAAGTAAACACTCGTTTGCAAGTCGAGCACCCTGTGACTGAAGAAATCTCAAAAGTCGATTTGGTGGTTGAGCAAATTCGCGTGGCACAGGGTCATGAGCTTTCTATTCAAGAAACCCCGAAAGCACAAGGCCATGCTATTGAGTTTCGTATTAATGCCGAAGACCCAGCACGTGGTTTCATTCCAGCCTTTGGTGTGTTGAATTTATTTGAAGCACCGTTTGGTCATGGTGTACGCGTGGACACAGGTGTTCGCACTGGGTCATTAGTGTCTAGCCATTTTGACTCACTCATGGCAAAACTGATTGTGACCGGCCCAACTCGTGAAGTTGCAATTGCTCGCGCTAAACGTGCTTTAAAACAATTTAAAATTGAAGGTGTAGCTTCAGTTTTAGACTTTCACCGTGCGGTACTTAATGAACCTGACTTTACAGATGAATTTAATGTACATACGCGCTGGATTGAAAATGACTTCAAACAGGAATTAAAGCCAACTAAACGTGGCATTCCAAATCATCAAACGCCAATGCTGCTTAGCTACATTGAAATTGATGGCAAGTTACACCGGTTAGGTTTACCTGCGGGCATGTTTGCACAAGGCCCAGCAACCGCAGTTCAAGTGCAGACTGCCGAGCCAGAAGTGAGCGCTGAGCATTTACTTGCTCCAATTAATGGTGTGATTAGCACTTGGAAAGTCGAAAATGGTGAGCAAGTCACAGAAGGCCAAGTGGTTGCCATTATGGAAGCCATGAAAATGGAAGTGCAGGTACTGGCACATCGTAGTGGTGTTATTCAGATTGGCGCAGAGAAGGGCGCGACCTGCCATGCAGAAACTGTGATTGCGAGTATTAATTAAGTTTTGAATAAATGATTTGACTCACTTAAGCATTATTTTGATTGGGTCAAATCGAATGCTTATTTATTCACTCAGTTTGTTATTTTTCACAGTACTCGTTAACTATTTTCAGCTTGAAAATCAGCACTAATTGTGAGATATTTATCACAGTTTAGTGATGTGAAAATTAATCACTGTATTGAAAGCTCGCTTATGCGGGCTTTAATTTTTAGCCCAGTTTAAGCATTTCTCACTTAATGAGCTGGCAGCATAAAAACAATTTGAGAATTTGGCACTCACTCAAAGGCGAATTGAAGAAAGCGAATGAAAATTCTACCTTCATCTGAATATGATCAAATTCTAAAATACAGTGTCTATTGGCTCGTCATCTCGATCGTGATTGGAGTCGTAGCAGGGCTAGCTTCGACCTTAATTTTTGTCGCTTTTGATATTTCAAACAAAGTCCGAAGTCTGCATCACTGGCTGATCTACTTTTTACCTTTTGTGGGTTTTGGTATTGGCTATCTCATTAAAAAATATGGATCACCGATTGAGCGGGGAACTCATTTACTGATTGATGAAATTCACCAGCCGAAGTCGTTCATTCCAAAACGAATGAGCCCCATCATTTTTATCACCTCAATTTTAACGCAGTTGTTTGGTGGTTCGGCAGGGCGTGAGGCCCCAGCGGTTCAGCTTTCGGGTGCCTTAATTGACCACTTGAGCCATATATTAAAAATCTCGGAAGACAACCGAAAAATCTGTTTAATCGCCAGTATTGGTGCAGGCTTTGCAGGGGTGTTTGGCTTGCCTCTAGCGGGTGCAATCTATGGTTTAGAAATTACTGCTTTAGGTAATTTAAGATACTCAGCTATTTTTCCATGTTTTGTGTCGGCTCTGATTGCATCGGCTATCCCTGAGCTATTTGATATTGTTCATCCGCATATTTTTTATGTGATTAGTGAGTTTCCAGCCATTCATTTTGGCACGCTCATGAACTTAATTGTGGCAGGTCTGATCTTCGGTCTAGTCGCACGTTTCTTTATTGCAGCCATTCATTTTGCGAGTGACGTTTTTTATAAATACGTTCGGTATTTGCCATTAAGAACGATGGCGGGTGGTATTGTCATTATGCTACTTACGTTGTTCACTGCGCATCAGCAATACAACGGTTTGGGTACAGATAAAATCATTTCATCTTTTTATGTACCGATTGAGTTTTACGACTTTTTTAACAAGACTATTTTTACAGCCATCACTTTAGGTTCAGGCTTTAAAGGTGGTGAAATTACGCCACTCTTTTATGTAGGTGCGACATTAGGGAATGCTTTAGGGGCGGTTTTAAATCTTCCAATTTCATTGCTTGCAGGCTTAGGGTTGGTAAGTCTGTTTTCTGGAGCAAGTAAGGCACCGTTGACCTCTATTATTTTAGCTGTTGAGCTATTTGGAATGAATGTTGCCACTTATGCCATTATTACTTGTTTGTTGGCTGCGTTATTTTCTGGGAACTGTGGATTGTATCGCCGTAAAAAGTTGATGGATTAGGTGGGTTACTTAGTTCTTGCTTCGTTAACTCTAGTTAAAATTAATTTGAAGATTACAGCTGAAAATAATCTCAAAAAAGCTTAAAGTATTTTTAATATTAAGTAGAAAAATAAGGTTGAGTATATTTAGTTATATACAAGATTGATTATTTAAATAGCCTTAATAGTAACAAATAAAAGCTCAATATATTACACTGGGATAAATTCTTGGGTGGAGCTTATTTGTGCAGGCATTATTACTAATATTCGGATATTTTTTTGTTTGGTGTATTTATATTCTAGCTTTGTTATTGCCTTACTATGTTGCTTATTCAATTATAGAACCTCATAGTTTTATGGGGACAGTAGGTGTTTTTATTTTAGGCTCAGTTATTGCTCCTTTAATTGTTATGGCAGCTATAACAGTTCTAGGAACAATTGGTCTAAGTTTTGATGCGCTAAAGAATAAATTTTCAAAATCGAATTCCTATGAGAAAAATTTAAAAACTGTTTATACAGAACCTGAAAGAAGAAAAGGTAAATCACTTATTTATTTTTTAATTTTAATTATTTTTGTATGTGTAGGAATTATAATTTATTTATTGAATTCACCGAAAAGCTATGTTGAGCAACCAGCCTACAGTGAAACTGATAGCGTATATCAAGATGAGAATAAATTTAACAATCCTATAAATAATATTGATTATCAAACTGAGAGTAGTGCTTCCTATACGAAGGATATTGATATTTCATCTCAAGAAGAGCAACCTAAAGTATTAGAGGAGGAGTTAAATGAAAGTACTTCGACAAATCTTAGCTCACCTAATTTAACAACTTTAGGACCCTCACACTTAAAATTAGATATCCATTTCATTGATGAAAAAGGAATCTCTTTTAATATGGATTTTAAAAATGCTAATAGACCTGAATTAAATACTTCTGGAACTTGTACTTATACTAAAAATCACTTAGAAGGAGAAACTAGATACTCCAAGCTTATAGATAAGGAGTTGTCAATATATGCTTTATATGAGTGTGATAATGGAAGAACAATAGAGGTTTCTAAGTTTAATGAATTGGATCAAGATCACTTAATAATGACTTTAAGTTTAACGAATAATTCCAATAGAGTTTTTTATAGTGGTGAAATGGTTGAACCATAAAAATTTAATTTTATATAGTCAAAAAACTTTATAGAACATTTATCTAAAATTAATAGGATTAGGGTAAGTTGAATTTCAATGATGATTGACTTACCTATTTTTTTATTTCCTTCAACCGCTCTACTTTAATACGATTGTCATTTCCCACGCTTGACGCCAACAATAGCGAATACTATCCTTTGCCTGCTGGCCTACATTGCCAGTCGGTTTTAGCAGACCGTTTTCATCTAGAACATCAAAAAATTAATTTTTTGGTGGTGAACTCGTTCGTCCCCCTTCGTAGCGGTAGGACGGAGGAGGGACGCCTTCGGGCGTGCCAGTTCCTAGATGACTGGTCTGCTAACCCTTCTTCGTTCTGCCACCATAATCATTTAGCAGTGATCTGGTAGAACTTCTATTTCATCTAGGAGTCCGCTATGCGTACTAATTCTTCTCAATTTTTGGCCTTTCCCAAACTCTCTCTAGCCATACCGCTTAAACAGTCTATAAATCGGTTTAGACGACTCTAGGTTTTTACGCCTAAACATCGTTACGACTAAAACATAGCAACAATAAACCCGAGATAGGCGAGCACACCTTTATTGTGCGGCTTTTGCATGCCTGTTTTTAACACTCAATTTAAGAGTGACGGCATTTCTATCTCTTTTACATACAACAAAAAATTATTTTAAGCGGTATATATGAAAAATTTAGAATCTTCATTTAGAGCACTCAGAGTGCTGCACACAGCAAAAGATTTATTTACTCAAGATGGATTTAACACGGTGGGGGTTGACCGAATTATTGCTGAAGCCAAAATTCCCAAAGCTACTTTCTATAACATCTTTCATTCAAAAGCACGACTGATCGAGATGTGTCTAACTTTTCAAACGGATGCGCTCAAAGTAAAAGTTCTTTCAATTATCAATTCATACAGAGAACTTATGGTGTTCGATAAACTCAAGCAAATTTACTTTTTACATGCCAATTTAGAAGGCTTTTATCGTTTACCATTTAAAGCAATTTTTGAAATTGAAAAGTGTTATGCAACGGCTTATCGAGTGGTTGTTGATTATAGAAATTGGTTTATAAATGAGCTTTATAAGCTGCTTCTTACCGTCAAAACTACCGCTTCAATAAAAGACGCACACATGTTTCTATTTGCAATTGATGGGGCAATGGTTCAGCTATTAAGTGCCAATAGCGTAGATGAACGAGATAAATTATTAGATTACTTTTTATTTATGCTATCTGAGCATTCAACTTAAACCTTAAATACAAAAAGCCCGTGATTGGGCTTTTTCTTTTAGATGCGGCGATTAAAACTTAAGTTTTTTAAGCCCACGACTTACACCATTTTGTAGAGCGGCTTTAATGATAGGGCCAATAAATGGTACGCGACCTTTAAAGCTAATGGTGTAATCCAAACGACTACGATTATTTCCCAAGTCAGTAAATTTCATGACACCACGGTGGCCCTTAATTGGGCTAATGCCACTGGTAATCGCATATTCGATCAGTTCATTTTCTTTGTAGACTAAATTGGTTTCTACAAATGAAGGGGTCAATGGAATAGACATTTTGCGTGCAGAGCCAACACCATTACGAGCGTCTTTTCCGTTGCTAATACGAGTCACTTTAGCAGGAGCAAAAAGCTTACTTAGGTTTTCATGCTCACTTAAGGTTGCAAAGACCTTGTCTACGGGTGCATCAAATTCTTGTACGATGTTGATTTTTTGAGTTTTTAACATCTTATTCCCTCTAGAAATTATTTTGACATTGGTAATTGTCAGAATTTGGATGTTAGCACGCTTTAGGCAATCGGGGAATTCTTCTTCGTCGGAGTTATCGCATACTTAAAAAATTCACTTTGGTAAATCTACAATACTTTTTGACCTTTTCTTAATTTTTTAAAGAAAGGCTGAATCACAGACCAGTTGGTTGAAACCCAGCAAATAAAGGAACCAGCCGTCACCATTGCTGTTCCTTGCCAAAAGCTCATCGAAAGTTGAGTTTGTAAAACAAACATTGCCAAAATAGACGAAATAATTGGGGTGAAATAAGAGGCCACCACAAGCACGGTAATGTTTCCATGAATGATGCCAATATTCCAAGCAGCATAACCAAAACCCATGGCAGCAGATGCTACTAAAAGGGTCATGACTGTTGGAATATCCATTGATGGAATAGCGAATTGCCCCGACACAAGCAGCTTGAACCATAGCGTGAGCGCGACACCAACAAAGAAAATGGAAATTGGATTTTGCCCATTACTTAATTTTTTGGTGAGTACACAATAAAAAGCCCAAATGATGGCGCCTGCAAATGCCAAAATATAGCTCAGTGGGTTGCTATGAAAATTATCGACAAGACTATTTAAACTAAAATCACCGCTTCCAATTTGAATAAAAATAATGCCGAAAATTGAAAGCATTAGCCCTAAAATAATAAGGAAATTAAACTTTAATTCCTTAAAAATAACAAAAGCTAAAACCGTTAAACTCGGCCACAGATAGTTAACGATGCTGATTTCAATTGCTTGCCGTGCTGTCTGAGAATAAGCAATCGCAAATGAAAAGCATACCTCATAAGCAACGAATAGAATTGTGCCAAATATTAAGTATTTTTTAGAGATCTGCTTAAAATCTGGAACTTTGAAAATGGCAAGCAACAGTAGTGCACTTAAAGAATAAATAAACGTAACACCTAGCTCAGGCCCAATGGCGGCACTGACTTGTTTCATTAAGCCCACCAGAGATGCCCACATGAGAATGGCGCTTAAACCAATCAATGTTGCTAGATTTTTTGACATAAAATTCAGTAAATAACGGTTAAAAAATGGTAAAAGATGAAGCTATATGGATGGAAGGAATAAATTTTCAAGCTAAGGAATATAGGACAAATTATATAAAATATAAACAATTAAATTTATTGATTGGTTGAATCTGTTATGTTTATTTAGCATTCAATTGAGTAAAGAAATTTCGGATAAAACAACATTCTTACGAGGAAAATATGGAAGTCATTAAAATGGTTGGTGTTGTTGGAGCAGGTGTAATAGGTGCGAGTTGGACTGCCTTATTTTTATATAAAGGATTTAAAGTTAAGGTCTATGACCCATATCCTCTAGATGAAGCGGTCTTTAAAAATAGAATATCTGCAAATTTAAATGATTTATTGGCTTTAGATCAAAATGCTGAACACGCCCATTCTCAATCAGATGCGCTGCTTCATCTGGAAATTTTTAATCATTTAAAAGATGCTGTTTCAGATGTAGATTTTATTCAAGAAAATGCCCCTGAACGTCTCGATGTGAAACAACAGCTATATCAACACATCACAGCATATTGCCCCAAACACACCATTATTGCTTCAAGTTCATCGGGCTTAAAAGTGTCCGATTTTCAAAAAGAGGCGCAGCATCCTGAACGTATTTTATTAGGTCATCCTTTTAATCCACCTCATCTTTTACCTTTGGTCGAGATCGTTGGCGGTAATTTGACTGATCCTCAAATTTTAAAACAGGCTTCTGAGTTCTATAAACAACTGGGCAAAAATCCAATTGTTTTAAATAAAGAAGTAAAAGGGCATGTCGCAAACCGTTTGCAGGCTGCGCTATGGCGAGAAGCTTTTTCACTGGTTGAACAAGGCGTGTGCTCTGCTGAAGATGTCGATGTCGCGATTACCAGCGGGCCGGGTTTAAGATGGGCGCTCTTTGGCCCCTACATTAATATGCAGCTTGCCAACCAAAAGGGCTTTAAAGAAGCAATTCATCATTTAGGCCCACCAATGACAGAATGGTGGAATGATATGCACGCATTTCAACATTCAGACGAGACAACAGAGTTATTGGAAGCACAAACCAATCAGCTATTAACACAATATAAAGATATCGATTTATATCAAACCAGAGATAAAGGTCTGGTCGATATCTTAAAGCTCAGACAGCAACTCAAGTTAGATTGAGTCAAATCTTTAAGACGAAGCCAATTATTTTATTGCAGAGATGATTGGCTTTTTTATTGGGGTAAATAACAAAACATGTCTAGCAGAAATAATCCTACATTCATTAAATGTTACTGAAATTCCTATCGCGTTGCATTTGAACTATACGCCTTACGTGAAAAGTAAGAATCGTTGCAAACCGTAAAGAAAGCCTCCTCATAATCAAAGGACATGATAGAAAATAGAGGAATAACAATATGCGCGCTTTAACTTACCACGGTGCAGAAGACGTTCGAGTAGAAACAGTAGCAGACCCTATTATTCAAGAACCAGATGACATCATTTTACGCGTGACTGCCACAGCGATATGTGGCTCTGACTTACATTTATATCGAGGCAAAATCCCTAGAACCGAAGAAGGCGATATCTTTGGGCACGAATTTATGGGCGTGGTTGAAGAGGTCGGTCCAGCTGTCACCGCAGTCAAAAAGGGGGATCGTGTCATTGTTCCTTTTGTGATTGCCTGTGGTGAATGTTTCTTTTGCCAACTTGACCTAACTGCTGCTTGCGAAACAACTAATACAGGGCGCGGCGCAATTATTAATAAAAAGCAGATTCCACCAGGCGCAGCTTTGTTTGGTTATAGCCATCTTTACGGCGGTGTACCGGGCGGGCAAGCAGAATATGTGCGTGTGCCAAAAGCCAATAAAGGCCCTTTTAAAGTGCCAACCTCATTGTCAGATGAAAAAGTACTTTTCTTGACTGATATTTTACCGACTGCTTGGCAAGCCGTGACCAATGCCCAAGTGAAACGTGGCTCAACCGTTGCAATTTATGGTGCTGGTCCAGTCGGACTGTTAAGTGCTGCTTGTGCCAAGATGCTCGGTGCTGAAAAGATATTTATGGTCGATCACAATGACTATCGATTGAACTATGCAGCGGCAACATACGGTGCCATTCCAGTTAATTTTGATGAAGTCGATGCTGCCGAATTTATTATTCAACATACCGACAATTACCGTGGTGTCGATGCTGTGATTGATGCAATTGGTTTCGAGGCCAAAGGCAGTGTGATTGAAACAGTCCTGACCAATTTAAAGCTTGAAGGTTCAAGTGGTGCAGCGCTTCGTCAATGTATTGCGGCGGTTCGCCGTGGTGGTGTGGTCAGCGTACCGGGTGTATATGCAGGCCCAATTCATGGTTTTTTATTTGGCGATGCTTTTGATAAAGGACTAACTTTTAAAATGGGTCAAACCCATGTGCATCAATATTTACCGCAACTTTTAGAACTGATTGAGCGCGGCGAATTAACACCTGAAACGATTATTACCCACCGAATGAAATTAGAAGATGCCGCAGAGGGATACCGCATTTTTAATGAAAGAGAAGAGGACTGCCGTAAGGTCATTCTGCTTCCTTAATACGCTCTCTTATAATTTAGTCTTAAGCCTCTTAGTAAAAGGGGCTTTTTTATTTTCAAGATGCACAATTTTTAGTGCAGATTTTCATTTTTGAACTTAAACCGCACCCAAACAGCTCAAGTTTAGTATTACTTTTAACCAAAACCGTAATACTAAGCTGGCATGTCCTTTGCATAGTCATAACCAATCAAAAGTGATCTAGGGTTCCGATACTTACAGTATGTCTGGACCGAGAGTTCACGGTTCCTAGCGAACTACACGGAGGGATAAAAGCCCGGGAGGAAGTCTAAAACTATCCGACAGGAGTAGCTATGAACACTGCAAGTTATCATAACAATCAGGCGATTTGGACCGAACTTTTACCCGGAGGACACCACTGGTCGGGTCGAATTCAAAAAGGAACCATTCTTAGATTTACATCGCTTGGCGCTCAGGCAAATGTTTCTTTATTTTGTGTAAATGCTGCCGATGTGCTTGAACGTTTTAACATGCCTGACAGTTTAAAAGGGCAACACACCGCCTATTTAAAAGCATCCAATGTGCTCTATTCAGACCTTGGCCGTGTCATGGCTTCCATTGTTCATGATGACCATGGTTGGAACGATGCACTTTGTGGCCCAAGCCGACCTGAGCAAATTGAAAAGCAATTTGGTGCGCGCACATTTCAAGATGCCCGCAATGATATGTACCAAAACGGCTTGGACAGCTTACTCATTGAAATGTGTAAATACGGACTTGCCAGCCAAGACCTGAGCGCCGCCGTTAACCTATTTTCTAAAGTTGCACCAGATGAAAACGGCGCTTTGTCTTATGTCAGTTCTGACAATACCGATCAAAGCATTGAACTGCGCTTTGAAATGGACTGTTTGCTATTTTTATCTGCTGCACCGCATGGTTTAGACACCAGCCCAATCTATCAACCTGCTGATATTCAACTCAGTCTATTTAAAGCCAACTCTCTAACAGATAGCGATATTTGTCGCGATGCATGTTCGCAAAATCAGCGTGCCTTTCAAAACACAGCCCGCTACTACGCGCTTAGCAATATTTAAATCAGGAGAAGCATCATGACAGTTTTACAATCATTTGAAAAAGCAGTTTTAAATGAAGTTTGTCCTGCGGGTGAAGCGTGGATGTGCGAGGTTAAAAAGGGCCAATATTTTCGAATTATTGACCTTGAGGGAAACCAAGCGGTCGATACTTTATTTATGAGTGCCGAAAATCCAACTGAGCGTTATAGCGCAATGGACACTTTGGCCATCAACCAACAAATCTATTTAGAAAAGGGCACCAAGCTCTATAGCAACTTTGGCCGTCCAATTGCGGTTATTCATGATGATAACTGCGGGCGCCATGACACCATTGGCGGCGCCTGTTCATGTGAAAGTAATACAGTTCGCTATGCACATGAAACGTACCCTATGCATAGTTGCCGTAACAACTTTATGTATGCCTTGGCAAAACATCCGATTGCAAAAAAGCATGGTTTAAATGTCCGTCACATCGGCCCAAACATTAACTTTTTTATGAATGTGCCAGTAACGCCAGACGGTCAGCTTAAATTTGATGATGGAATTTCAGGACCGGGTAAATATGTCGAAGTTCGGGCAGAAATGGATTTAATTGTTTTAATTTCCAATTGCCCTCAGCTCAATAATCCATGTAATGCCTACAACCCAACCCAAATTCAACTGGTTGTCCGTGAAGCGGAAGGGGGGTAAGCATGTTTAAAAAAGTTCTAATTGCTAACCGCGGTGCAATTGCCTGTCGCGTAATTCGCACCCTTAAAAAACTCGGGATCGCTTCGGTTGCAGTTTACTCCGAAGCCGACCGTGATTCTTTACACGTGACTTTGGCCGATGAAGCTTTTCTGATTGGTCCTGCGCCCGCTCATCAAAGTTATTTAAATATTGAAAAAATCCTTGAGGTTGCTAAACAGTCGGGAGCAGAAGCCATTCACCCCGGTTATGGTTTTTTGTCTGAAAATGCCGAGTTTTGTGATTTATGTGAAAGCCAAGGTATTGCGTTTATTGGGCCAACTTCAAGCCAAATGCTCGATTTTGGTTTAAAACATACTGCACGTGAGCTGGCTATTAAAAGCAATGTACCTTTACTTCCGGGTAGCTCATTACTTTCCGATGAAGCCGAGGCCTTATTTGAGGCAGCTCGTATTGGTTATCCGGTCATGCTGAAAAGTACCGCGGGCGGTGGTGGTATTGGTATGCGTCTGGTTTGGAATGAAACCGAGTTAAAAGATGCCTATCAAACCGTGTCTTATTTGGCACAGGTCAATTTTAAAGATGCAGGTTTGTATTTAGAAAAATTTGTACAACATGCGCGTCACATCGAAGTGCAAATTTTTGGTGATGGGAAAGGCCAAGTTTTAGCGTTGGGTGAGCGAGATTGTTCGGTGCAACGCCGTAATCAAAAAGTGATTGAAGAAACACCTGCACCACACTTAAATGAACAGCAACGCGACTACCTTCAAAAGGTTGCGATTCAACTGATGCAATCGGTGAACTATCGCTCGGCAGGCACAGTTGAGTTTGTCATGGACACTGAAACCCAAGAGTTTTATTTCTTAGAGGTGAACACCCGTTTGCAAGTTGAGCACGGGGTGACCGAGCAAGTATTTGGTGTCGACTTAGTCGAATGGATGGTTACTTTGGCAAGTGGTGATTGGTCAGCACCGACTGAAAAGTTAGAGCCAACAGGACATTCCATTCAAGTTCGTCTTTATGCTGAAGACCCGATTAAACAATTCCAACCAAGTGCCGGCTTACTCACACACGTTAAATTTGACCCGCAAGCACGAGTCGAAACATGGGTTGAAACAGGTTCAACAGTGTCGTCTTTTTATGACCCAATGATTGCCAAGATCATTGTGACTGCTGCAACTCGAGACCAAGCTATACAGGCAATGAGTGCTAGTCTTGCCAACACACAAGTCGCAGGCATTGAAACCAATTTAGAATATTTACAAAACATTATTGCTTGTGATGTATTGGCGCTTGGAACTCAAACCACTCGTTTTTTAAATACCTTTGAATGGAAAACTCAAAAAATTGAGGTGTTGCAGGCTTGCATTCAAACTGCCATTCAAGACGTAACAGGTCGATTAGGTTATTGGGATGTCGGTGTTCCGCCATCAGGTGCCATCGATCCACTCAGTTTAACGGTGGCAAACCAGCTTCTAGCCAATGAACCAAATACCGCAGGGCTTGAATGTACCTTGCAAGGGCCGACCTTAAAGTTTCACTGCGATAGCCAAATTGTCATTACAGGCGGTGATATGCCTTCAAAACTTGATGGTGAACTTGTGCCGATGTGGCAAACCATCAATGTAAAAAAAGGCCAAGTTTTAAAATGTGGGCTTATCCGTTCAGGTTGCCGTAGCTATATAGGCGTGAAAGGTGGTTTTGATGTTCCTGAGTATTTAGGGTCACAGGCGACTTTCACTTTAGGGCAGTTTGGTGGACACGCAGGTCGTAATTTATTAATTGGCGATATGCTGCCAATTACTGAATATTCTACTCAATCGACTACAGCTTTAGCTCAAGCGCAAATTCCTAGCTTTACCCAAAACTGGGAAATTGCCGTCATGTATGGACCTCATGGCGCACCAGATTTTTTCACTAAGCAAGATATTGATACGTTCTTTGCCAATGAGTTTGAAATTCACTATAACTCAAGTCGTACAGGTATTCGTTTAATTGGTCCAAAACCTGAGTGGGCACGTGAAGACGGCGGTGAGGCAGGCTTACATCCATCCAATATTCACGATAATGCTTATGCGATTGGGGCAATTGATTTTACGGGCGATATGCCAATTATTTTGGGTCCGGATGGTCCGAGCTTAGGTGGCTTTGTTTGCCCTGCGGTAGTCATTCATTCCGAGCTTTGGAAAATCGGGCAGCTTAAAGCAGGCGAAAAAGTTAAATTTGTACCTGTGAGTTACGCGCAAGCAAAAGCACTCGATCAAAAATATCATCAAAGCTTAACTGCGGCTGATACAACTCAGATCGATTTTAACCCAGCCATTCAAGTAGAACCCGACACTTTAAAAGAAGCAGTTTTGGCAACTTTAGACGGTAAAGCTGACTTACCAAGCGTGACCTATCGACCAGCAGGAAATAGCTATTTGTTGGTGGAATATGGTGAGTTAGTACTCGATTTAAATTTACGCTTCCGTATTCATGCGCTCATGCAATGGGTCAAAGATCAAAACATTCAGGGTATTATCGACTTAACACCGGGTATTCGTTCACTACAAATTCATTTTGATTCAATTCAACTCGATCAACTTGAGCTTTTACAGAAACTTCAACAAGCAGAAGCCGAATTACCTGACATTCAAAATATACAGGTGCCTTCACGGACGGTCTATTTGCCTTTGGCTTGGGAAGATTCACAAACTCAGCTTGCCACCGAGCGCTACACACAAATTGTTCGTCCAGATGCGCCGTGGTGCCCTGATAACGTCGAGTTTATCCGCCGTATTAATGGGTTAGCTTCTAAGCAAGCGGTCAAAGATGTGGTCTATAGCGCAAACTATTTGGTGATGGGTTTAGGCGATGTGTATTTAGGTGCACCCGTTGCGACGCCGCTCGATCCACGCCAACGTTTAGTCACCACAAAATATAACCCTGCGCGAACTTGGACACCTGAAAATGCGGTCGGCATTGGCGGTGCGTATATGTGTGTGTACGGTATGGAAGGGCCGGGCGGCTATCAATTCGTTGGTCGTACCACTCAAATGTGGAGTCGTTATCGTAAAAATGCCGACTTCGAAGATGGCAAACCGTGGTTATTACGCTTTTTTGACCAAGTTAAGTTTTATGAAGTTTCTGAGGCTGAACTTCTGCAAATGCGTGAAGACTTTAAGGCAGGTCGTCTACAACTTCGTATTGAAGATGGTGTACTCAACTTAAAAGAATACAACGAGTTTTTAAAGACGCATCAAGACAGCATTCAAGCCTTTAAAGATACACAGCAAGCTAACTTTGAGGCTGAACGCCGCCGTTGGCACGAAGCAGGCCTGCAAGAATATATTTCTGAAAGCCTAGATGCGGTTGATGAAGGTGAAACTGTAGTTATTCCTGAAGGAGGCTGTACAGTCGAATCACACATGCCGGGGTCAATCTGGAAAATCGAATGTGCATCGGGTGATATTGTTGAAGAAGGTGCAACCCTTGCAGTGATTGAGGCAATGAAAATTGAAATTCCAATTATTGCGCCGGAACGTATGAAGGTAGAAACCATTACCATTGAAAAAGGTCAAACCGTAAAAACAGGACAAGTGCTATTTACCTTGGCACCAGTCGCTTAAACCTAAAAGAGAGCATCAATATCGATGCTCTCTTTAAACCTTATGCTTCGGTCAAATGCTTTAATACTTTATGACCATGTTCAACAGCTTCTAATTTAATTTTCGACTCTGGATTACCTGATAAAGGCGAAACGTCATAAAGCAAGTAAGTGGCGCTTAACTGCATTTGTGTATATTGAATTGAATATTGAACCGCTTTTAAAAAACTATCCGCTAAGTTTTCTCGGTCGTTCACCATATCGGCTTCTTTTTGCCCGACCGTCATACTAATAATGACTTTTTTATCTTTTAATTTGTCGCCTTGAGAGCCATAAGCAAACTGATAAGTAAAAACTTCATCAAACCATAATTTCAAAATTGCCGGCATATTAAACCAGAACATAGGATATTGCAGAATGATGGTGTCATGGCGTAGCAACGCCTCTTGTTCAGCACTTACATCAATTTTATAGTCTGGATAAAGCTGAAAAATATCTCGGACTTCAAGGTCCAGATAGGTTTTTATAAGTTCATTCACTATCGTTTTATTTGCAATTGATTGAGCGTAGTAGGGATGGGCCAAAATAAGTAAAGCCATAATAATGCCTTGTAGCTATAAAAATCATAGTCACTATAATTTTTATAGTATGGGTGTACAATAACTATCAAAGTTGATAGGTGGCGTTTAAAAATGGCAAATACTGAAAATAAATGTGAAATCACCATGAATGGAAAAACCTATCCATGTCATATCAGTATGGCTATGGATTTGGTGGGTGGAAAATGGAAAGGCGTTATTCTGTATTATCTAAAAGATGGGCCAAAACGTTTTAATGAAATCAATCAATTAATGCCAACGATCACAGAAATGACCTTAAGCCTTCAACTCAAGCAATTAGAGCAAAGTGGCTTAATATCTCGAACTGTTTATGGTGAAAAAGCACCGATTAAGGTGGTTTATGAAATGACCGAATTAGGCCAATCTTTTAAGCCTGTTTTAGAGTCTTTATCAGTATGGGCACATACGATGATTAATCAGTCATAAGATTAAAGACAAAATTAAATTATTGAATAGATTCGACTCTGTGAATGATATTTAATATGATACTTCAAGAACAAAAATGAAATTATTATGAAAAGAATTTTATTACTAATATTTATGTTTTTTTATTTACTTACTCCGACTTATGCTCAAGAAGTAAAATATAAAAATATTGTAGTTAATTTAAAAGATCACTGGGATATTAGCAAAGGTCAAAATGAAGAGCTAATTGCAATAAAACAAGCGAGTAAACAGGCA
Organism: Acinetobacter sp. LMB-5; assembly: GCF_001541635.1. NCBI lineage: Bacteria > Pseudomonadati > Pseudomonadota > Gammaproteobacteria > Moraxellales > Moraxellaceae > Acinetobacter > Acinetobacter sp. LMB-5. The sequence goes on along the minus strand of NZ_LRDR01000007.1, from coordinate 151,156 downwards.
ATTATAATTTCAATATATTATCCCAAAGGTATAGAAGAGGGTATGCAATATCTGGTTACTTCGCTACAAATTCCGAAACAAGGACTAGTAAAAATGAAAGGGGTAACATTGGTTAATGAGGATATTAATATTCCATTGAGTAGTGGTATGAATTATCAAGCTAATGTATTTACAACCAATTTTGATAAACGTTTTCTTATCAGTGCTTCATCAGGTACTAATGCTGGAGTTATCTTAGTGACATATGAAGGCGAAGGTAATAATACAAATAAAGCGATTAATGATTTTAAAATTTTAATAAATAATATAAAAATAGAGGCTCCTAAAGATGGATTCCTTTTTAATCAGAATGATTTATTGAAACATAACTAAGGATTAAAAGAAATAGCCCCATCCCTGTGCATGGGGCTTTTTTTTTGCCCAAAAATCACTCATAAATTTCTGTCAAGCCTATCAAAACCATGTTTAAAAACTGGCACATTTTCTGCATCTCATATCAGTAATACAAAAACTGAATTTGGTAATACCAAGCTAGAGGTGCGATATGAATGATGTAAAACCTGTGGTTCAACCAAAGCCAACTTTAAAAGCCTTTTTAGTCGAATTGCTCAGCGTACGTGCAGGCGTATATATCAAGCAAAACAATCAGCCGCCTAAAACAAAAGGATAAGACTGTGGCAAAACAAAAGTTGGCTCGAATCAGTATTACCGTACCTGAAACGACACTTAACGCACTCGATCAAAAAATTGTCGAGCAGAACTATGAAAGTCGCTCGCAAGCCATAGTCGACATGATTAATAAACACCTGATTGCAGAGCAAGCACAGGCCAATGAAGTCATGGTGGGCACCTTAACGCTACTTTATGACGCTAGCCAAATGACCTTGCGCAATCAATTGGTCGATTTACAGCAACAGTTTTTAGCACAGGTGATTAGTTCACTTCATATCCAGCTCGACCAACAAAAGATATTGCAAGTCATGTTAATGCAGGGCGCAAGTTCTGAACTCAGACATATTAGCCAGCAATTTATTGTGTTGAAAGGGGTGATTAAAGGGCATTTAGAACTGATGGATGCCGTCATGCCGCCTATACAGCAAAATGACTAAATGAGGAGTAGCGTGTTGAAAAATTTATGGACAATTCAAGACTGGAAAACAGCATATCAAAACGGGCAAATCCATCTTGCAGATCTGATTGGCTACGTTGCAGAAATTAAAAATGATGATAATGCATGGATTGAAATTGCATCGAACGAGCAGATTCAATCGCAAATTGATGTTTTAAAAGATCAGAATATTGCTGACTTACCTTTATATGGTGTGCCATTTGCAGTTAAAGACAACATTGATGTCGCTGGCTTTCACACGACTGCTGCCTGTAAAGAGATTCAATATTTAGCTAAGCAAGACGCTGCCGTAGTTGCCAAGCTAAAAAAAGCAGGGGCGATTGTGGTTGGAAAAACTAATCTCGATCAGTTTGCGACTGGACTGGTTGGCGTTCGCTCTCCATACGGTGCAGTAAAAAATAGTTTTAACCCTGAATATATTAGCGGTGGGTCAAGCTCGGGTTCGTCAGTGGTGGTTGCCAATGGTATTGTGCCTTTTAGTTTGGGGACAGACACGGCGGGGTCAGGGCGTGTACCTGCGGGCCATAACAATATTGTGGGCCTTAAACCTACAAAGGGCTGGTTTTCTACCACAGGTTTAATCCCTGCATGTCGGACCATTGATGTCATTTCTATTTTTGCGCTACATATTGATGATGCTTGGACAGTTGCCAGTTTAATGCAGGGCTACGATGAAACAGATGAATATTCGCGAGCGCATCCAGCCAATGTACCGACTCAATTTTCTAAAAGAAAAATTGCCATTCCAGCTCAGCTTGAGTTTTATGGCGATCTGGAATCTGAAAAAGCCTTTTTAGTGGCAGTCGAGCGCTTAAAAAAACTAGGCTATGACGTTGAGAGTATTGATTTCAGTGCGTTTAATGAGCTTGCTGCTGCACTGTATAACGATGCTTGGGTAGCGGAAAGAACAGTCGCCGTTGAACGCATGACAACACGTGAAAAGGCTCATCCAGTCATTGCTCAAATTATTGTGCAGGCAGATAAATTCAAGGCAACAGATGCACTTCAAGCCGAATATAACCGTGCCGTACTGGCTCGAAAAATTAATGTGGCATTACAACCTTTTGATGCCTTGATGGTTCCGACAGCGCCAACTATTTACACCATTGCCGAAGTTGAAGCCGACCCATTGACTAAAAATGCACACATGGGAGCCTATACCAACTTTGTCAATTTTGCCGATCTTTCTGCTTTGGCTTTACCAAATGTACTCCGTGCAGACAGCCTACCAAGCGGAGTAACCTTTATTGCACCAGCTTGGCACGATCAGGCACTCGCTAATTTTGCGCAGCTTTGGCAAGCAGAAACATCGTTGGGTTTAGGTAAATCAACTCAACATTATCAAAAAAGTCTAGAGATCCAATCAAATCATTCAGTACAGTTAGCTGTGGTGGGAGCGCACTTAACAGGCATGCCGCTTAATTTTCAGCTCACTAGCCGTAATGCCACTTTGCTTAAGAAAACACAGACTGCAGAGACCTATAAACTCTTTGCTTTAAAAAATACCACGCCACCAAAACCGGGATTGCAATTCGATGAAGCAGGGGCATCTATTGAAGTTGAAGTGTGGAATGTTCCCTTAGCAAATTTTGGAGCCATTGTAGCTGAAGTGCCTGCACCACTTGGTATTGGGAACCTCAAATTAAAAGATGGAACATGGGTCAAAGGCTTTATTTGTGAAGCGTATGCCATTCAAGATGCAACCGATATTAGCCATTTTGGAGGCTGGCGAGCCTATATACAGTCACTCAATCAAACCGCTCAAAGTGTTAGTAAAAATGTTGGGGAAGTTTCTATATGATTAAAAAAGCGTTGTTATCCGTATCTATTTTATCGGCAGTTGTATTGGGCGGGTGTGACAATACCGCTAAAGTGCCCGAGGCCAAACAAGACACTCAGGCATCCACAAATACAAAACCAATTACCATTGGCTATAGTGATTGGCCGGGCTGGGTGGCTTGGCAAGTGGCTATTGAAAAAGGCTGGTTAAAAGAAGCAGGCTTAAATGTAGAATTTAAATGGTTTGATTATTCGGCTTCTCTTTCGGCCTTTTCGGCAAATCAGCTCGACGCTGTGTTGGTCACCAATGGCGATAACTTGGTAACTGCTTCGGGTGGTACTCAAGGCATGATGATCATGGCAACAGATTATTCTGCGGGCAATGATGTCATTATTGCAAAAGAGGGCATTAATACCATTCAAGACTTAAAAGGAAAATCGATTGGTGTTGAAAAAGGCTTGGTTGACCATCTTTTATTGGCAACTGCTTTAACCGACCATAACATTAAAGCGAATGAGGTGAAGCTAGTAAATTCAGCAACGAACCAATTACCACAAGTGTTTAATAGCCCCGATATTTCCGCGATTGCTGTTTGGCAACCTGTTGCAGGTCAGGCATTAAAAGCAGTGGCAGGCTCTAAAATTATCTATACGTCTAAAGACAAGCCAGGTTTAATTTATGACACCTTAACAGTCAACATGAGTCATTTAACTGCTCATCAAGAGGAATGGAAAAAAGTCATTCAGGTGTGGGATAAAACAGTTAAATATATTAATGACCCTGCAACCCATGCCGATGCGGTTAAAATCATGGCAAACCGTTCAGGGGTTGACCCAAAACAATATGAGTTGATGGTTAGCGGTACGCATTTATTAGATATCAGTGCCAATAAAAAAGTATTTACTAAATCTCAAGGCTTTGACTCAATTTATGGCTCTAGCTATCACGTCAATAAATTTAATGTCGAAAACGGTATTTATAAAACTGAACAAAATGTAGATGGGCTGATTTATCCAACACTCATAGAACAACTCAAATAAGTTCCATAAATCAAAAAGCCCAAGTTGAACTTGGGCTTTTTAATGCCTGACTTATTTTTCTGTACTGACCTGAGTCATACGTGGAATTTTTGGTAAGTCTTGTAAAGCAGGGTCAAGCTCATCTTCTTCAGCGTGAACTAAATAATCTACCCGTGCCCGAAGTTGTTTGAACTCAGGTGTACTCATTAAATCGAGTGAGCGTGGGCGGGGTAAATTAACTTCAATAATTTCCTTAATTTCACCGGGGTTGGCTTTAAGTGCCACAATTCGATCTGCCAGTAAAATAGCCTCATCCATGTCGTGAGTGACAAAAATAATGGTGATATCAATGTTGTGCCATAAATCCATTAAGTGCTTTTGCATTTTTTGACGTGTGTGTGGGTCGAGTGCACCAAAAGGTTCATCCATGAGTAAAATTTTAGGTTGATTAACCAAAGCTCTAGCAATCGCAACACGCTGTTTCATACCGCCAGAAAGTTGGTGTGGATACTGATTTTCATATTTTTCTAAACCAATAATATTGATCCATTCGCGTGCTTGAGCTTCGGCTGTCATTTGGCTAGCACCGCGCATTTGCGGACCAAACATTACGTTTTCTTTTACAGTTTTCCAAGGGAAAAGGGTATATCCCTGAAATACCATGCCGCGTTCAGGGCATGGACCCGTAATGCATTCGCCGTCTACTAAAACTTCTCCACTATGGTATGGGTCTAAACCTGCAATAACACGGCTCAGTGTCGATTTGCCGCAGCCAGAAGGACCAATCACACAAATAAATTCTCTTTTATGAATTTTTAAATCCAGCTTATTTAAAACGGTGCGTTCAGTTTGACCATGTTTAAAAACTTGGCTCAGTTGTTTAGCTTCTAAAATCATAGGACGTTCATAAATTTTTTGAAAGTATTCATGTGCGTTAAATGTTGAATCGTTCATTATTTTGCTCCTACTTTCCATGTGAACATCCGCTCACCTAACTTCATTAATAGCCAGTCACAGACAAGACCAATCACACCAATAATCAAAATAGCTGCATAGACATTGTCAAAGTTTTGATAGCGTGCCTGTTGGGTAATAAACCAAGTAATACCCGAGGTCGTACCAATCAACTCTGAAACAATTAAATAGGTCCAAGCCCAGCCCAGTAACACACGTAAGTCACGGTAAATATTAGGTAAGGCCGCAGGAATCACCACGTGAAATAAACTTTTGAGCTTATTGGTACCAAGCGTATAGCCAGCTTCAATTAAGCTTCGATCTACCATTCGGGTGGTATTAGCAATAATTAGAATTTGCTGAAATAGCGTACCAATCACAATAATGGCAATTTTAGGTGCGTCATTAATCCCTAAAATTGCCACAGCAAGCGCACCAAATGCAGGTGCGGGTAAGTAACGGAAAAATTCGACAAAAGGCTCTGTTAACAGTGATATTCGTTTAGAAAAACCACACAAAATACCCAGTGGAATTCCAATCAATGAAGAGATAAAAAAAGCTGAAAAAACCAGTTTGATACTGTGCCATAAACTTTGATGAAACCACGGCGAATCAGGTTGTTCAGGTGGCGTAGTAAATGCAGTCACTAAAGCCTTAGCGACTTCATGGGGAGCGGGTAAATAAATTGGATTGACTAGAATACCTTGTGGTGGTGCAGAATCTCGATTGACTGCATTTTGTGCTTCGAGATAGAACACATTTTTATCAACGCGACTTCCTACTTGTAGGTAAGGAACACTGCCTGAACTTGTGATTTGTACTTGAGGATGCCAAACAAAAGGTAAATAACTGATTGCGCACCAAAGACATATTGGAATCACGAAAGAACAAATACTGAGAATCAGCTTGTTCTTTCGCGTAAATTCCTTTGCAACATAACCCATATCGAGAGCTCCCCATTTTTATCAGTATTACGATTTTCATAAAACGTAATATTGTTAAGCAAAATAGGTGCCATCTTTAAAGTGCTCTAGATGACTTAAGACGAGGGAATTAAAGTTTCATGTAAATACACCCAATAACATTTTTCGCCTTCTACTTTAATGCAGGCTGTAGAGGTACGTACTGTCTCGATTTCATCAGTTTGCTGATGTTCTTGATATTGCACCCAACAATAATTTTCAAATTCGTATAAAGCTGTACTCTTAATAATGGTGATTTTTAAAGAGGATTTCTTTCCAATATTTTGACTAAATAAGTTTTTAACTTCGGCTAAACCAATACTTTGACCTTGAACCGTAACCATCTTAAAATTTTGATCAAAGCTATCTAAAAGCGGGCTCAGACTTTGTTCTGCATTTTTTCCTGTAAATACGTTCTCTATTAAAACATGTAGGTCAATGACACTTTGAATGGCCTGATCCATTTGATTAGACATGATTTTTCTCCTTTAAAACCTTATCTTATCTTTTAGATAAACTAAAAAGTATGTAAGTTAAGGGAAGATAAGCTATTTTATATAAATAGACAATTCTGTCTGTTTTTTATAAAATATCGATGATTATGACTCAGTTTTTATAATAATGATGTCCCATAAAATATTTCAAATTTTAGATAGTTTAGGGTTGGTCGCACAGAACCGCGTTCTTCATGTGCAATTTTCCAACGCATCATTAAACAATCAAGTCTTCTTGCAACGCATCGAGGGCGAACATACGCTCAACCAAGGTAGCGTTGCTGAGTTACTGTGTCTATCGACCAACGCACATATTGCATTAAAACAATTTATTGGCTGTCAGGTTGCCGTCGATCAGGTCACAGATACAGGCCAGTTTTTTAGAACAACAGGTATTATTACCGAAGCGAGCCAAGGGCAAAGTGACGGCTCACTCACCATTTATAACTTAACCTTAAAAGACCCAACTGCACTCTGGCATAAACGCCGTAATAGCCGCGTGTTTATGAACAAAAGCGTGCGAGATATTAGCGAAATTCTATTTAAAGAATGGCAGGGTAAAAGCCCGTTATTTGCCGCAAGCTTAACACTCGACACATCTGGGTTAACCAAAGACTACGATGTGCGTCCATTTGTGATGCAGTCTAACGAAAGCGATTATGACTTTTTAACCCGTTTGTGGCGTAGTGAAGGTATTAATTGGTTAGTCGATGAATCACAGCTTTTAGTAGTGGATCCGAATGCGTCCATTCAGCCACAAGTACTGCGTTTAATTGATGATAACCAAAACTATCAGGCGCTTGAGCGCCGTAGCCTACGTTACCAACGCAGCAGTGCCACAGAACAGTTTGATACCATTACTCAAGTCAAGGCAGAGCGCCGCTTACAGCCAACTTCAGTTCATGTGCAACGCTGGCAAGCCGATGCCCTGCAACAAGAAGAAGGTAGCGGTAGCGTACAAGGTACCCAAAAGCACAGCGAACACTATGACAATGCCAGCCTAAACCTTGAAGATGCATGGTATGTTAGTCCCGCGTGGATGCAGGACTTAAACGGTGAAGACCAAGCCACAGCTTCAGGCAATAGTCAGATTGAACAGCTTAACCAGCACATCAATGCTTATCATCACCTAAGTTCGAAACAGTTTACCGTTTCAGGTAACGTCCGTGATGCACAGGTCGGTTACTGGTTTGAGCTGAATGACCATCCTGAACTCGATCAGCATGACAGTGCCGATAAAGAATTCTTAATCTTAAGCAAGCATTACTATAACCAGAATAATTTACCTAAAGAATTACAACAGCAACTTGAGCACTTATTACCAAAAGACAAGCTCAAGGCAGCCCAACTCGACAGCCAAAACCCTGAGCAGCGCCACTATGCTGAACTCAATATCGTTCGACGCAACATAAAAGCTGTACCTGAGTATAACCCGCTAGAACACCGACCAGCCGCTCACCCGCAGCGCGCTAGAGTGGTGGGGCTGGAAGGTGAAAGCATTCATGTCGACCAGTGGGGTCGTATTAAAGTCCGCTTCCTGTTTACCAGAACTGACGACCATAGCCATGATGGTGGAGCAGGAAGTAACGACAATGACACTGACTCCGCTTGGGTCGATGTGCTGACTCCGTGGGCAGGCGCAGGTTATGGCGCACGCTTCTTACCACGTGTTGGTGAAATCGTTGTGATCGATTTCTTTGACGGTAACATTGACCGCCCATTTGTAGTCGGACGTATTCATGAAGCTGAACGGCATCCAACGCAGTTCGACCAGAAAGGTCAACTACCTGACACTAAAAAGCTCAGCGGTATCCGCTCCGAAGAGGTCGACGGTAAGGGCTTTAACCAACTCCGTTTTGATGACACTACAGGCCAAATCAGTGCCCAGCTACAAAGTAGCCATGCCACAAGCCAATTAAACCTCGGTAACTTAAGCCATCCAAAAGACAAGGCTGAAAGTGAAGGCCGAGGTGAAGGTTTTGAGCTACGAACAGACCAGTGGGGGGCGGTAAGAGCTGGCAGTGGCTTACTCATTAGTACTCACAAGCAGGACCAAGCTCAAGGCGTACACCTTGATGCAAATGAGGCCAAGCAACAAATCGACGGTGGCCTTAACAATGCCAAGGCACTCAGTGAAGTTGCCAAAAATCAGCAAACTGATCCATTGGAAATGCTGGAGAACCTAAAAACGTTCATAGAGCAAATTGAAGAAAAAGATCAAGACAAAGCTGCTGCTTTTAAGCAAGCCTTGATGATATTAACTGCACCCAACAGTATTGCTCTAGTCAGTAACGAGGACATTCACCTCAGCGCAGATGGTCAGTTAAGTCAAACTGCTGGTGATAGCATTAACCTGTCTACTCAAAAAAACCTGATTGCACATGCCCAAAATAAAATTAGCCTTTTTGCAGCTCAAGAAGGTGCAAGACTTTATGCAGGCAAAGGTAAAGTCGAGATACAAGCACAAGGTGACGGAGCAGATTTAATTGCCCGTAAAGCTGTTCAGGTGATTTCAACAGAAGACAAAATTGAAATTAGTGCTTCTAAAGAAATCGTTATCACGGCGGGTGGATCTCAAATCAAGATTAATGGCTCGGGAATTTTTCCAGTTACGGGTGGTAAGTTTGAGGTAAAGGCTGGGCAGCATTTGTTTATGGGCGGTGCATCTGCAAATCTTAAATCTAGTTTGCCACCTCCACCAAAACGTGGGCAGGGTGTACTTGAGTTGTTTCATGAATATGCACATGGTGAGTTTGTTAAACAAGGCGGTTATACAGTGACTGATTCGTTAGGGAAACAGTTCAAAGGACAACTGGATGATAAAGGTTTTGTTCGTGTTTCAGGTTTAGCTACAGGTTCAGCCAAAATTGTATTTGAAGAAGATAAGCGTAATCCTTGGGATGAAGCGAGTGATTTTAAACGCCCTCCTATGTGGCCAAATGATAATGATATGAGTGCCCAAACTTTAATGGGTAAAGCAGAGAGTGTCTTGAAAGGTGCAGTGACAGAAGCTAAAAAAGCTTTAGGTCAAACATTCACAAATCCAAGTTTGATTATGAGAACAATCGATACTGCAAAGCAATTAAAAGAAAATGGTGCAAGTGCATTGTTGCCAATGGTGCAACAAGGTGTTGAATCACATTTAACGAGTCAATTGACCAATTTTTCTTCTAAGGTTTTAAGCCAAAGTTCGACAGGGCAAGGATGGATGCATGGAAAAACTAACCCCGTTGCTCCAGTTACCAGCGGATTAAATGTAAATCCATTAAGGGCTCAAGACTCGAAAAATACCGAGACCACTCCTAATCCTATGAATTTTAAGTTTAAATAAGAATTGAGAATTTATAAAAATGCCAACAGCACCAAAAACTATTTCTCAAGCGAAAGCAAAGCCAAGTGTGAGAACAAATACCGGACAAGTTGCGGTAGTACCTTTAAATAAATTGTATGCTGCTGATGTTAAAGCAGGTATGAATAAAATTGATTCATGGTTAAAAACGAATACCAAAGGTTATGTCGATTTAAATACGATTAAAAGTACTCTTGGCACACTGCCAGTCATTGGAAATGCAATTGCTTTAGTCGACGCAATTTATGATGTTATAGACATTAGTAAAAAGCCTAGCCCAGCTTTTACAGATTGGTTGAATTTGGGACTGGATGTTATTGGTATTATTCCAGCACCGCCAACCATGGCAACAATGCGAATGAGCCTAAGACCTACGTTGAATTTGGTTAGACAAAAGGCAAAAGGTACAATTTCTGATACGATTCTGGTCATTCTGAGCGATCATTTAAATGAAAGAATTGCTGGGGAATTAGACCAATTTGCGAAAAATGCCCAACCTCTTGTCAACCAGATGTTGCAAAATTGTGGAACAAAAATTACAGCTATCAGTAATGATTTTGCTAACGGAATTCAAAAAGTACTTAATGGAAAAGTATATAGCTCTGCTGGTAATTTAAAAAATGCCCAAAAACAATTAAACAAAGTTAACTTAAATAATTTACAACGCAACCCTAAAGCAACGATATCAAATGCTGTTGATGGGGTTGTAAATATTTGGAAAGCAGGCGTAAAAGAACAAATAAATACCGTTGCCAAAGGTGTATCTGCTGTTGTGCCTGCTAGTGCAACACAACCTATCCAGAATGCAATCACTTCCATTCGTGTTTTTGGTAGAAAAGCACCTACATATTTAATGACTTTGGCAGATCCAGCGAAAGCAATGAGTATCGCATGGCTACTCAATGTTTTGCTTAAAGCTGTACAGAGGTTCAAACTAAAGGGTACAAAGACTGCAAATATTAAACCCACACAAGTCACTGAAAAAAGAAGACAAAAACCAAACGGAGAGCTTGAAAAGACTAATGTTCAAGCAAAGTCAAAGAATAACCCCAATGAAACCGAATGTGCATTAAATTTAAGGGGTGGTAAAAGCAAACCCAAATCTACCTCTGGTACAAAAAGAAATATTACCTATGCTTTAGGTACAGAGTGTTTAACTCATCAAGATGCTTATGTATCATCAATTTTAAGCTTTGTATTAACTCGGAAATATGCATCTAATCTTTATCAACTAGAGCATGGTGAGTTTGGCGCAAGATGGATAACACCATTTACAACCCGGATTGTTCCTCAGAGTGAATATATTGAAGAGACAGAGGAACGCGCTGGATATTTAAAACACTTAAATGGTTTTGAATTTATTGGAGCAGATGGTCGTCCAGTTAAGTTACCAAACCTGAAAGTAGGTGAGAGTTTCCATAATAAAACTGAAGATTTTTACTATAGTGTAATTTCTGAAAAAGTTCAGATGATCTCTTATCAAAAAGAAGAGAAACATTTGTTTGAAAAATATCAGGATGGTTATCGACTTTCAGCCATAGAATACAAGAATGGACTTACTTTAGCGGTACGTTATGACCACCACTTCGAAGGTCGAAGTTTTATTTCAGATATTGTTATTAAAGAAAAACAAAAACAGTTGATTCATGTTGCATTTCAGGTAAATGCTTCTGGAAGAATTGAAGATGTATGGCTAGTTGAAAATGGTCAGCTTGCTCGACCACTTGCGAGTTATAACTACAATGAAAAAGGCGATTTGGTTGAAGCGATTACCGAAAATGGGGCGAGCTATCATTACCAATATGACCATCATCTTTTAACTCGTTATACCGATCTTACAGGTCGGGGTATGAACCTTGAGTATGATGGTATCGAACCAACGTCTAAGGCTTATCATGAATGGGCGGATGATGGCAGTTCAGATACAACTTTACAGTGGGACGAAAATATTCGTCTAACGTATGTGACAGATGCTTATGGAGCCGAGACTTGGTATTACTACGATATTGAAGGTTATACCTATCGTATTATTTATCCTGATGGGCTGGAAGAGTGGTTCTTCCGTGACGACTTTGGCCGTGTAACCAAGCATGTAGACACTGATGCAGCGGTGACTATTTATGATTATGATGAGCACGGCAATATTGTATCTATGACTCAACCAGACGGTTCCCTTCTACATTATGCTTATGATGAAAACCGTCAGCTTATAGGTATGGTGGATGCTGAAGAGGGGCGCTGGTTTAAAGAATATGATGTGGCTGGAAACATTACCAAAGAAACCGACCCACTGAAGCGTGAAACACAATATAGCTATAACGGTTTAGGTTTACTTACTTCAATTAAAGATCCTAAAGGTGGCACTAAAACCTTAAGTTATGACGACCAAGGCAATTTAATTAGTTATATCGATTGTTCTGGTAAAGAAACTAAATGGACGTATGACAAAAAAGGTCGAGTTGTTGCAATAGAAAATGCTTTAAAGCAAAAAGTTGAATATTTTTATAGTGATCTAACAATTGAGCAACGTGAACCAGTTATTAAAGGTTTACCTCTAAATGCTTTTGGGCAACTTGAAAAGATTAAACATGCTGATGGAACAGAAGAACACTTCATTCATGATGCTGAAGGGCGTTTACTGGCACATATAGATCCGAAACAGAATATCACTAGATATGAATATGATGCGGCAGGTTTAATTGCATCACGAACAGATGCGCTCAATCATAGACTTAAATATGAGTGGGATAAGCTTAATCGTCTCAAGCGCCTAATTAATGAAAATGGTGCCAGTTATCAGTTCTTCTATGATGTCGCAAGCCGACTCGTTAAAGAAATTGATTTTGATGGTAAAGAAACCATTTATAACTATGATGAAACAGACGGAAACCTTGTTAGTAGTGTTGAAGTCGCTTCTATGCATGGTCAAGATTTAAGAGATCGAATTGCGCCGAAAGATCGTATTCAAAAGTTTCTTTTCGATAGCATGGGGCGCTTAGAACAGCGTACAGCAGGCTATGGCTATGTTGAGCATGATTTAGAGCAACAATTAGTTGAAGAATTTGCTTACGATAGTAATGGCAATCTTATTCAGGCCAAAAATGCTGAAAGTAACCTACAGTGGTATTACGATGCTGTAGGCAATGTAATTCGTGAACATCATCAAGACTATAAAACCAAGAAAACTGGAGTCTGGAAACACAGTTATGATGAAATTAATGATCGAATAAAGACTGTGCGTCCAGATGGACAAAAGATTGACTGGTTAACTTATGGTTCAGGTCATGTTCATAGCTTGATCGTGAATGGTCAAGATGTTGTAAGTTTCGAGCGTGATGATTTACACCGTGAAATCGCCCGTCACTATGCCAACGGAATTACCCAAGAACAACATTACGATACGATGGGACGTTTAACCCAGCAAAATATTGTTAATGGTCATGAGTTCGGTTATCCGTCAAATGAACAAGTTAGCCAGAATCAGAACAATGCAATTCAAGAAACCCAGCAGTTGATTCAACGTTTATATCAGTACGATAAAACAGGTCAATTAACAGGAATTAATGATACGCGTAGGGGTAATATCAATTATAAATATGACCCCGTAGGGCGTTTGCTTGAGGCTAGTAGTAAGCTCGGTAAGGAAACGTTTAGTTTTGACCCTGCGAGTAACATTCTAGATTCATACCATAGTCAGAAAGTTCAAAGCCATTCACAAAAGCTAGACGAAACGAGTTATGGTTATAATCGTTTGGTTAATAATGTAGTTAAAGAATATTTAGACCAACAATACCAATATGATGTTTATGGACAACTTGTTTGCCAGAAATCAACCAAGGGTAATTTATATCTTGAGTGGGATGCGTGTGGACGACTAATTAAAAGTCGTAATGCTGAATATACGGCAGAGTACCGCTATGATGCATTGGGACGCCGTATCCAAAAGCGAAGTAAACATCATCATACTGGTGGTGAGCATAACATCATTTATGGATGGGATGGCAATACACTTGCTTATGAGTCGAATGACCAAATTACTAAGCATTATATATATGAGAAAGATTCATTTGTACCACTAATACAGGCGGTTTATGCAGAAGAAATAGAGCTTCATCAAACACCTGACTGGGCAGATAAGCCTTATAGTTTACAACGTGACCCATTATGGAAAGTAACCAAAACTGCAAAAGGCTTTAAAGATTTTTGGTTCTATCATTGTGATCATTTGGGTACACCACAAGAAATGACCGATCATACTGGTGCGGTCATTTGGAAAGCTGAATATAAGGCTTGGGGTGAGTGTAAAGCTGAAAAAGCTAAATCTAACTTCTTTGAAGACTCTGAGATCATCAGTAATAATATCCGTTTTCAAGGGCAATATTTCGACCAAGAAACAGGGCTTCATTACAACCGTTATCGTTATTATTCACCATATGTAGGGCGTTTTATTTCCAAAGACCCGATTGGATTATTGGGTGGAGATAATGTATATGCTTATGCACCAAATCCAGTGAGCTGGGTTGATCCTTTGGGGCTAAATCGTAACCCAATTTCATTCACTGATAGTCGTGGAACAAAATTACAAGTTACAGGATATACAGATTTAAGCCATTTAAGTGATAAACAATTGAAACAATTGTATCATGCAAATAATAATTCTGGTTTTGGTTTATCGGGTAAAGACAAACAAGGAAATACGATTGTATTACATCATTATAAGCAAAATGCAAAAGGTCCAATAGTTGCTATGCCTCAAAAGCATCATGACAAACCTCATACAAACCCTGGACAGCATCCTTGTGGTAAGAAAAAAGGTGGAGGATTAACGAGTCAGGAAAGAGATGATTTTAATAATTGGAGAAAAGAGTATTGGAAAGATTCAGCGCAAAGAGAGTTACAGAAGCGTAATTCATCAATATAGTTTAAGATTTTTTGAGAAATGAAAATGAAAATTGATTTGTTAAATAGATTGTCGGAGTTCTACAAAGATAACCCTGAAATGAAAGGAGTTCCATTAACTTTGAACGATATTAATCAGGTGGAAACTACTTTGCAGATAAAACTTCCTGATGACTATAAGTTATTTGTTAGTACATATGGTGGATCATATGCAGGTTTAGCTATATATGGTTTAAAAAATGCTGAGATGATGGGAGACGAAACTGTTATTGATTTGACCAATAGAGCAAGAAAGCTTTTAGATGAGTTGAAAGTTAATAATTATATTTTAAAATCAATAGTGATTTCGGATGATGGAGCTGGAAATCCTATTTTTATAAATGAGAAGGGGGAGGTATATATTTATTATGTGGATAATGATGAGTACGAGAAGTTAGGAGATTCTTTAGGAGAGGTAATAGAAGAAAAATTTCAAGAGTGGTAATTATTTAAATATACGAAAATAGTATGTATATTTAAATTTAAAAGACTAGAATTAACTTTATAAAGAATGAATGGTTATGTGTAATATATAATTAATTTAACTTCATATTTTAGTTGTTTGAAAGTCATCTATACTATAGGTGTAAATGGCTTTAATTTTTTAACTTTAAAATACTTGATAAGTTTAAAAATAAAGTAATAACTTCTTTTAAATAAATTTGGGGTGGTAAAATAAAATATAAATTTTAAAAGTATGTATGTTTTTGAAATGAATTCTATTTTACTATTAATAATTAAGTTGAGATATTTTTTATCTTAATTCTTAGTATTTCTGAGAAATTTAATAAAGGAAAAAGTGGAATTTTAATGAGAAATGATCTTTCAAAATTTAAAGAATTAATTGAGTCGTCAATTTTTTTGGAAAATATTGGTAAAGAAAATATTGATAAAGTTAATTTAAATTATACTTGTATTTCATATGATGAAATAAATGAAATTGCTAATTCAGATAAAACTATAAATTGTGATGCTGAAGTAATGAATAATTTCAGATCTCTAATTTATAATGATTTAGGTCAAAATGGTTTAAAGGAATATAATAAGTTTGTGGTAGAAAATAGAAATGAATTTTTTTTCAATAAAAGATGAAGTTTTTAGTATATTCTCAAGGAAAAGGCTATCTGAAGATGTAGCTTTGAGCTTCATGGAAATATATTTTAACTCAATTTTAGAGGATTATTTTAAAGAAAAATATTCAATTAATTTCTATTTCTTTCATGATTTATTAGAGTTTTTTAAAAAGGGTCATGTAGTTTGTGGTTATCAGTTTTTAACAGCTAAACATGGAAAGTTATATAGCATATTAAGTTATGCTGTTGATAATTTTTCATTAAAAAATTCTTTTGATAAAGATAAAATTTTAGTTTTTGTTTATTAAACAGTGTCTCCCTATATTGTATGGTTTTAGAATTCTGCAGATAGGGTGTTTATATGAAAATATTGATAAATAATTCAGGTATAATGTAGAATTTATACCCATATTGCTATACTTTTCCCAAGTTAAGTAGTAAAGCCTCTGGTTTTCTAAGGCAATCAATAAAAAATTAGGGTTTTAGGTATAAATATGTCCGTAATTGAAGTGCAAAAAAATATATGTAAAAAATTTAATTCTAAGTTTGTGAAACCTTTGGAAAATGAAATGGTTGCTGTAGCTTTAGATTCATTGGGAAAAATACCAATTACAGGAATACGTAATATACTTGAAGAAGGAGAAAATATCTCATGGTTTTTCTATTGTGGAGAATTTTCTGAAGATGATGATTTCTTTAAACCAATGCATATATCTCATTTAGAAAACTATCTTCCCGAAGTTATTCCTTATTTAGCATTAGAAGAAGGTTTTAGATTTGTAATAGATAAACAGGGCTACGAAGATGTGTGGAAAGAAGAATAGATACTAAATTTATATTTTTTAACTTATAAGATATTTAGTATAATAACTCATTTCTATAAAGACTCTTTAGGATGCTACTGTAAATAACTAAGTGATTCAAGAAATGAGTTATTAAAAAGATAACGTCTCTGTACAACAAATGAATATTTTAATTAAAATTCTAAAATAATTTTAAGAAATAAAATTAATATTAAAAATCAAACCTTAGATTGGTCAGATAGACTTTATAAAATACACCGAGACCCATTATGGAAAGTAACCAAAACTGCAAAAGGCTTTAAAGATTTTTGGTTCTATCATTGTGATCATTTAGGCACACCGCAAGAAATGACCGACCATACAGGTGCAATTATTTGGAAAGCTGAATATAAAGCTTGGGGTGAGTGTAAAGCAGAGAAAGCTAAGTCGAATTTCTTCGAAAATAGTGAAATTATTTCAAATAATATCCGTTTTCAAGGACAGTATTTTGATGAAGAGACAGGATTACATTACAATCGCTATCGTTATTATTCACCGTATGTAGGGCGTTTTATTTCCAAAGACCCGATTGGATTATTGGGTGGAGATAACGTATATGCATATACACCGAATCCAGTAAGTTGGGTTGATCCTTTGGGATTAGTAAAGAAAAAACCATCTAAATATGCTTTAAAAGATGGTCATAATGCTACTGCTCAAGAGATAGCAGATAGTAAAATTGGTGGAGGATCTCGAAGTGGGCAATCTAAAGTTCGACAAAAATTGTTAGATGAAGATAATTCTAATAATAATGGGGTTTATACTTGTTGGCGTTGTGGTCAAACTTCTACTAATCCAGATGATATGCATTTAGGTCACAAAAAAGTTCCAACTTCTAAAGGAGGTAATTTAAGTACAGGAAATACAGCATTAGAGGGTGCAGCGTGTAATTTAAGCGCAGGAAATAGTGGTTATGTTAAAGAAGGCATGTCTTGTAAAGAGAGGGGAAGTTGTGGAGCGCCATATGGAAGATAATTTTAAAACTTTAAGTATTTATGCAGGAAAAACTAGCTCTGGTAAAACTAGATTAGAGGAAGTCCTCGTAGAATGTATAGATGGGAACATCTATAAGCTACTATCTGCGCCAGGATTGGCTCTAAATTTAGCAAAAGGAGATACTTTTGAATTCATTAATAGTGATGAGCCCGTAAAAATTATATGTCGAGGAGGGAATTTTAATATCCATATTTATGAAGCAAATTTAACACTTGAAGATTATGAAGATTTTAAAAGTGAACTTTTAGACTATTTAGGAGGAACTATAGATGGTTTGAGTGGAAACAATATAGCTATTACTGTACCCTCTGCCCAAGGTATTCAAAAAATTAACAGTTTTTTTATTAATTTTAGCCAATTGTCAGGTAATAATTGGTCATTTACTAATATTTATAAAAACTATGAAGATTTTGAAGATGAAACATTATTAGATTGGTGGGATAAGAAGTGCTAATTTTTAGAATTTTTAAGAGCATCTCTATTTAGATAATCGTAAACTTATCAGGTCGATATTTTTGTAAGGGTAATATTTTGATCAATAGGTAAGTTTTTTATTATAAGTTGTATTAGATTTTCTATTTTCATAGTAGTGATATTCATCCTGATTTTTTAAAAATTAATGTTAATTTTAAATATATAGGAAAGTTATACTATTAATACCGTTAATATATAGAATTAACTAGCGAGCTGTAATGTCTTTCAAAACTAAACTTCATTTTTGGCTGGGATTAACTGAGATAAATGAACAAGAGTATTGGTGTTATTTTGATAATTCCGAAGGATTGCCAAAATTTTGTAAAGAAGTAGGTTTGGATTGGCTAGATCAGGACTTTATGGGATATCATTTTGATAAAGAAGTAGATGATTTAAAGTTTATCATTGAAGAAACTCCAGAGCCTGAACATTATGAAAAGATGCTAAAAGACTGTTTGGAAAAAGGCATTAATAAAGCTAATGCTATGTTTTATTATTGGGGGGTGATCCAATTAAAGTAAGTAAAGATAAAAAATATAATACGCTCACCTATATTGGTGAATATGAGTGGGATTAATTTACGTTGATTGAATTTATTGTTGATTATAATAAGTTCTACTTTTATTTGTTACCTACTTGTTAGTAAATTTTTAGCACAAGTCTAGTTACGTTGAATATTTAGTTAATAAAGAAATTCCCTCTTCTTTGAAGGGGAGGGATAAGAGATTGATTGTTAAATCGTAAATAAAAAATTAGATATAGGTAAAGAGACCAAGTGGCAATATGATGAGCGTGGTCGTGTAATAAGTATTGAAAATGCATTAAATCAAAAAGTTGAGTATTTTTATACTGAACTTACCTTAGAAAATCGAGAACCAATTATAAAAGGTTTACCTCTGAATGCTTTTGGTCAACTTGAAAAGATTAAACATGCTGATGGCACAGAAGAACACTTCATTCATGATGCTGAAGGGCGTTTACTGGCACATATAGATCCTAAACAGAACATCACTCGCTATGAATATGATGAGGCGGGTTTAATTCTGTCTCGTACAGATGCTTTAAACCACAAATTAAAATATAAATGGGATCGATTGGGGCGTCTAACCCGACTCATTAATGAAAATGGTGCAAGTTATGAATTTATTTATGATGTTGCGGGTCGATTAGTAAAAGAAATTGATTTTGATGGCAAAGAAACTGTTTATACGTACGATGAATATAATGGTCGTTTAACTAGTAGCATTGAAGTCGCTTCTGCCTATGGTCAAGATTTTAAAGATCGTGCTGCACCTAAAGACCGTATTCAGCAATTTATTTTTGATAGCATGGGACGTTTAGAACAACGTACAGCAGGATATGGTTATCAAGGGCAAGAGCTTGAAGAAAAGCAAATAGAAGAATTTTCTTATGATGGCCTAGGTCATTTAGTTCAAGCTAAAAATGCTGAAACCAACTTACAGTGGTTTTACGATGCAGCAGGCAATTTAATTAAAGAACATTATCAAGACGTTGTGACACAGAAAACTGCTGTATGAAAACATGTCTATGATGAATTAAATAATCGAACTACAACCATCCGACCTGATGGACAGAAAATAGATTGGCTGACTTATGGAAGTGGACATGTCTATGGCGTGGCTTTAAATGGTGAAGATGTTGTTAGCTTTGAACGTGATGATTTACATAGAGAGACATTACGCCACTATGCAAATGGCCTTAGCCAACAACAACGTTATGATGAAGTAGGCCGCTTAACTCAGCAATTAATGTTGAATGGGCATGACAAAGGTTATCAGGCCCAAACTAAAAATAATGCTATCCAGCATACCAATCAATTGATTGAACGCTTATATCACTACGATAAAACAGGTGAGTTAACGCTCATTAAGGATACTCGTCGTGGAACCATTCACTATAAATATGATCCTGTTGGGCGTTTATTAGAGGCAACCAGTAAGCTTGGGAAAGAGACTTTTAATTTTGACCCGGCAAGTAATATTCTAGATCGATATAACAGTACCAAAGAGCAATCCGCACAGCACATTTCTAGTGAAAAAGGTTATAGCTATAACCGCTTAGTCAATAACGTCGTACAAGAATATCTTGACCAACAATATCAATATGATGCTTTTGGACAGCTGATTCGACAAAAGTCATCACAAGGTGATTTAAATCTTGAGTGGGATGTATTGGGACGTCTTGTTCGTAGTCGAAACAATCAATATACGGCAGAATATCGCTATGATGCTTTAGGTCGACGTATTCAAAAAAGAAGTAAGCATCACCATACAGGTCAAGAGCAGAACACTATTTATGGGTGGGATAGTGATACTTTAGCGTATGAATCTAGTGCTGATTTAACAAAACACTATTTCTACGAAAAAGATAGTTTCGTGCCTTTGTTACAAGCGGTGTATCATCACCCGATTGAGCTACATCAAACCCAAGACTGGACAGAAAAAACATATAGCATTTATAAAGACCCTCTTTGGAATACAGTAAAACAAAGTCAAGGTTTTGATGATGTATGGTTCTATCACTGTGACCATTTAGGTACACCGCAAGAAATGAGTAACCTGACAGGCGCCATTGTTTGGATAGCTCAATATAAAGCTTGGGGTGAGTGTAAGGTAGAACAGGCTAAGTCAGATTTCTTTGAAAAGTCAGAAATTATTAGCAATAACATCCGTTTTCAAGGTCAGTATTTTGATGGCGAAACAGGGCTTCATTACAACCGTTATCGTTATTATTCGCCTTATGTTGGACGTTTTATTTCCAAAGATCCGATTGGTTTATTCGGTGGATTAAATGTTTATGCGTATGCACCGAATCCTAATAATTGGGTTGATCAGTTAGGTTTAACTTGTAGTAAATATAGAAGAGCAAGTTTAAGAGATATTAGGAAAAAACTAGGTATTCCAATGAGCCAGCAACCTATTAGGCAAAAAATGGTTCCTTTAACAGACAAAAATGGTAAAAGAATTCTTAATCAGAATAATATGCCAATAATGACTCGAGAGTTGACATATAATGTTAAAGGAAAAGAAATTGTAATTCAGGATCATTCAGCTGGACATGATTTTGGTGAAGCAGGTGGAAAAGGTAATCAACCGTCCCATCATAATGTTAGACCCGCTGAAAATACACGTACGGGTACGGTTGACGGAATGGATGATCATTTTTATTTTGATTGCAGGAATAGTAAATGATAGAAAGAATTAATTTGTTAAATCCAATGGCTTTAAGAAGTCATAATTTAGATTGTCAAAATATAGAAATTACTAAAGTTATAATTTCTAATAATGATCCGACTCTTGAAGTTAGATTTGTATTTAAGAGGGAAGATTTTTCATTATATATAGATATTAGTTTTATTGGAGTGGATGAGTTGTTAATTAAAAATATAAGTTTTTCAAATATTATTGAAAGTTATTTTATAGAAAAAAATATATTTTCAATAAAAACTAAATTGGATGGGCTTATTGAGTTTAAGTATGAATGGGGAAATATTGAGTCCATGAAAAATATTAAGGAAGGTGAGTTTTAGGTTAATGATTGATATTGTATTACTTGGTGATTTTTTGAATTTAATTTAAAAAAGCAGAGAATTTTTTGAACTCAGTAATAGATGCACAAAAGTGTAATTGTATGAAATTTAATTCTAAGTTTGTTCAACCTTCAAAGAATGAAATGGTTGCTGTAGCTTTGGATTCATTAGGAAAAATACCAATTACAGGTATACGTAATGTACTAGAGGAAGGGGAAAATATTTCATGGTTTTTTTATTGTGGAGAATTTTCTGAAGATGATGATTTCTTTAAACCAATACATATATCTCATTTAGAAAACTATCTTCCCGAAGTTATTCCTTATTTGGCGTTAGAAGAAGGGTTTAGATTTGTAATAGATAAACAGGGTTACGAAGATGTATGGAAGGAAGAATAGAGACTAAATTTATATTTTTTAACTCATAAAAATCTTTATTAGTTTTTTATGAAAATTCTATAAGATGAAATTGTAAGTAATCAAGTAATTTCAATATTTTATTTATATGCACAATTGAAAGTTCAGATATGGTAAATAGCTTTTATAGTAAATATGAAAGGACTTGAGGATGTCGATCAGTCTATTAGAGATAATTAAAAACAGCGATAATTCAAAGTTATTGGATTTGAGTTGTGATCAACATGAAATTATGTTGACTATAGCCCATGATTATTTTGATAAAATTATCCGTATCACTTTTCCTTTTCAAAACTTTTTTAGTAGTTTCTCGAGTAAAAGTGATGGTATATGTTTTTTATCTATTGAAAATATAAAAGATACACTAAATGTAAAAAATGGGGTTTATATTCCTTCTACAGATTTTGGTGATTTTATGTATGAAGTGAGAGAAGGTAATAGCAGTGGATATGGTTTGAGAGAAAGTAAATTTAAAACTTTTTTTAAAGTTATAGGAAGTTTTAAAGTAGTCATTCCTATTGAAAATTTTGAAAAAATCAAAATTGAATTTTTAAATAATTAGTAGAGGTGTTAATAGATTTATTGGAATACTAAAAAATTAATAATCGTTAAAAGTGAGTTAATAGAGTAAGTTGTTAATTCACTTTGTATCTTTATTACGTTTATTAGCTTCATCGTCTCTTGTATTCATATGGTTAAGTTTTTCTTTACAAAATAGACAGATGTTTCTGTATTTTATAAAATAATGCCAATCCTGACAAAGTTTTCATAAAAAAGATGTTATCTCATATACATAGAATTCTAGAAGATTTGGGTATCAGCTCGCAAAAACGCGTGCTTCATGTTCAGTTTTCTAATCCATCGTTGAATACTCAAGTCTTTTTACAAAGTATCGAAGGGCAGCATCAGTTAAATGAAGGACTGACTGCCGATTTATTTTGTCTTTCTACCAATGCCCATATTTCATTAAAACACTTTATTGGTTGTCAGGTTGCACTCGATCAAGTAACTGATCAAGGGCAATTATTTAGAACTACAGGAATTATTGCAGAAGCCAGTCAGGGGCAGAGTGATGGTTCATTAACATTGTATAAACTGAGATTACAAGATCCGACCGCACTATGGCATAAACGCCGAAATAGCCGTGTTTTTATGAATAAAAGTATACGGGACATTACTGAAATTCTATTTACAGAATGGCAGAACAAAAGCCCGTTGTTTACTTCTGGTTTAACATTGGATTTAAAAGGTCTAACCGAAGAATACGATGTTCGACCTTTTATCATGCAAAGTAATGAAACGGATTATGAATTTTTAACCCGACTTTGGCGTAGTGAAGGCATTAACTGGTTAATTGATGAAGCTCAGTTGTTTGCCACTCATAGCTCAGTTGAGATTCAACCGCAAAAGTTACGTTTAATTGATAATAATGAATCATATTTAGCATTAGACCGAAGAAATATCCGTTATCACCGTAGTAGCGCTGTTGAACAACAAGACAGTATGATAAGCCTTGTGCCAACTCGAAGCTTGCAATCTACCGCCGTGCATGTACAACGCTGGCAGGCTGATGCTTTAAGTCAAGAAGAAGGCATGGGCAGTGTTCAGTCAAAGCATAGTCATAGTGCTAATCAGGATAATGCAAGTTTAAGTCTAGAACATGCATGGCATGTCAGCCCTGCTTGGATGCAAGATTTAAAAGGTGAAGATCAAGCTACCGCATCGGGTCACCAGCAGCTAGAAAAACTCAACAATAATCTATCTGATTATTATGCGTCTCAATCAAAATATTTCCGTGCACAAACTACGGTACGTGATGCGCAAGTTGGCTATTGGTTTGAATTGAATGAACATCCAGAAATAGATACGCATAGTGGATCAGACAAAGAATTTCTGATTATTGGTAAAAGCTTCTATTTACAAAATAATTTGCCTAAAGATTTACAACAGCAAATCAATCAACTTTTTAGTCAAAGCCAATGGCAAAACAATCAATCAGGGCCAAATGACCAGACTGAGCGTCAGGGTAATGAGCTCATCTTATCGCGTAGAAATATAAAAACTGTTCCTGAGTATAACCCGTTTGAACATCGACCAGCCGCTTACCCGCAGCGCGCTAGAGTGGTTGGATTAGAGGGTGAAAGTATTCATGTTGACCAGTGGGGACGCATAAAAGTCCGCTTCCTGTTTACCCGAACAGATGACCACAGCCATGATGGTGGAGCAGGAAGTAATGACAATGACACTGACTCAGCTTGGGTTGATGTGCTGACTCCATGGGCAGGTGCAGGTTATGGTGCACGCTTCTTACCTCGCGTGGGTGAGATTGTTGTTATCGACTTCTTTGACGGCAACATTGACCGTCCATTTGTGGTGGGGCGTATTCACGAAGCTGAACGCCATCCAACCCAGTTCGACCAGAAAGGTCAGCTCCCCGACACTAAAAAACTTAGCGGCATCCGCTCAGAAGAAGTCGACGGTAAAGGCTTTAACCAGCTACGTTTTGATGACACTACAGGCCAGATCAGTGCCCAGCTCCAAAGTAGCCACGCGGCAAGCCAACTAAACTTGGGTAACTTAAGCCATCCAAAAGATAAGGCGGAGAGTGAAGGTCGTGGTGAAGGGTTTGAACTTAGAACAGATCAGTGGGGCGCGGTTCGAGCTGGTAGTGGCTTACTCGTTAGTACTCACAAGCAGGACCAAGCTCAAGGTGTACACCTTGATGCAAATGAGGCTAAACAGCAAATCGAAGGCGGTCTCAATAATGCTAAGTCACTTAGTGAAGTAGCTAAAAATCAGCAAACTGACCCGTTAGATATGCTTGAGAATATTCAGACTTTTTTAGAAGTTCTTAAACAAGAAGATCCTAAAAAAGCTGCTGAGTTTCAATCAGCAGTGATGCTGCTGGCATCTCCAAAAAGTATTGCTGTAAGTAGTAATGAAGATATACACCTCAGTGCAAATGGTCAGCTCACTCAAAGTGCTGGAGATAGCATTAATATTAGTACGCAAAAGAATATAGTGAGTCATGCGAGCCAAAAGATTAGTCTATTTGCCGCTCAGGAGGGGGCTCGACTTTTTGCTGGCAAGGGCAAAGTAGAAATTCAGGCTCAAGGTGATGGCTTAGATGTGATTGCTCGAAAAGGTGTACAGATTACTTCAACTGAAGATACGGTCTTTATTACTAGCCCAACTGAAATTAATCTGACAGCAAACGGATCTCAAGTTAAGCTGAATGGTTCGGGTATTTTCCCAGTCACGGGTGGTAAGCTTGAGGTGAAAGCCGGACAGCATTTGTTTATGGGAGGGGTTAAGGTGGCAACGCAAAGTCCTGAGTTGGCGATGTTACCTGACTACCATTTAACTTATATAGCGAAAGATTTGGATGGAAATCCTTTGAAAAATAAAAAGTATTTGATGATTTTACAAAATGGAGAAATGGTTAGTGGTGTAACGGATGGTCAGGGTAAAACTCAGAAAATCACAACCAAAGGACCTCAGAAAATCCAGATTAGCTTAGAAGATCATGTTCATGATGGTTTTGTAACTTTTGAAGAAGAATAAGTGATGAATAAGATTAAATTAAAACTATTTATTAACGTGTTGCCTGATAATGATGCGATTGCTTGTCATGGCATGCTTTATTCTGTAACGGAAAAGGGTAGAAGACCTGGTGAGGCAAATAAACTAGCTATAGCAATAGCGAGTACAAAAATTCCTAAGCCTCTTGTGCAGCCATTGGATATGAAATCCATATATAAGAAGAACACTCCGATTACTGGCCAAGCAATAGCGCAAAATATGGCAAAGTATAAAGATACACAAGAAAGTATAACCCTCGTTCATAACAGAGAAGACAGAACTGATATGAAGGGTTTTACCAAAGAAATGTATTTGCCAGTTGGAGAATATGATCTTTGGATTAAGCGAAATGATTCTGAATGGGAAAAGGCCATCAATATAAATGGTGCGTCAGGCATTCAGATAAAACAAGAAAATCAAGGAGTAACCACGATAGAGTATCAGATTAAGCAATATTACCGCTATAAAATAGAAGGTTTTAGAGGCTCTAAATTATCTGATAATATTTCATTTGAAACTTTCACTTTTGACAAAGAGGGTAGAGAAAAGAAAATTAGTTTACCGAATGTCAAAGTGAAAATCGTAGATAAAAATGGTTTTACACCACCTCTGTATTCACCAAAAGGTGAAGTTATATTTGTAAAGTTTAAGTTTATAAATATGGATGTCCAGCCAGATAAAAAAGATATACAACATTTCACCACAATTAGTAAAAATAATTATGTCACCGTTCAATTAAAATCTGTTGCTAAAACCACTAAGCAAAAAGAGAATACGACAGTAACATTACAGGGAAATGGAAAACCTCCTGTTATTTTAAATATGCATAGAGAGGAAATGATTGTTCTTTCGGCAGAGGACTATGCTGAGTTTGAAAAAGAAAGTTCGAAACTAGATAAATTATTTGGTAATTCTTTTGATGCTAAAAATAAATTAGCAGAGGCAATAAAATCTGGTAGCGTTTCTAGTGTTAAAAAAGCAGAAGATGAAATAAAAGAAGCAGAGAAGAAAATTGAAGAGGAGCTAAATAAAAACTTCAAAAAAGCGGCTGACTTGACAGAGGTTATTACTTTTGAGGCACGCCAAAAGAAAAATCCAAGTGGTAACACGCAAGAGTTTGATTTCAGACGTCGATATTTACGTACTGATAGATATATGCAATTACAACAAAAGAAAAAGAATAAAGAAAGTTTTAAGGTTACAGTCTTAGGATCTGAATTAAAGAAGCTTAAAGATATAAAGCAAGACTTTAAGAAAATTAATGAACAGGCTATTCACAATGAGTTTAAAAAAGTCAGTCTAGATTTAGCTAAATATTCCAAGCAAACTGGAACAAAGGTTTGGGACTTCTCTGCTTTTAGTGCAGGTTTTGTTGAACAAATTAAACTTTCAGATAGTTTAACGGTAGATATTCAATCTCAATGGTTAAGATGTGTTGGTGGCGCTGGTTTCTCATCAAGTGCGAGTTGGAAACCTGAAAGTGGAGAAGTGAATGCTAAGGCAAATGTGAATGCCCAAGGTAAGCTGGTTTTGTTTGAGGGGAAAGCAAAAACTACCTATGTTATTCCATGTGATAAAGGTTGGATGCTGAACTTTGAAGATATTGACTTAGGGGCATTCCGGTTTATTGTTGGCATGGAGCTCTATGGTTTTGCTGGTGCAAAAGTGGCCGCAGGAATTGGTTTAGAGATCAGCTACAGTAAAGATGGTCAACAACAATTAGCTGCCAATGGTAGGCGAAACCGAAATCCTTCACTCGCCAATAATATGAGAGAAAACCGTCCAAGATTTGTTCCAATGGATCGAGATGAAAGTATTATTCCTGGTAGTGGTGCAAGTTCTGAGGGGCAAATTGAGGCATTTGCTGGGGCTGAAGCAGGTATAAAACCATCGGGTGAATTTCAATGGCTTTCACCGGAAGCTAAAGATTTCAAGGCTTTGGCGAGTTTGGCATTGGATTTTGCTGCTAGTGCTGGATTGGGAGCGGGAGTTAATTTTAAACTATTTTATTGGGCACAAGAAAATCAATTCCGTTTTAGGGCCAAAGCAGCCTTATGTGTTGGTTTGGGGGCAAAAGGTGCATTAGATTTCGTTATTGATTTTAGTCAGGTGCTTGAAGTGTTGAAATGGGTGCACTACCAGCTTATACGCGCTCAATTCACAATATTAGGTTTTATTGCGGAAGATGCTTTTAGAAATTTAAGTCAATTGGCTGTAATTGCTCTGGGTAATGATTCTATAACTGCTAAAACTCTCAATGACATTGCTGAGGAGTTTGATAATTTTAATAGTAAGTATTCCGATGCGAAAAATTCAGTTGATTTAGCCAATAAAATTAAAAGACAACCGGAGTGGCTAAAACAAGCAACCCCTGAAGCCAAGGGAATGCTAATCTACCAAATGACTAGACACAATAAAGTTACTCATTTAGCCGACTACCCGACCTCTTTAACGTCTCCATATTTACCTAGCCATAAGCAAGCTGTTATTGCAATTTTTGAAACTATTGCAACAGAAAATGAATGGTTAAATGTTCTCCAAAGAATGTCTTTTGATGGTTCAAAATCAACTAATAGTATTAAAAAATTAGAAAAACAACTCTTGATTTTTTTACATGATGGCGTTTGGTCTCAGGTCTCAGATATTGTAAAAGAATATGCTTTTAATTCAGATACAGTTGGACGTGGAAGTGAATATGTAGAGCAATATGAAAAATTACGCTCAAAAGTTGTAAAAACAATTCCTTTACATGAAAAAGCACCAATGAATAATCCAAGAGAATTAAAAAAATTACGAGAAAAGATGGCGAGTGAACCAAGTATTGTTAATGCGGATGCTTTAGTTGCTTTAAATACGGAAGCTGTACCATCGCTTGAAGTCGATGGTACTGATGCAGAATTGTTTATTGCAGCAAATTATCAACAAAACTCTGATGGTTCATATATGGCTTAAAGTTATTTAATCGGTTGCTGGATATTGGCAACACAACGAACGGAATATAAGCGATATTTTGACTTACTTTCATCATTTGGAATAGGTAGGGCTTTACTTCTAGCTATATTAAAACCATCAGCCATCATTAAGTTATCGGCTCCCATTGCTACTGTACCTCGTAAAACCTTTTCAGTACCTGTTTTTGGTCCTATTGGGTTATTGCTAGGTGAGTGTTTGTAATAATCTTTATCGTACCAATCATTCATCCATTCATAATTATTAGTAACAAGATCATAAAAACCTAAAGGGTTTGGTGGTGTTTGACCTATAACCGGAATATTCGCGACAGTTTGTAAGTCATGTGAATGTCTGTAGTTATCATATTGATCTAATCCCCATAGGTTTTTCTTTGGTTCTACTTTACCTGTATTCGTTGCGAATAAAGTATATTGTCCTTTATTTCGGGCTACATATTCCCATTGCGCTTCAGTGGGTAAGTCCATCGGTGTACCTACTTGTTGCCCAAGCCACTGACAGTATTCTTTGGCTTGTTGCCAAGCCATACCAGTTGCTACTTCGTGAGCAATATTTGAACCATAACGTTTATTATCCGTACTCGCAACTTGTCCAGTAGCTTCAGTAAAAGTATTAAAGTCCTCTAAGGTGGTCTTATAAGCATTCATATTAAAACTGCTAAGGGAAACTTTATGAAGTGTTTTATTATCGGCCCCTGGAGAGAATGGTTGATTGCTAGGTTCTTCAGTATTACCTTTCGGATTTTTTACTGCCATGCTATCAGGTACAGTTTTTTCTAATTCAGGAGTTACTAGCCCAAAGTCACCCATTAGGTAGCTACCACCTTCGACAAAAATCATATTCTTTTTAGTTTTCTCAACCAATTTCTGAATTTTTTGCTCCAGTTCAGGTGAGGGCTTTGTTTGTTTTTGATTTGATTCAGTAGATTTGGCACAAGCACTTAAAGCAATGCTTGAAAATAAGATAACAGCTATATTCCGTTTCATCATTTTCTTGAAAATCATTAGGTTGTATATATTAAATGTATACTTTAAAGGAAATCAAATTTGCTATAAAGAAGCATTATGTTAATGCTTTCTTTTAAAAGACGTACATTGGCGTAAATTTCCTTCAAGTAGACAGGCTCTTAAGAATTTATATAGATTAAAAACTTTAGCTGGGTATAAGCTATACACATGTTACTCAAAGTTTTAATAAGAGTATCTAGTGTCTATAGGAACTTCTCTTTTAGCAAGTTGCCAAGTAAATTAAAACTTAAACAAAATATACTAAATAGACCGATTAGTCTTGACAATTTTGTTTTTATTTATTTTGAGTTTCCACTTTCATGAATTTGAAATGTATCTTTTACAATCATTTAATTTGTTTATCTTTTAAATCAACTAAAATCTTTTTAAGAAAATGTTTCGTAAAACTTAACTAAGTGATATTTATGATAATTTTTAGTTTAGTTTTAATTTTAATTTAATTTTTGAAATTCAATAACTTATTTTTAATTACAAAAAATAACAATATTATATTTTTATAAGAATAACTTTATTAAGCTATATTTTATAAGCATCTTAACTATTTACTTTTAGTTTAAGTTGATATGATTTTTATATAAAATATGTTTGTTTATATGATAAACTGTGCCTAAATTTTTTGAATATAAGGTTTTTAGACTGATTTTTTAATGTTTTAAGAATATTAACTTTTCGGTAAAGCCTTGAATAAATAAGAAAACAGAGGAATGAAAGTTGTGTTGAAACGAAGTATTTTGATACTTTTTTTGACTGGAAACATTATCGGTCTATCATATGCTCAAGCAGCAGAACTAGAGCCTGTAAAACTTAAAAAAAGTTGTATTAAGAAGAACCCTTTAGCTGAAGGCCAAAATGATCCTGAGCTATTGAATATTTTTAAACAAGTTTGTGATAGCGATAATACAACTCAAAAAAATGATTTATTAGCTAAAGCTGCTATGCGGTTTTATCAAACCAATCAACCAGTTAAAGCATTGAATTTAGCAAGTCAATTGCAAAGTCAAAATATACGCGGTTCATTAATAACAGATGTCTTGTTTTTATCTGGTGTGAGCATTGCAAATAACTCTTTACAGCAAATGCGTACTCAGGAACTGAGATATTTAAGCAATGATGTGACTTATCCTCCTGCAAAGCAGTTAATTGAAAATATTCATACTGCTATGCCTGCTCCGGACCCATCGAGTTTTAAGGCGAGTTCCGAAAGTAGCTCAGCTGATAATGAAAAAAGAAGTTATAAAAAACAGTACGCAACACGTAATAAAGTGAGTACTTCTAAATCGTCCAATAAACGAGTATCAAGCCTAACTAAGACGGCTACCGTAAAACCTAAAACTGCACCTGCAGCCACTGTTAATAAATCAAAAAGTTCGCCTTTTGACCCTTTAATTAAATAATCCGGAATAGAATCTTATGGCTAAGAGAGAGAGCGTACAAAAGAAGCTTCAGCGAATTCGACCTCCACGTGTTCAGCTTACATATGATGTCGAAATTGGTGATGCAAAAGAAGCGAAAGAACTACCATTCGTTGTGGGTGTGATGGGTGATTTTTCGGCTGCATCTGAGCTTGAGCGTACAAAATTAAAAGATAAAAAATTCATTAATGTTGATTTAGATAATATTGATGAAGTTATGGAGTCATTATCTCCAAGAGCTGCTTTCCAAGTAGACAATACCTTGACAGAAGAGGGTGGTAAGATCGCTGTTGATTTAACATTTAAGTCAATGGAAGATTTTCGTCCAGAAAATGTGGTTCAACAGATTGATCCATTAAAGAAACTTGTTGAAGCTCGTGAGCGTTTAACTGACTTAAGAAACAAAATTTCTAACAGTGAACGTTTAGAAGACTTACTTGATGAAGTTCTAAAAAATACAGATCAGATTCGTAAATTAAGTGCGGAGGCTGATCATGAATAATACTCAATCTGCAGTAATGCCACTTGTTGAAAATGAACAGATTAATCTCTTAGACTCGATTGTTGAAGAAAGTCGTATTGCCCGAAATGAAGAAGAACATTCGCGTGCAAAAAGCTTAATCGGTGAGCTTGCTAAAGAAGTAATGGCAGGCACAATTACAGTTTCTGAAAATATGACTTTATCAATTGATAAGCGTATTGCAGAAATTGATGCTCTGATTTCAAGTCAATTAAGTCAGATCATGCACAATGAGCAATTCCAAAAAATTGAGTCAACTTGGCGTGGTCTTTATTATTTCTGTCAAGAGACACCATCTAACCCTCTTATTAAAATTCGTATGTTGAATACGACTAAGAAAGAGTTGGTAAAAGATTTCCAAGGCGCTACAGATTTCGATCAAAGTACATTATTCAAAAAAATCTATGAGGAAGAATACGGATCTTTTGGTGGTGCACCATATTCAGCGCTCATTGGTGATTTTGAATTTGATCGTACGCCTTCTGACATGTATTTGCTTGAGCAAATTTCTCATGTTGCTGCAGCTGCTCATGCGCCATTTATTTCGGCAGCTAGCCCAAGCATTCTTGGTCTAGAGTCATTTACTGATATTGACCGTCCTAGAGATGTTTCAAAAATCTTTGAAACAGCTGAATATGTACAATGGCGTTCATTCCGTGACAGTGAAGATGCTCGTTATGTCGCTTTAACATTGCCACATGTGCTTGGACGTCTTCCTTATCACCCAAAGGAAGGAACAGCTACTGAAGGCTTCAACTTTGCAGAAGATGTTTCAGGCGCAAACCACAATGAATATTTGTGGATGAATGCTGCTTATGCTTTCGGTACTCGTTTAACAAATGCATTTGATATGCATGGTTGGTGTGCTGCAATTCGTGGTGTTGAGGGTGGTGGTCTAGTCGAAGGCTTGCCTGTACACACTTTTAAAACACAAGATGGTGAAGTTGTATTCAAATGCCCAACCGAAATTGCAATCACTGATCGCCGTGAAAAAGAATTAAGCGATTTAGGCTTTATTCCTTTAGTGCATTGTAAAAACACTGATTACGCTGCTTTCTTTGGCGCCCAATCAACTCAAAAACCTAAAAAATATGACAATGATACAGCAAATGCTAACTCTGCTTTATCGAGTCAAATTCAGTACATCATGGCCGTTTCACGCATTGCTCATTATTTAAAAGCAATGATGAGAGATAAAGTGGGTAGCTTTGCTTCTGCTGGAAATGTTGAAGCATTCTTAAATGAGTGGTTGTCACAGTATGTATTACTTGATGATGGTGCTTCTCAAGAAGCAAAAGCTCAATACCCTCTACGTGAAGCGTCTGTAAAAGTTGTAGAAGATCCTGCTCAACCAGGTCACTACAAATCTGTGGTTTTCTTGCGACCACACTTCCAGCTGGACGAGTTGTCAGTTTCTTTACGACTTGTCACTGAGTTACCTCAGTCCTCAAATTAATAAAGGTCAGCGAAAGAATAACTTTAAATTACAAATAGGAAAGTTCTAAATGAAAGATATATACGTTGAGTTTCGCGGTAAATACAAAGTTGATGGAGAGTCTCGTGACTCTGAGCACAAAGGCTGGTTAGAAGTTAACTCTTGGTCTCATAACATTCGTCAACCTAAATCTGCTACTTCAAGTAGTGTCGGTGGTCATACTGCTGAACGTGTTGAACATTCAGATATGGTTTTTGTTAAAGATCTAGATGCAACTAGCCCGAAATTATGGGAAGCATGTTCAGCTGGTTATACATTTGATGAAGTGCAAATCGACTTCTACCGTGCAAATGGTGATAAGCGCATCAAGTACTTACAAATTAAATTGAAGCATGTTCTAGTTTCTAGTGTAACTCCAACAGTTAATGAAGAAGGTGTTCCAACAGAAGCGTTTGGTTTGAAATACGCAGCTGTTGAATGGACTTACAATCAACAAGATATTAACGGTACTGCTAAAGGTGCTGTTACTAAGAAATGGTCACTTTCTAACAATACTGCTTCTTACGCAGCGTAATTGTTTAAGTGAATATTTGGTGGAGGCTGACTTAAAGTTAGCCTCTGCTGTCTTTAAGCATGCTTGTTGTGAACTCGAATGAATTTAGATCGGCTTTATCCATATGGATTTCGTTCAACTTTGTTTGACCGCTTAATTCCTGAAAGTGAAGATTATGCAAAAGGTCTTTCTATTCAGCAATTAAGAGAATCGGTAGCAAAAGATTTAGAAGACTTACTTAACAGTCGAGTCGCTAAATTGGATCATGTAGTTGATGATTACCCGCTAGTTAAAAAATCTATACTTCAGTTCGGTATTATTGATTTTGTGGGGCTTTCTACAGCCAATCCGCTAGATCGTGACAAGATTTGCCAATCTATTGAACAGTCAATTGCAGCTCATGAACCTCGGTTAAGACAAATACGGGTAGAGATGTTGTTGGATGGGCACAATATGGGGGCATTGTGTTTAAGCATTCAGGCGTATCTAAATATTCATCCACTGTATGAACCTGTCGTTTTTGATGCATTGTTGAAACCGACAACGCAGCAATATGTAATTTCAGCGAGAACCTAGGCATAGTGGGTGTGTTGTGATAGAAGAGCTTTTACCTTTTTACGAAAAACAACTACAGGAATTTGGTCAGCAATCTCGTGAATTTGCTCAAAAATATCCGAAAATTGCTCAGCGTTTATCTTTAAATCAAGAGCAGATTGATGATCCGCATATCGAACGTCTTATACAGGCATTTTCATTAATTTCTGCTCGTATTGATAAGAAACTAGCTGATAGTTATGACGTATTTACACGTTCTTTATTTGAGGTGATGTTCCCTCAATACTTACGTCATTTTCCGGCTTGTTCAGTAATAAGTTTTGAAGATATAAATAAAATAAAACAGCTTACAGAAGCACATATTGTTCCTGCTCACACAGTCTTGAAGTCACGTAGCTTTAAAGGGGTTCAGTGTGAGTTTAATACTACGCAAGAAGTCAAATTACTCCCTATAAATTTACAAGCGCTAGAGTTTAAAAGCACACCTAGTGCACACATGCATTTAAGTCAAAATGCGACTTTAACTTTTAAGTTTGAAGTTTTTAATCATGCTCATGTATGTTTAATAAATGAAAAACTACCTATTTATTTAGATGCGATTTCTAATTTTCCACTTCAAGTACTAGACAGTATTTTTAAGAAGGGAACAACTTTTGCCATTAAAATAGGGCAGAAAATTGTTGAACTGGATAAAAATCCATTTGAGTTAACAGGTTTTTCCGAGCAAGAAAGTCTATTGCCACTCGATCAGCATACTCATCATGCTTATCGTTTGCTGATGGAGTATTTTTGTTTTCCTGAAAAATTTAATTATCTAAAACTCGATTTAGGTTTTTTAAAGCGCTTATCTCTAGAAGATAGTAATTTTGAACTGCTTATACATTTTAAATTAAATTTAAATGATCAAGCTGTAGTGCGAAATTATTCTGAATTAAATGTCGCTAATTTTAAATTGTTTACTACACCAGTTATTAATTTATTTGAAAAATACGCTGAACCACAAAAAATTGTACATAAGCAATTAGAATATCCGCTGATTACAGATGCTCATCATCCTGAGTTTTATCAGGTGTATTCAATTACTGAAATGAATATGGTTCGTGAAAAAACGAGTCAAGAAGAAAGCTATGTTCCAGTGCTACCTTTTTTTGCCATGAGTCATTATCATGCTGACACCGCACGTTTTTTCTATTCTGTGAACTATCAAAAGCTACAGCCCAATTTTGTCGAAATGGGTTATTCAATTATTTCTAAAAATTTAAATCCTTCGTCAACACGTTCGGATTTTATTAGCACAAAACTATTATGCTCAAATCGTGACTTGCCGCATGAAGCATTAGGGCAATCTAATAATATATTAAACCTTAATGATAGTAGTCTGGCTCGCCGCGCTATTGTTTTAAAAAGACCTACAAAACCTTATCAATTTGGTCAAAGCCAGAGTGAGCAGTGGCGTGTTATTTCACACCTTTCATTAAATAGTTTAGCTTTAATGAAAGGTGATGCGGTATCTCATATTAAAGAATTACTTGCTTTATATAACTTACCTTTATCAAAAGAAAATTATCTAATTATTGAATCAATCAAACATCTGGAATTTTCACTTACTCACAAACTTGTAGATGGAAAGCCATTTCCAATGTTTGTAAGAGGAGTAAAGGCAGAGTTACAAATTGATTCATCCGTATTTAGAGGTCATAGCCTATACATTTTTAGTCAGTTATTAAGTCGTGTTTTTAATTTAAAGGTTCAAATTAATAGTTTTGTTGATTTGGTTGTTAAGGATTATTCATCTCAGCAGGAGTTATACCAATGCAGTCAGAACGTTGGTGGCAAGACTCTTCTGTAACAGCTGAGCTCTTTACAAAGCCAAAGTCTTTTGAGTTTATCCAAGCAACACGGCTATTAAGGCACGATTCAAGTCGTACAGTTAGTTCATCTTGGAGTGATCATTTTAAGTTTGAGACATCTTTTAATTTAAATTTTCCTGCTACAGAGATTGAAAATTTAGAATTAACGGACGAGCGGATTTATATCACGAATTTAATTGTTGGTCTTACTGGTATACAAGGTGCTTTACCTTATACGTATACGAATAAGATTAAGCAAGCTCCACGTCAGCAACGAGCTGAGACTAAAGAGTTTCTAAGCTTATTTAATCATAAGCTTACTGCTCAATATGTAGATTCTAGTATTACTTATAATCTACCGATTAGATATGAGATAGAACATAAAAATGACTATTTAGATATTTTGCATGCTTTGAATGGTTATGTGCGTTCGCAGCATCAACAAGCTGATCTTGATGAATATTTTGCAGAATTCTCTGGATTAATGCAGGGACAAAATAATACAGTTCATGCATTAAAAACGATGCTGTCGTGTATTTTTAAACATGAAATTACGATTAAAGAATTTGTACAAGAATCCTTTAAGTTAGCGAGTGATCAGTTAACAACTTTAGGTGGAAGTCAGCCGAGCCTACTTGGTGTTAATACTTTTTGTGGGGAAACCATTCAGCAAATTGATGGAAAAATTGAAATTCAAATTGGACCATTAAAACGTCAGCAATATCTCGGTTTCTTACCAAATCAAGAGTTAAGC
Source organism: Acinetobacter sp. LMB-5 (assembly GCF_001541635.1). Classification (NCBI taxonomy): domain Bacteria; kingdom Pseudomonadati; phylum Pseudomonadota; class Gammaproteobacteria; order Moraxellales; family Moraxellaceae; genus Acinetobacter; species Acinetobacter sp. LMB-5. The sequence continues at coordinate 114,521 of NZ_LRDR01000007.1, read as the reverse complement.
CTAAAGCTAAAAAAGCTTGTAGAAACGTGGTGTAGTCCAACTTTATCAATAGATTTACGGCTTATCTTGGATGAATCAGAAATACAACCTATTTGTCTCACTCATAAGAATCAGAGTGGATTAGGGCAGGGTTCTTTTCTCCTATCACGACAACCAAAAGTACATAGTCATGAAACCTGCTATAGCCTTATTGGGGAGACAATATGATTAAAAAAATATTACTCTCGTTCATTGCTATTTTTTCAGTAGTTAGTGGAATTATTATTTTCTACTGGCGTGATGTTCAATATAATCCTGATAAGGGAGATTTTTTCCTTTATTTCTTAGTTTTACCAGCAATAATTACATTGGTGATTTTATCGCCATGGTTAATTTATAGCGCTTATACAACGTATAAAGACAAAAAAGAGCAAGCTATAAATCAAGATAAAGATGACGTTAACTCAAAACAAACAGCGGTAACTGATCAATCATTAGAACAGCTAGATTTCAATATTTATTCTGGTTTTGCTTTACATGCTTTTGGTGAGAATGAAAGCATTATTGAGCAGCTACAAAACTTTAAAAGTCCAGAGCTGGATGATCAACTATTAAATTCTTACGGATTACCTCTTTTATCTTACCGTATTAAAGATTTGGATGAAGAGAATCTTGAGGAAAGTGATTACTCATCGCCACGACAAGTTCGTATGATGTTATTAATAAGACAGCAACTCGAACAAAATATAGAAAATTTATATCTTCTAGCTGAGCATTTAAAGCGTTCAACGTTATTTTATGAGTCGCAACAAGCCCGTGAATATCATATGCATCCAGCATGGGTAGATCCCGAGTCTGAATATGACGATGTTGAAATGCCGATTGTAGAAGTTTATCGCTTAAATCGCTTAAATCTACACATCCTTCTTTCGGAGGATTTGTTACATATCTGGAATGATGACCACAGTAATGAATTAATTTTAGAGTTTTTTACTGAAATTGGTATTCCTGCTCAAAAAATCCATATTGAATATCATTTTTTTGGAGAGCAACTGGCTTACCAAGAGTTAATGCATTTATTAAAGGGTATTCATAAAAGAGAGCATGAGATGTTCTTTTTGGTCGTGGCTGATTCGGAAATTGATCAAGATCTAATTGATGAAAAATCTTGGATGATTAAAGATTATATTCCTGCTGAATTTGCAGCAAGCTGTTTGCTCGCAGATCCTTTAGTTAAAATTCAAGAATTAGAACCGACTAAAGCACTGAAAGTGGTAGTGGGTCAACAAGATACAGCGAAGCTTTTTAATAATTTTGAATTTAATGATTTACCTCAGCATGAAGGTGATGAGCCTTATGTACTGATATTGTCAGATCAAACCGATGTAAAAGTTTCGAAGAAATTGCAGCAACACTTTCTTCAAACGCCTGTAGAACCGCATCACTATATTTATGTGAAATCGTCATTAGGGCATACCCAACATTTAGCTGATATTTACGGCTTTATGCTGAGCATGCATTTCCCTGAACATATCATTCCTTTTGTCTTTGGAGAAAATACGGTGTCAGCACATACGTTTGTGCAGAGTATCACTGAAAACTCAGAAGATGATGCGATGGTGTTGAATAACTAATTTAAACTTTGGACTTAGAACGAGAATAGAATGCATACAATTTTAGGCTACTTGTGGCAGTACATCACGAATCCTAAAGCAATTATCGCCTTGTCATTGTTCGTGGCATTGATGTCTTCATATACTTCAATTCCTCGTCATATATTCTGGGCTTTAGCAACTGCCTATGCTTTGGGTCTTATTGTTTATGGTATCTATTGGCTTGTTCAACGAAGAAAGCATGCTGCTCAAGGTGAAGAGTTAGCTGAGGCGATCGAAAAAGATAACCAAGCTGAATATGGCAAAAATAAAGATAAAGAAGAGCTTCAGCTAGTTAGTCAACAAATGAAAGAATCAATTCAACTGATTCGTAAATCTAAGTTGGGTGATAAAAAAGGCAATGCTGCATTATATGAGCTTCCTTGGTATATGGTTATTGGTAACCCAGCCGCAGGTAAAAGTTCAGCTATTTATAACTCTGGTTTAAAGTTTCCTTTTGAAGAAACGCATCAGAAAATGGTATCAGCTGGCTTAAGTGGTACTCGAAATTGTGACTGGTTCTTCTCTACAGAAGGTATTTTGCTCGATACAGCGGGTCGTTATTCTGTTTATAGCGAAGATCATTCCGAGTGGTTAGGTTTCTTAAATATTTTAAAAAAGAACCGTTCTAAAGCACCAGTTAATGGTTTGATTCTAATTGTTAGTATTGCTGAGTTAATTAGTCAAAGTCCTGAAAACTCATTAAAGCTTGCTAAAAATTTACGTGCTCGTATTCAAGATCTAACTGAACGTTTAGAAGTGGTAGTACCTGTTTATTTAGTTTTTTCAAAAATGGATTTGATTGCAGGTTTTACTGAGTTTTTTGAATTTTATGAAGCTCAAGAATATAACCAAGCTTGGGGAGCAACGCTTCCATATGAGCAAAATTCTTCTCATAACGCAGTAGATTTGTTCGAAAAACATTACACTATTCTTTATGATGGTCTAAAAGGGGTAAGTTCGACTCATTTAAGTCGCCGTCATTCGCAAAATATCTCACCAAGTGTAATGACTTTCCCATTAGAATTTAAAACATTAAAACCAGCTTTAAAAAGCTTTATTGGTACACTTTTTGAAGATAACCCATATCAATTTCAACCTGTTTTCCGTGGGTTTTACTTCACCAGTGCTTTGCAGGAAGGTGTCATTGAAAGTCCAATGACTGAACAAATTGCACAAGAATTCCAGCTGACTCAAATTGCTCAAAATGATTTAAAAGACCACTCAAAAATTACTCCTAACCATGGCTATTTCTTAAATGGTCTATTTTCAGATGTTATTTTAAAAGATAAAGATCTTGTTAAGCAGCATGTAAATACGGGCAGAAAACGTCAACGTTATATTGCATTTATTGGTGCTTTAGCAGGTGTTTCAATAATTTTGGGTGTATGGGTTTGGTCTTATCGTAATAACCAGCAATTAATTGGTGAAGTTCAAGCAGATTTAAATAAAGTCGTTCAATTAGAAAGAGCCTCTGGTCAGCAACTATCTACCCAATTAGAAGCTTTGCTGATTCTTCAAAGACGTTTACAGCAGTTAGATGAGTTTGATGAAAATAGACCACTTAAGTTTAGTTTTGGTTTATATCAGGGCAATGAGCTTCGTGAAAAGTTAAAAGCTGAATATTTAAAAGGTGTTAAGCAGATTGTGTTAACACCAACACAGCAAAATATTGCTCAATATTTGCAACGTGTAAAAAATAATGAAGCAACATTAAAAGCAAACCACACGAATGTTGAAATCAAGCAAACTGCTCAATCTCAACAATATTTGGAACCTTCAGATACCAATCCTCAAGATGCTTATAATGCATTAAAAGCTTATTTAATGATGAGCAATCCGCAATATATGGATGCTAGTCATCTAAGCGATCAGGTTACGCGTTTCTGGCGTTCTTGGTTAGATGCAAATAAAGGCCAAATGCCACGTGCAGATATGATTCAGGAAGCTGAACAGATCTTGTCGTATGCAATGACTTTAGCAAATGATAAACAATTCCCAGTTTTAGAAGCGGATTCGCAAATTGTTGATCAAACTCGTCAAGTGCTGCTCTCTGTTGTTCGAGGGATGCCAGCGCGTGATCGTGTTTATAACGAAATAAAAATGCGTGCCGCAGTACGTTTCCCAGCGCTGACTGTAAGTCAGATTGTGGGTGAGGCAAATAAAAATATTGTATTGGGTAGTTATGCATTACCTGGCGTATTTACCCAAAAAGCTTGGAATGACTATGTAGAAAAAGCAATTGAGGAAGCTGCAGATAAGCCAACAGACAGTAAAGACTGGGTGTTAAATAGTCGTCAATCTGATGATTTAACTTTCTCAGGCAGTCCAGAGCAAATTAGAAAGCAGCTAACAGCGCTTTATAAGCAGGAATACATTGCTGAATGGAGAAAATTCTTAAGTGGTATTCATTATGCTAAAGCTGCCCAATTTGCTCAGCAAGTAAAAAATATTGATGTTTTAGGTGAACCACAAAATTCTCCAATTAGAACATTAATTGAAAGAGTTGCAGTCGAAACAAACTGGGATAATCCGGTTGTTCAAGCTGAGCTTGCAGCTCCACAAAAAGGATTTATTGCTTGGTTCAAACGTAAAGTTTTAAATCATGATGACAAGCAAGTTGCTAATCAAGTGGCAAACAATGCCCAAGGCGCTATTTCTCAAGAATACCAAATGTTCTACCAGTTGGTTCGCAAACGCGATGATCAACAAGGTAAATCATTGCTTGATGAATATATGACAAATTTAGCACTCGTTCGTAGTAAGTTTAATGAGCTTAAAAATGCGGGTGAAATTGGACCTAATGCAATGACATTAGTCAAGCAAACCCTTAATGAGCAAACGTCAGTATTTAACCAAACTCAAAAAATTGTAGATGAAAAAATGGCGGTTGGTTTCAATGAAATTGATCAGCGGTTACTGCAAAAATTAGTAGTTAGCCCACTTACGCAGGCTTTTGAGAGTTTAATTATACCTACACAAGACGAAATTAATAAATTATGGGTAATGCAAGCCTATCAACCATTTACAGCAAATCTTGCTAAGAAATATCCATTTAACTCATCAGCTTCTTTACAAGCAACAAGTAGTGAAATTGGTCAAATCTTGGGTGAAAATGGTAGTATTTCTCGCTTTGTAAAAGAAAGTCTTGATCCATTTGTGATTCGTCGTGGCTATACGTTAACGTCTAAAACTTGGAAAGATTTAGGCATTAGTTTAAATCCTCAATTCGTTATGAATTTCCAAAGATATGTTGCACCAGCCAATGGTATGGCAACTGGTGAGTTGAATGCTCAAGCGCAAGCTGCGCCAGCAACCAACCAATCGAACTTCCAGTTCTACCCAATTCCAAACCCGCAATTGCTTTCATATACCGTTGATATTGATGGTCAGCGTATGACTTATGAAAACGGTGTTCAGCAGTGGGTTAACTTCATTTGGCCAAACCAAGGCAGTATTCCAGGTGCTCGTATTACCGCTGTAGATTTACAAGGCCAAACACATACAATTTTTGATGAGCCAGGTGAGTACGGTATTAACCGTTTAATTGATAGTGCTCAACGTAAGGAACAAAATGGCGGATTTGAAATGCTTTGGCGTAGTAAAACTGATCCATCATTATTTGTAAAAATGAATTTCCGTCTAATTAGCAGTAATTCAGGCAGTATTGGTTCAAGCCGTGGTTATGCAGGTATGCAACTAGTTGATAAAGTCACTGCCGACAAAGCAGCTCGTGTGGTGTCTGCTCAGCAAGCGCCAGCTCAAGCTGCTCCAGCAAGAACTGAAAATCCTGTTTCAGCACTTGCTCAGCCTTCTGCGGGAGTTAAACCATGACATGGAAAATAACCTCTATGCGAAAGGAGGAGCAATAATGCAAACATTAAAAACAACTCCTTTGTATTACGGCAAAAGTCCTGCACGAGGCGACTTTTTAAAAACAAAAGGACAGAATGCTTTAATACAGTTGCTTGATCAGTGGATTACTGAAGCACTGGAATATGCAATGCAATCAGGCAGCTTTAAAGAAGCTTATAACACGTTACCTTCACTGGATTTCTTTATTGCGAATCCGAAAGAAAATATGTTTTTAGCGGCGAATCTACTCGCAAGTGAAGATAGTTCAGGCCGAGCTTTTCCAATGGTACTGAGCCATTTGTTAGAAATTGATTTACCGTATGATAATTTGTTGTATGCGCCCTATAGCTATAAACATGTACTCGTTGATTTATTTCAAAACAATCGTGCTTTAAAAGTAATTAAAGACTCCGATCTGTTACTTGGAAAATTAGGTCACTTACAAAATCAAATTCAGGTTTTAACTGAACGTGAATGTGTAGGTTTCTATGAAAATCATACGATGCACTCATTTGCACAGTTAATGAAGTTAAGTATTTATGAATTAGCTCAAAGTATGATTGGTTTGGGGTTATTGCTACAGCCAATTTTACAAAATGGAACCAGTAGGTTAAATAAAGTTTTAATTTTACCTATTAATAATCCTGCTTACAGTTATGAAATAGCAGCATTTTGGGTCAGTATTATTTGCCGTTTTTTAAAAGAACATAATACTGAGGTGCTGATAGGTTTGCTACATCGAGAGCAACCCGTATTATTCTTCGGTTTTCAAGGAGCTGATATTTTAGCCCTTAGCGATATTTTTACTCAGAATATGGATAGTAAACACTGGGTTTCTTTAATAGAAGCACAATGGATTGATACTTATTTGGAGCAGAATGCTGGTTTAGCTACGCTAGAACAATCATTATGCCAACGCCAATTAAGTTTAAATCAAGGTTTAAAACTATTTAGACAGACTTTTTTGGGTGAATAACAATGAATCAACGATATCAAAGTAAACTTTCACAGCTCATAAAAGGCTGTTTTATCTATGCAATCGCTAACTATGCTTTAGCTCAGCCGATTGTTGTAGAAGGAGTCGTTCCTAATGAGGCAAGTAAACAGGCCATCTTATTAAAAATGCAATCTGTTTATGGTGCTGATCAGGTTGTAGATAAAATACAAGTGAGACCCGTAGCTGCTCCAAATGGATGGAGTGATTCCGTAACTCGAGTGATTACTCCTGATCTTAAAAAGGTTTCACAAGGCAAGTTGAGTGTAAACGGTACACGTTTTGAGTTGAGTGGAAAAATGCTAAATCCAGCAGATATCCAGCCTACAATTCAATCTTTTCAAGGATTAGTGCAGCCACCGTACCAACTGTATTCACAGTTATCAGTCAATCAGGCTGAGCAGAAAATTATTGATGATGCACTTAAAAATCGAATTATTGAGTTTGAATCTGGTAGCGCAGTTTTAACTGATGCGGGTCAAAAAATTCTTGACGAGATGGCTATTGCTTTAAACAAAGTAGGTGGTAAAAAAGTCAAAATCGTAGGACATACAGATAGTTCTGGTGACGCGACTAAAAACTTAAAACTTAGCCAAGACCGCGCATTAGCAGTTAAAAACTATTTGATTAGTAAGAGTATTCCTGCCGACCATTTATCTACTGAAGGTTTAGGTTCATCTAAGCCAGTTGCAGATAATACTTCTCCGGAAGGAAGAAAGAAAAACCGTCGGATTGAGTTTACTGTTCTATAAATATAAGGAGAAGAACATGGCTAGCCCTTACATTACGATTGGATGCCCAACAACTGGTGGAGGGCAAGTCATTTCAGGAAACAGTACTTTTTTAATTGATGGAATTGCAATTGCCTGTGTAGGAGATAAGGCAACTTGTCCGTTACACAAAACGGTTTCTACGATTGTATCTGGTGACCCAAATATGCTTGTCATGGGAAAATCTGCAGCACGTGTAAATGATTCATTATCATGTGGCTGTAAATTATTGCCAAAACAGAGTTTAGTTAATCAAGGATAAGGGTAGAGATATTTTTATATAGATATAAATATCTACTAAAACATATTAACGCTTGAAATGATGAGTAGTTTGTCTGATAAAGCTGAATTTTGTTAATATACAGGCATTATGATTTTAAGCATTAAATTATTTAAAAATATTGAGAGTAATGATGAGTAATTTAAAAATTTTAATTACAAAACTTTCTACAGTTGCACGAACTGCTTTAGAAAAATCGGCTAATGCTTGTGTTATTCAACAAAATTACGAAATTGAAATTGAGCATTTATTTTTAGAATTACTTAATCAATCTTTAGAGAATGATTTAAAAATTTTATTAAAGAAATATAAAATTTCATCTGAAGCTTTAGCTGATGATTTAAAAGAAACAATTTCTCAATTACCAAAAGGTAATACTCGAACTCCTATTTTTGCTAAATCTATTGTCCGTTTGTTTGAACAAGCTTGGTTATTAGCTTCGGCTGAACAAAATCCAGTTATTCGTAGTGGTCATTTATTAGTTGCTTTATTAACTGCGCCTGATTTATATCAAATTGCCACTCGAGCTTCGAGTTTATTTGACCTTTTACCAATTGACTCAATGAAACATAAGTTTCTTGAAATTTGTGAGAAGAGTGTTGAACAACAAGATGAAACAAAGACATCTTCTGATCAAGCTGAACCTACAGACACAGCTGTAGCAAATACCAAAGTAGCTAAAACACCTGCACTTGACCAATATACGATTAATCTCACTGACAAAGCGAAAAAAGGCGGTATAGATCCAGTTATTGGTCGTGAATATGAAATTCGCTTAATGCTCGATATTTTAATGCGTAGACGCCAAAATAATCCGATCTTAACCGGAGAGCCAGGTGTTGGTAAAACAGCTGTAGTGGAGGGTTTGGCTTTAAAAATTGCTCAAGGTTTAGTACCAAATGCCTTAAAAAATGTACATTTACATGTGCTTGATATGGGACTTTTACAGGCAGGTGCAAGTGTTAAAGGCGAGTTTGAAAACCGTTTAAAACAGGTTATTCAAGAAGTTCAAGCTTCTACTCATCCTATTATTTTATTTATTGATGAAGCGCATACTTTAATTGGTGCAGGTGGGCAAGCAGGGCAAAATGATGCTGCAAATCTTTTAAAACCAGCACTTGCACGTGGTGAGTTGCGTACGATTGCTGCAACTACTTGGGCAGAATATAAACAATATTTTGAAAAAGATGCTGCGTTGAGCCGACGTTTTCAGGTAGTAAAAGTAGAAGAGCCAACCGAAGAAGTTGCAGTAGATATGTTGCGGGCGATGATTCCTGTCATGCAGCAGCATTTTAAATTGCAAATTGATGATGAGGCGATCGTTACTGCGGTTCATTCTTCACATCGATATATTAGTGGTCGCCAACTTCCCGATAAAGCAATTAGTGTGCTTGATACGGCTGCAGCACGTGTTGCTTTGACTCAAAATGCTCAACCTGTAAAGCTTGATCAATTAAAGGCCCAAGAGCATAACTTAAAGCTTGAACAGCAAATTTTAGAAAATGAACATCGTCAGATTCCAATTCATCATGAACGCTTGGAAGCTTTAAAAGCTAATTTAGAATCTCTGCAAAAAGAGATCCATGAAACCGAAGAGCAGTGGCAAAAAGAATTAGAACTTGTTCATAAAATTCAAGAGTTAGAAGCACAGAATCATGCTAATGAGTCTGAAGCTTTCGATCAGATTAATCTGCTGCGTAAAGATCTTGCCGATATTCAAGGCCAGCAACCATTAGTATTTGAAAGAGTAAACTCTCAAATTATTAATGAAATTATTTCTGACTGGACTGGTATTCCTGTTGGAAAAATGGTCAATGATGAAATTAAACAGATATTAACGCTTGAAGATAAATTGGGCGAGCGTGTAATGGGGCAAGATTATGCACTCACACAATTAGTTCAAGGGATTAAAACTTCAAAAGCAAAACTTGAAGATCCCAATAAGCCACAAGGTGTATTCCTTTTGGTGGGACCAAGTGGTGTCGGTAAAACTGAAACTGCATTAACTTTGGCAAATGAGTTATATGGTGGTGAGCAGCACTTAATCACAATTAATATGTCTGAATATCAAGAAGCCCATACTGTATCTTCGTTGAAAGGTGCACCTCCAGGATATGTCGGATATGGTCAAGGTGGAGTTTTAACAGAAGCGGTTCGCCGTAACCCATATAGCGTTGTGTTGCTTGATGAAATTGAAAAAGCTCATAGCGATGTTCAGGAACTGTTCTATCAAGTATTCGATAAAGGTACTTTAGAAGATGGTGAAGGACGAGTAATTGATTTTAAAAACACGACTATTTTGTTAACTTCAAATGCTGGTTCAAGTGCCATTATGCAGGCTTGCTTAAATAGACCTGTAGAAGAGTGGCCTACAGCTGAAGAGTTAATTGAGCACTTAAAACCAAGTTTATATAAACAATTTAAGCCTGCATTTTTAGGCCGAATGAGAGTTGTACCTTATTTCCCACTGCATGATGATCTACTTGTACGAATCATTAAGCATAAGTTAGGCAAAATCACAGCAAGAATTGAGAAACAATACGGTACACAAGTCCAGTATTCTGAAGATTTGGTAGAGCTCCTCTTAAGCCGTTGTACAGAAGTCGATAGTGGTGCGCGTAACGTTGATAATATTTTAAATTCTACAGTGTTACCTGCATTGGCTACAGAAATTTTGGTGGCTTTAGCAGAGCAAAAACTACCAAAAATTATCATGATTGATGCTAAAGATGACGAAATTCAATATGTACTAGACCCAGTTGTAAAAGCTGCTAAAAAAAGGACTAGTAAAAAATTGAAGTCAGAAGTTTAAAATTGAATAGAGCTAAAATTAGATGAATATTGATATTTCTGAACTACTCGAACCCATTAGTGATAGTTTACCTTGTGGTGATGACTTTTCGTTTTCAAATGAATTTCATGAAATAAAAAAAGCGAAAACACAAGATGATCTATTACTAGATCAAGGTGATTGGGTTGCTGAGCGCAAACAAGCCGATTGGGACTTTGTAGCAAAGAACACAAGTGTTTTGCTAAAAGATAAAACGAAAGATATTCGTCTATTAACTTGGCTCTTAGAGGCTTGGACTCATCTTTATGGTTTTGAAGGTATGGCTAAAGGTTTAACTTTAAGCCATACCATGCTGAATCAATACTGGCAGGAAATTCACCCTGTTATTGAAGATGATGACTTAGATCAACGCATTGGTTTATTACAGGGTTTAATTAATCAACTTCCGATGTTGTTAAAGAAAGTTTCTTTAACCAATACAGCTCCTTATTATAATTTGCTTGATTACGATAATTTTCTATATCATGAAAATGTTCGCCGTAAACAAACTGAAGAGTATGACAGCCAGTCGGGACCATCTGAATTAGAACAATTCGACCAAGCCATTTTTAATACTTCTAAAACTTTTCAATACTCTAATTATCAAGATTTTAGTTCAGTTTTAACCGAGTGGGATGTTTTAAAACAGACTCTTGATCATTTAATGGGATTAGATTCGCCGAGTTTTGCTGCTATTGATTCGGCATTTGAGACTATTCACAGCACATTGCGTAAGATTTATAAAGCAGAAGCTTTTGGTACTGGGCTTGCGCCAATCCAAGAACAGGCTACTGTTATCACGAGTACATCTATGGAAAATCAAGTGCCTGTACAAGTTGTTTCGGATCAGCCAGCTTTTCAGCCCCAAGCACAAACGCACTTGGCTAACCGTGAGCAAGCAATGAAAGTGCTGCAAGAGATCGCTGATTACTTCCAAGCAAATGAACCTCATAGCCCTGTGAGCTATATGCTTCAAAAAACGATTAAATGGAGTCAAATGCCATTACATGAATGGTTAGCGCAAGTCATCAAAGATGAGCATCCATTACAAATGGTTCAGGAAATGTTAGGTGTGCAGCCTAAAAATGAATATGAATAAAGATTGGTAAAGACATATGTTTAAAGCTGAAAAAGTCCTGTGGGGCGAAGGTTTATTTTTAAGACCTCAACATTTCCAAATTCAAGATACGTATCATGAACAACGCCTAAATCATACGGTTCGCGCAGTTGTACCTTTTTCGTATGGTATTCAAAAATTGAGTTTCGATGAGGCTCAGTTGAGTACGCATATCCTTGCTCTTGAGTCTGTAGAGATGATCTGGCAAGACGGTGAAATTTATCAGGCACCCGCATATGATCTATTGCCTGAACCAATTTTATTAGACGATCTTAATTTACGTGGTGAGATGCTAATCTATTTAGCATTGCCACTTTTACAAGCAAATAAGCAAAATCTAATTGATCAAAACCAAGCGCAAAAGGGTAGATATCAATCTCACCTTGTCGAAACGCATGATCTATTTACTAATGCTACTGAAGCAGATATTAGTTTGCTACGCCGACGTGCTGTTTTTAAATTATTAGATGTACATAGTAATCCAGACCACAATCTAGATGGTTTCTTATATCTGCCGATTGGAAAGATTAAGCGCCAAAGCTCCGGCGCTTTTGAAATTGATCGAAAGTTTATTCCGCCAATTTTGCATGTGGATGCCTCTGAATCACTCATTTCAAACTTAAAAAGAACACTCAATGTTATTAAGGCAAAAATTAAGACGATTCAAACCAATAACCGAGAAAATGAACAGAAGTTAATTGAATTCCGTTCAGGTGATATCGTTTCATTCTGGTTAGTAAATGCCTTAAACACAGCTCATGCTGGCCTGAATCATTTTGTGCAATATCCACAAATCCATCCAGAACGGTTGTTCTTCGAATTGTTACGTTTAGCAGGTTCTTTATTAACCTTCTCGACGGCGTATGATGTCGACCAGTTGCCTGCCTATAAACACCATAATTTACAAGAAAGTTTTTCGCAGTTAGACACGATTCTACGTGATTTACTCGATACGATTATTTCGAGCCGTTACATCAGTATTGCACTTAAAGAAATCCGCCCTTCATATTGGGTGGGAAGTCTTGAGACCGATAAGATTACGCGAGACACTCGACTTTATATTGCAGTATCAAGTAGCGCAATGCAGACACATGAGTTAATCCAGATTGTACCTTTACGATTCAAGATTGGTAGCACTTTAGATGTAGAGCAACGTGTAGTTGCAGCATTACCTGCAATTCCATTGCATCACTTGATTCAGGTTCCAACAGCGATCCCAGTACGTTCTGGTGTGAGCTATTTTGAAGTTGAACCCCATCATGAATTATACCAACGCATGTTAGATTCAGAGACGATTTGTATTTATGTTCCGGCTGGCTTCCAAGATATCAGTATTGAACTGATTGCGGTTATGAACGCTTAAGGGTAAAGGAGAGAAAAATGTCACAATCCACAGGTGCTCCTTCTTTATTTGACGATGGGCAAATTGGAACGGGTGGGAACAATAATAGCCAGTCTCAGGCAAAACTACAGGCAATCAATCTTATTGATTTATTGCATGATGGCTTTTATTTGGTGTTTTTGATTCGAAATCAGTACGTGCCAGCAGATGCCCAGCAGTTTCGTGAAAAAATCTTAAATTTACTCAATCAATTTGAGCAACAAGCTAAAAAGTTGCAATTTTCAGCTGATGATATTCATGATGCTAAATATGCATTTTGTGCTTTGATTGATGAAACTATCGTAACGCAACAGGACCCAAGCTATTTTAATTTGCAAAATGCTTGGTTAATTAGCCCATTGCAATTGAGCTTGTTTGGTTCTCAGTTAGCAGGTTATCGTTTCTTTGAAATATTGGAACAATTGCGAAGTCGTGGAAAAGAACGTCTAGCTGCTTTAGAAGTATTTCATTACTGCCTTTTGCTCGGTTTTCAGGGTAAGTACCGAATTGAATCTATTGAAAGTCTCAACCACCTAGTATCAAGAGTGGGTGATGAAATTGACTATTTAAAAGGGAAAAAAGTTGCGTTTTCGCCGTTCTCGGCAATTCCCGATCAAATACGAAATATTATTCATCGCGAAGTACCTTTCTTTTGGATTTTGATCTTTTTATTGATTTTTGCATTACTTACCTTTGCGGGTTTAAGATTTATGCTGAACAATCAAAATGATAAAGCATTATCTAACTATCAAAATGTGATTTCTGCTCCTCAAGAGCAAGCACATATTACAATTTATTTACCTTGATGATGGAACGAAATGGCTCAGGAAAAACCAACTTCTATTCGAGTTTTACAATCGAATAAAAAAAAGCCGAAATCACCAGTACTTTATATTGTGATTGGTGTGATTGCAGGGGTGTTTGTCAGCATCTCGCTATTCCTGTTCTTGTCTCAACCGAGTTCGCCAGAATCAGCAGAAATTGAGAGTAAATCAACGGAAGAGCAAATTTTAAATCAAGATGCTGTACATTCTTCAGATGAACAAAATCAGGTTGCTGTAAGTCAAGACAACGAAACGGACTCAATGAGTCGTGATGGCTTTGAACAACCAAAAGATAATGAGTTAAGCAATATTTTTAAACCTGTTCCACATAAAGCTGTTGCTACGAATGAACAACGAGTTTCACCATTTGATGAGCAGCTAACAGGTGAAAAGAAAGTTCAGATTGTGCCTCAGCTACAGACAGGTGCAGCTAAAGCGGCTCAACCCAAAATACAGCCAGCTCAGCAAAAACCTGTGAGTAAGCCACCGCAACAACAAGTGGCGCAGGCTAAACCCGTAGTTGAGAGTAAAGCTCCAGCCGAACCAGAACCTGAGGTTGAGCCACCTAAGGCATCGGTAGATATTAAAATTACACGAAGTCCTTTTGCCGTGAATTAATGAACTGATGATGATCTTTCTCATTTTCTTTTGCTTTACATGTTTGGCAATTGGTTTAGCGTTTTTAATGTCTTATGAACTCAGGAGTAGAAGCAAAGATTTTGTTTTGTCATTACTGCCCCAAGGGCGTAAACAGCTTAATCAGGTTAAACAATTTGCTCAAACCATGAATCAGGCAGCTGCTCCTGAAAAATTACAATCTCATTGGTATTTACAACAATGGTGGATTGTAATTGCAGGCTTTTTCTTGTTTGCCAGTATATTAGTTTTTGCTTTTACTCGTCCGATTAGTTCAACCCGAATTGAAGCTGAATATCTGAAAAAAACAGATCCTCAAATTTATGCACTTTTAAATGGTGAAATATTATCACCACCGCCAGAAGTAGATGAAAGCCTAATTGAAGCCGCAATTGTTGAGGCCACGCAGTTAGAGCAGCAATATTCGTCTCAAAATAGTGGCGCTATTAATTCTTCACCGATTGATAACGCCAGTTTCGATGGTCGAGCTATTTTGGATACAAATTTAGTTGATCGTAAATGGGACAAAATGAACCCACGATATAAACAGCGTTTACTCATGGTCTTTAAAATCATGAAAGAACAGTATGGTTATGAGTTAGTTCTATTAGAAGGTTATCGTAGCCCAGCACGTCAGAATATGTTGGCGGGCAATCCAAATACGACTAGAGCGAGAGGTTATCAAAGTTATCACCAATTTGGTTTAGCTGCTGATGTAGCATTTAAACGAAATGGGAAAGTGGTTATTTCTGAGCGAGATCCGTGGGCAATGCAAGGCTATCGGTTATATGGGCAAGTCGCCGAATCGGTTGGTTTGACTTGGGGTGGACGTTGGAAATCTATCCAAGATTATGGGCATACCGAGTTCCGTATGCCAGGCTTAAGAAAAACTCAAGAAATGGCAGAAAAACTGATTGCTGAAAGTTCGAATGATATAAGTTAAGAAATTAAGGATTTTCTATGACTTCTTCTTTGAAACAGCTCACTTTATTTAATCAAGGTTTAGGAAAAACCAGTCGATTTGCAAAAGGTATGGACGGAACTTTACAGGCGATTGAGCATTTAGGATATGTGCAGATTGATACCATATCGGTTGTAGAGCGAGCTCATCACCATATATTGTGGAGCCGAGTACCTGATTATGAGCTAAGTCATCTCAATAGTTTGGTTGGTGAGCGGCAGATCTTTGAATATTGGTATCATGCGGCGTCTTATCTTCCTATGAAAGATTATCGCTATACATTGCCTGCCATGATGTCTGTCAGAAATGGAGAAAGCCGTTATTTCAATAGAGGTGATCAACACCTTATGAATGAAATTTTGGCACGTGTTCGTGCTGAAGGAAAAATTCGTCTCCGTGATATTGATAAGAATAATAAAAAGAGTTTGGGAAACTGGTGGAATACCGGACCAGGCCGCCGTGCTTTTGAGCAGTTATATATGCAGGGTGACCTGATGATCTGTGAGCGTAACGGAATGGAAAAGGTCTTTGATTTGACCGAGCGCTGCTTGCCTGAAAATATTGATTTAAGTATGCCTACGCTTTATGAATATGCGCAGTATTTGTTTAATAATACGCTTCGAGCGCATGGTGCATTTACATGGAAACAATTAGTTCATCTAAAGAAAAATGATCTAAAACAAACTATGCGCATCATTCTGAAAGAGCATATTGATGCAGGGGTTGTATCAGCAATTAAACTTGAGAATGGTCAAACTTTATATGTTGATGTTGCTGCAATGGAACAAAAGGTTAGTACTGATTTCGGTTTAAAAATACTTTCACCTTTTGATAATTCTCTTATTCATCGTGACCGTTTAGCTTCTTTATTTGAATTTGATTACCGCATTGAATGCTATGTACCAGCGGCCAAACGTGTATATGGTTATTTTTGCTTGCCGATCCTATATCAAGATGAGTTAGTCGGCCGAGTAGATTGTAAAGCGCATCGTTCTATCAAAGAATTAGAAGTGATTAGTCTGCATTTAGAAAAAACAGTAAAAAATAAGGAGCTCTTCTTCTTCGAACTGGAACAAGAGCTCAAGAGTTTTGCTGCGTTTAATCAATGCTCAACTATTAATGACAAAGTGATTCAGCGTATTCGTACTAAAATTTAAACACCAAAAGACTCCAACTTTTGGTGTTTTCATCTTTTTAATTCAAAGGCATACGATATTCAATAATTCCTGGTTTTTGTGCAATCCAGTCATAAAGCTTTTGCGCTGTTAGATTGGTTTCTTGAGTATGCCAATATAAACGGTCACAGTTGTGTTCGATAGCTTGCTTCTGTACATATTCAATGAGTTGCTTACCAATGTGTTGTCCACGAACTTCAGGTGAAACATAAAGGTCTTCTAGATAACAGTAATTATTTTCTGCCCATGTTGAACGATGAATAACATAGTGCACAATTCCTAAAACCTGCTCACCTTGTTTAGCAACGGCACAGTACACAGGTTCATTTTCATCGAAGAAACGTTCCCATGTTACTTTTGTGACATGAAGGGGTAAATTCACTTGATAAAAATTTTGATAAGCAAGCCAATATTTTTCCCATTGTGAATAATCTTGCTGCTGAACAGGAACGATTTGAAGATCTTGATTTTGCATAATAATTACACTCTGTTTTAAAGTAATAAAAAATCGACAACTAGAGTGTAGTTTTGATAGTGGTATTTTTATAAGATACACTTTTGATATTTTTTACAGTACCAGTTTTGATATGGCAGCTCCGATTTCTGCATCTTTTCCACATTTAATTTTGCCAAAAGGCCAGATTAAAGATGGACTATATACGGCTTTGCGTGATGCCATTTTAGATGGAAGGTTAACTGCCGGAACAAAATTACCTTCAAGTCGTGCTTTGGCAGAGATGATGTCAATTTCAAGAAATTCTGTATTGGCGGCTCTTGAACGATTACTGGATGAGGGATATTTATTTACCAAACCAAGTTCGGGTACCTATGTTGCTGAGGTTGTGCCAGATCAGTTAATACACGTTCAAAAAAATTCAAAAGAAACGTCTAAAAATACTCATCGTTCCTTAAATATTAATCCGAATATTGAAGCTTTATTGGATTCATGGCGGAAGCAGTCATGGTTAAGTAAAAAGAAAAAGATGTTTCATGTAGGGGTAGGCTGTATTGATTTATTTCCTCATCAACTGTGGGGCAAGTTATTAACGCAAGCTTGGCGGCAGTCGTATTATCAGCTTGGTCAATTTTACGACCCACGTGGCTATCTACCTTTGCGTCAGGCAATTTGTGAATATGTTCGCTCCACTCGAGGCCTGAACTGCAACGAAGAGCAAATTATTATCGTAAACGGAACGCAGCAGGCTATTCATTTAACAGCCTATGCCTTGCTACAAGCAAATGATGAAGTGTGTTTGGATGAGCCGGGATATGATGCAGCTTTTAAGATTTTTCGAAGTTTTGGGGCTCAGATAAATTTGATCGAGAGTGATGAGGAGGGAATGCAAATCTCTGACATTACAAATCATTACTTCAAAAGCAAACTGGTCTATACAGCACCTTCACATCAGTTTCCTTTAGGGGGAACTTTAAGTTTAGCTCGCCGTTTTGCTTTATTAGATTGGGCAAACAAACAAGAAAAATGGATTTTTGAAGACGATTATAATAGTGAGTTTCGTTATGGCACGCACCCAATTCAAGCACTACAAGGTTTAGATCAGCAGCAAAGAGTCATTTATTCTGGAACTTTTACCAAAATGATGTTTCCAGAGTTTCGTTTAGGGTTCATGGTTGTACCTGAAGCATTGATTGAAACCTTTAGTGCAGCTAAATACTATACTGACGTGCGAAGTTCATATTTAGAGCAGGTCGCTTTAGCTTTATTCATTCAACAAGGCCATTATGCTCGACATGTACGTAAAGTTCGAAAAGCATGCTATGAGCGTCAACAAGTATTGATTAACGCTATTAATGAATACCTTTCAGATGTACTCGATGTTCAACCAACAGATTCAGGCATTCATCTTATATGTTGGTTAAAAGCATCATGGACTGAGCAGGAGTTTATTTCTCATTGCTCGGCATTGGATTTGGAGATTCAACCTCTATCAAGATATTGTCAACTTGAGTCGAAAAAAGCAGCAGTTCTGTTGGGCTATGCTGCACATCAACCTGAGGAAATGGTGGAAAATATTAAGAGACTAGCCATCAGTATCAAAAAGTAAAATAGCTAAACTTTTCAAAATTATATCTGGATTTTAGAGTGATTTTATTTTTAATGGGAAGGGAAAAATATTTATTCGATTTTAATATTTTGATGAAATTTTAAAAAATTTAAATTTAAAAGATTTATTAATCTTATTTTAAGCTAACTTCATTATTCTAAAAACATCAAAGCTCAGTACAGTACACCTTTTGGCCACATTCTCCAGATGTGGCCTTTTTTTATTAGGAATAAATATAGCTTAGAATGAATTAATTTTTTAAGGAGAATAAGATTTAATCTTCTTCCATGGCATTACTATAAAACTTAACGCCTAGTTTAATTCGATCTCGACCATTACTCATACGCCAGCGATTGGTGTCACGTAAAGAATATACACAGCCGCAATATTCCTGTTGGTAAAATTCCTCTCGCTTACTGATTTCAATCATTCGACTAGAGCCACCATTTTTTCGCCAGTTATAATCCCAATATTGAATATCTGGATAATTGGATGCTGCCCGAATTCCACAATCATTAATTTGAGCCATATTTTTCCAACGAGAAATTCCTAAGGAACTACTGATGAGACTAAAGCCATGTTCATGTGCATAAAGGGCAGTTCGCTCGAAACGCATATCGAAACACATGGTACAACGAATACCACGTTCAGGTTCATTTTCCATACCTTTAGCTCGAGCAAACCAATTATCCGTATCATAATCTGCATCGATAAATGGAATATTATGCTTTTCTGCAAAACGAATATTTTCTTCCTTACGGATGAGATATTCTTTTATCGGATGAATATTAGGATTATAAAAAAATATTGAAAATTTAATTCCAGAATCAATTAATGCTTCCATAACTTCTCCTGAACAAGGAGCACAGCAAGAATGAAGTAATAATTGGTCATGTCCAGATGGGAGCTCTAATTTTAAACGTTGAGTTGACATAATAAAAATTAAATTGTAATTCTAATAATTATATATTTTTATTTTGCATAATGTGAACTGAATTATTTTCAATTAAACATGAAGTTAATTTAATATCTTAAGATTTATTTATTACTTTATTTGTGGTTTAGTTGAATATAATGAAATAATTAGATTATTAAATATTAAAATTATTTATATCGGCGCTTTTAAATTTATTAACCGAAATACTATATAGTAATATAAAATATAGATAAATTTAATATTTTTTAAAATAATAATATTAAAAGATAGCTAGGTAAGTGATTGATGTTTCTAGATATAATTTGAAATTTTTACGTTTTTATTGTGATGTCTGTCACAAATAAACCTTATTTTTTCAATTAAAATATTTCTTTAGATTTGTAGCTTTAATAAATCTATACTATAAAATTCGATGTGTTTTTAAATTTAAGTGTGTGATTATTTGAGATATGAAAGATTGGCAATGTAAGTATTGTAATGGTTACATTATGGTTAATCATTCAAAGATCAGTGTAGGAGAAAAAGTTTACTTTTTGGTATATAAATTTGATGCAAAGAATGAACGGAAAAAATTATATAAAAAGGGAATTGTAGTTGCTCGCTACGATCATATACTTCACATTGAGTCACGTAAAAAAACTTATAAGATCGAACAAGCTAAGGTCTATCCATTAGGAGCACCAATGCCTTTTGTTTACAACATGTTTTGGATTTGCGGGTGTCCATGTACCCTACAAAATTAATTTCTTAAATTTAAATGTCGGCAGCTCATTTTATAAATTTAATTGAATTAGTAATCGTATCAAATTTATTTTCACAGCTTTTATAGAAAAGTTAAGAGCGATAAGCTCATAAAAGTGGCTTTTAGCAGTTAAGGTGTTTAGATTTTCATTTGACAAAACCAATAGGCTCTCTTATAAACCTCGAGTAAAGTTGAGGTTAATCATGATAAGTGAAAATAAAAAAGCTGACTCTAGTCGAGTTTTGACTGTGGGTGAAGTTGCAAAAAGGAGTGGAGTTCCTGTCTCGACCCTACATTTTTATGAGGCGAAGGGGCTGATAAAAAGTATAAGAACCAATGGTAATCAGCGCCGTTTTCCCTTAATCGTTTTAAGATATATTGCGATTATTAAAGTTGCTCAAAGAGTAGGAATTCCTTTAAATGAAATTAAAGAGGCTCTTAGCGCATATCCTATGGGGAGCAAATTAACAGCTAAACAGTGGAAAGAGTTATCAAGCCATTGGCGAAAAGATCTCGATGATCGTATTCAAAAATTAACGAGGTTACGGGATGAAATGGACTGGTGTATTGGTTGCGGTTGCTTATCATTAGAGCAATGTCCATTAAGAAATCCTGAAGATGTTTTAGGGCAAGACGGATCTGGAGCACGAATTTTGGAAAGGCCATGATCGCAATATTTTGATAATTATTTTTAGAAAGGAAAATCTTAAATTCCAATCAATTAAAGAAATGGTGAGTAGAACTCCCAAGTGAGTTTTTTATTGTAAACAAGACACATGAAACATGAATTTTTTTGATATCTTTAGTTTTTTTATTAAGAAGCAAAAATTTATGAAAAAAATTATCTTTCTTGGCTTAGCGCTTGTTTCGTTAACGGCTTGTTCATCTGTACAACATAAAGATTCAACTCCACCAAAAATTGGTTCACCAAACCCAGCTAGTCAATATTGTGTTGAACAAGGTGGGAAATTAGAAATTAGAAATGAAGCAAATGGTCAGGTTGGGTATTGTCATTTACCAAACGGCCAAGTCGTGGAAGAATGGAAATTATTCCGTGATAATCAAGCAAACTGTGTAGCAGAAGAAGCTCAAAAATTAGTGGGTCAATCTGGCCTTACTGATGATCAAATTAAACAAAAAACTAAATCAGAAATTGTGCGCAAAGTGGCTCCAGGTCAACCAATGACTATGGATTATCGTACAAACCGAGTTACAGTTACTATTGATCCTGCTTCTAAGAAAATTACTCAGGCAACCTGTGGTTAATATGTTTAATTAAAGTTTGCTAAATCAAATTTTAAAGAAAAGAGCCTGCTGAAAATGCAGGCTTTTTTACTTTAATTTTCGGAATAATGGATAACGGGATACTCTTTTTGTTGTGGCAGCTTCTGTAAAGCCTGATTAATTTTGATGAGAAAAATATCCACTTTGTCTTGGCTTGGATTGTTGGTGTTGTATGAAGCTCTTTCTTGATAGTTAATTCCGCATCCAATAATTTTCATATTTGCAGGGTTAAAGCTCCAGTCATTTTTATTTTTGATCGAGATATCTAAATCACTATCACATTCTTTCCAGAGTTTTAAAAATTGATTGGAATATACAGCTGGAGCTTCTTGTGCTCGGTAGGCTGTAAATCCTTGCATTTCGGGATTAGCAAACTGAAGGAGATGATTGGTAGGCATTCCTCCCCAAAGTATAGCCGTATCTTTCGGTAGCTTTATTCCTGTTATATGTTCTTCTTTAAGTGGTGCAGTTTGCTCATCTTTCTGTTTGGACTTTTGAGATTTATAAACCAGTTTTGTTCCAACAGGAACTGTTACACCTTTGATTTGAGTTATTTGTGTTGTATAGAAATAAGGCGAATCATCACGGCTACAGCCTGTCGGGTTATAACAACCAATACAACCACTTAATAATAAAACCGGGCAACTTAAAACACTTAATTTGAATACTCGATCCATTTTTCTTGTCTTTAATTATGTCTAGAAATTTAATATATCAGTATTTAAATCAATAATAAAAAAAGCCCCTAGCGGACTAGAGGCAGAAAAACATCAGATGCAAGAACAGGTGAATTATGCATCTGAGTTAAGTAGGTTGTATCAAACCATGTAAAGCACTTTACCAGCAAAAATGAATAAAAATAGGGAGGTGCGACTAATGGCTAATATTTGTAGTTTTTTATTTGTACAACTTCCTGTACTTGTTTTAAGGAAGGAGGCGCTAATACATTTATATTTGTTAATAAAAACTACAAAAGTTATGGCGGTGAAGAAAGTTATTTATAGTGATTGTTCAACCGTTGTCTTTTTGTGCTACTGCCGAAGAGTTATTCGTGATTTGTACTTGGCTTAATGATAATTTTAGAGCTATCCGAAAGGACACAATAATGACGAACATACGAATAATAATGAATCGAAGGTAGGACCACGTGTTTATTAGTGTATTTGATCTTTTTAAAATTGGCATCGGCCCATCTAGCTCCCATACAGTTGGACCCATGCGAGCGGCATACAGTTTTGTGGATGATTTATTGAAGCAAAACGATTTACAAGCAACAGCTAGAGTTCAGGTGAAGTTATACGGTTCGCTGTCGGCAACGGGTGTCGGTCATGCGACAGACAAGGCTGTTCTGTTAGGTTTAATGGGTTTTGACCCTGAACATATTGATACCCAAGTAAGTACAAGCTTGATTGAAGATGTTCTAGAAAATAACGCCATCCAGCTTCATCGGCAAAAGAGTATTGCTTTTGACTATAAGCATGATGTGCTTTTTTTAGATGACTCTTTGCCTTATCACCCCAATGCAATGGAACTGATTGCGTATAACGAGGCTCAAGAAATTTTATATGCAGAAACTTACTATTCGGTTGGTGGTGGCTTTATTGTTAGCCAAAGACAATTAGCACACACCCAAACTGAAACAAACGACGTTAAGGTTCCATATCCATTTCACAGTGCGGCTGAACTTTTAAGCTTATGTAGAACTCATCATTTATCAGTGAGCGAGTTAATGCTTGAAAATGAAAAAAGCTGGCGTAGTGAGGCTGAGATTCGTAGCAAGATTATGGAAATCTGGAAAGTGATGCAGCAGTGTATTCACAACGGATTAATTAATGAAGGCATATTACCAGGCGGATTAAACGTAAAACGTCGGGCTAAAAAAATTCACGATAAGTTATTAAATAAGAAAAACTCAAACCTGATTGTGATGACTTTCCATGCGATGGAATGGGTCAATTTATTTGCCTTAGCGGTAAATGAGGAAAATGCTGCTGGCGGTCGAGTAGTGACGGCACCCACAAATGGGGCAGCAGGAATTATTCCGGCAGTTTTATATTACTACGTGACTTTCTCTAAAGACTTTTCCGAAGATAAAGTGGTTCGTTTCTTTTTAAGTGCAGCAGCCGTTGGCATTTTATGTAAACTCAATGCTTCTATTTCTGGTGCAGAAGTAGGGTGTCAGGGCGAAGTCGGTTCGGCATGTGCGATGGCTTCGGCGGGTTTAGCCGAAATTTTAGGAGCATCACCTGAGCAAGTGGAACATGCGGCTGAAATTGGGCTTGAACATAATTTGGGTTTAACGTGTGACCCGATTGGTGGTTTGGTTCAGGTGCCTTGTATTGAACGAAATGCAATTGCAGCCGTAAAAGCCATTAATGCAGCCCAAATGGCACTTCATGATGACGATGAACACTTTGTCACGCTAGATAAAGTGATTCAAACCATGAAGGAAACAGGCAAAGATATGTCTGAGAAATATAAAGAGACTTCAAAAGGTGGTCTCGCTGTTAACGCAATTGAGTGCTAAAAAAAATGAGATGGGGACGAGGTGACCCCATCTCATTTTAAACATTAAGCCTCACGAGCAACTAAGGTTAAAATGTCGTAAGTTGCGACAAGTTCACCACGTTGGTTTTTGACTTTAATATCCCATACCACAACGCCATGCGCTGGCTGAGACGGGTCTTTTTGTGGTTTAGGGGTTTTCTGTTTACAGGTGAGTTCAACCTGAATCGAGTCACCAATTTTAACCGGTTCAACAAAGCGTAAGTTGTCCATACCGTAGTTGGCAATCACAGGGCCTTGTGCTGCATCGACAAATAGACCTGCTGCGGCAGATACAATGAAGTAACCATGTGCCACACGCTCACCAAAGAAAGACTCGGCCGCTGCGATTTTGTCGGTATGTGCATAGAAATAGTCACCGCTTAAACAAGCAAAATTGACAATATCTGCTTCGGTGACTGTACGACGCGCTGTTAATAAACGTTCACCAATCACTAACTCATCAAAAGACTTTTTAAATGGATGTACACGGTCTTCATTAACTTTTGAGCCAGCAGTCCATGAGTGGGTAATTTGTGTCAGACTATTCGGAGAGCCTTGAATTGCAGTGCGCTGCATATAATGTTTAACCGCGCGAATACCACCTAACTCTTCACCGCCACCTGCACGACCAGGGCCGCCGTGTACTAAATGTGGAAGTGGTGAACCATGACCTGTACTTTCTTTTGCTGACTCTGCATCGAGTACATGCACACGGCCATGCCAAGGCGCAATTTTTTGAATAATTTGTTCAATATTCTCATCATTATTTTTAACGACAGAAGCCACTAGGCTACCTTCACCACGTGAAACAAGATCAGCCAGTTCTTCAATGTTTTGATATGGCATGAGTGTACATACTGGACCGAAAGCTTCCGTGGTATGAACATTCGTTGCTTGTAAAGGTTGTTCGCACACCAATAAAGTTGGAGCGAAAAAAGCGCCTTTTTCAGGATGATCTGCATTAAATGTAAAACTATCGTTGCCACCAAAAACAATTTTTGCATCTTTGCTGAGTTCGGCAACCTTTTCTGCAACGTCATGTTTTTGTTTAATGCTCGCTAAAGCACCCATGGTGGTTTCTTCTTTTTGAGGGTCACCCACTACAACTTTAGCAAGTTTGGCAGTTAGTTTCTCTTGCACAGTCGCTAACAAGTTTTCAGGAACAAATGCACGACGAATTGCAGTACATTTTTGGCCTGCTTTGGTGGTCATTTCACGGAAGACTTCACGCACAAATAAATCGACAGTTTCTTCATTTGCCTCAGGGCTTAAAATTGCGCTGTTTACCGAGTCGGCTTCCATACTAAATGGAATCGAATATTTATTGAGGTGAGGGTGGTTACGTAGTTTTTGGCCTGTGTAAGCAGAACCTGTAAAGGTCACACAGTCTTGTGGGCCTAACTGTTCTAACAGATCATAAGTCTGACCGCAAATGAGTTGTAGCGAGCCTTTTGGTAAGACATGTGTTTCTTCAATGGTTTTTACAACCGCTTGAGTTAATTGGGCACCATCGGTTGCAGGTTTAACAATACATGGCACACCTGCAAGTAAAGTTGGTGCAATCTTTTCAAGCATTCCCCAAATTGGAAAGTTAAAAGCATTAATGTGAACTGCAACCCCTGCTTTAGGGCTTAAAATGTGCTTAGCACCGAAAGTGCCATTTTTAGAGAGTTGAATCCAGCTGTCTTCAGTAATAATTTTTTCGTCATTGAGTTCACGGCGAACCAGACTTGAATAGGCAAATAACGTCTGGATGCCACCTTCAATATCAATCCATGCATCTTTACGAGTTGCGCCTGTCGCATAAGCAAGTTTGTAGAACTCTTCTTTACGCTCAAGTAAATGTTGGGCAATTTGTTTTAACGCATTTGCACGTTGGTGAAATGTCCAGTTAGCCAGTTCTGAACCATTTTGTTTGGCATATTGAACAACACGTTTCATATCAATGCCATGACTACTTACAGCATAAATCGCTTCACCTGTAATAGCATGGTAAACAGGGCGTAGTTCTTCACCCGTCGAATGCCATGTTCCATAGACAGAAGAAGCAAGATGAGGCAGTTGATGCTCAGACTGCTGAAAATCTGTGTCAGTTGAGGTTCCTTCTAGGTGTGCTTGTTCAAGCATGACCAAACTCCTTTTTTATGTGATACATCAATTATAAAAACTGCAAAAATATGATTCATAATTTCAGATTAATTTGTCTAAAAGTCAACTTTATTTTGATTTATAAAAGTAAAAAGGTTTTTTACAATTGGTTTAAAATTAATAATTTCAATAACTTGATATGTTTTATTGTTGTGGATTTAATTTGATACTAAAAAAGTGATTGACTTTATTTTTAGTGTATCGAAAAATAGATTCAAGGGTGATACCTACAGGGAATGAAAGAATGGAAAACAATTACCAGAAATTTGAACAAAATATTGCCAATGAAATTACGATCGAGGCTAAGGATCAAATGCCCGATGCCTACCGCAAAACATTGATTCGTCAAATTGGACAACATGGCCATTCTGAAATTGTAGGTATGTTGCCTGAAGGAAACTGGATTACTCGTGCGCCGACTTTAAAACGTAAAGCGGTTTTGCTTGCGAAAGTACAAGATGAAGCGGGTCATGGTTTGTATTTGTATAGCGCGGCAGAAACTTTAGGTGCTGACCGTGATGACATGATGGAAAAATTAATTGATGGGAAAATGAAATACTCATCAATTTTTAACTATCCAACTTTGACTTGGGCAGATGTTGCTGCAATTGGTTGGCTTGTCGATGGGGCAGCTATTGTGAACCAAGTTGCGCTTTGCCGTACTTCATATGGGCCATATGCACGTGCAATGGTACGTATTTGTAAAGAAGAAAGTTTCCACCAACGCCAAGGTTTTGAAGCCATGATGGCTTTGGCAAACGGTACGCCAGAACAAAAACAGATGGCACAAGATGCGGTAAATCGCTATTGGTGGCCAGCACTGATGATGTTTGGTCCAAGTGATGAACATTCTCCAAACAGCGCACAAAGCATGGCGTGGAAAATCAAACGCTTTAGTAACGATGAATTACGTCAAAAGTTTGTTGATAACACCGTGCCACAAGTGTTGCAACTTGGCTTGGAAGTACCGGACCCAGATTTAAAGTTCAATGAAGAAACAGGCCACTATGAGTTTGGCGAGATTGACTGGCACGAATTTAATGAAGTAATTGCCGGACGTGGACCATGTAATCACGAGCGTATTGAAGCACGCCGTAAAGCATGGGAAAACGGCAAATGGGTTCGTGATGCAGCAGTGGTCTACGCGAAAAAACAGCAGTTTGAAGCGAACAAAGTTGCTTAACAAGATTTATGGAAAAATTTGAGGAAATCAAAATGGAAGATAAAAACAACTGGTCGCTCTACGAAGTATTTGTACGTAGTAAACAAGGCTTAAGCCACCGTCATGTAGGCAGCTTAAGAGCACCTGATGATGAAATCGCACTGCAACATGCTCGTGATGTTTATACACGCCGTAATGAAGGAATTAGCATTTGGGTGGTTCGTTCAGAACTGATTAAATCATCACAGCCAGATGAAAAAGCTGAATTTTTCGATCCTTCTTTAGACAAGGTTTATCGTCATCCGACTTTTTACCATATCCCAGACGGCATTGAGCACATGTAAGGGGAATGGCAAATGAATCATTCAGTTTTATCTAAATTCTTATTACATATTGGCGACAGCCAACTGGTTTTATCTCAGCGTTTGGCTGAATGGTGCGGGCATGCACCTGAGCTTGAAATTGATATTGCCTTAGCAAATATCGGTTTGGACTTGTTGGGTCAGGCAAGAAACTTTCTGACTTTGGCTGGTCAATATGATGAAGCTCAACGTGATGAAGATCAGCTTGCGTATTTCCGTACAGAACGTGAATTTTTAAACCTATTGTTGTGCGAACAACCCAATGGTGATTTTGCTCAAACGATTGTGCGCCAGTGGTTGATGGACCATTACCATCTTCATTTATTTAAGGCGTTAACCCAAAGCTCGCTTCCTGAAGTCAGTGCGCTTGCTGTGAAATCTTTAAAAGAAGTGAAGTATCACATTCGTTTTTCGACAAGCTGGATGGAGCGTTTAAGTTTAAGCACAGATGAAGCGCATCAACGTGTACAAGACGGATTAAATAATTTATGGCGCTTTACCGCTGAATTATTTGAACTGAGTGCAGACGAAAAAGCATTAGTTGCAGAAGGTGTGATTCCAGATTTTTCAAATGAAAAAGAACAATGGAACCAAACCATTGCAGATGAGCTTAAGCGTTTTGAATTGAATGTTGCTGTGAACGGTGCTTATCGCCGTGGTGCGAAACAAGGATTGCATACTGAGCATTTAGGTTATTTGTTAGCTGAAATGCAAAGTATTCAAAGAACTTATCCGGGCATGACCTGGTAAGACAAGGAGGTGAGCCATGCAAATGATTCGTCATTGCATCGACCAATGTTGGGATGTTCTACAAACGGTAAGTGATCCTGAAATTCCGGTTTTATCGGTTGTCGATTTAGGCATGATCCGCGGTGTAGAGCTTAATGATCAACAAGAAATTATTGTTCGTCTAACTCCGACATATAGCGGATGCCCAGCAACAGATATGCTCAAAGCACAAATTGTTGAGGCATTTACTGCAGAAGCTTTGACACCGGTCAAAGTGATGGTCGATTTATCAGAAGCATGGACCACAGACTGGATGTCTGAAGCGGGTAAAAAGAAACTGCAAGTTTATGGCATTGCACCACCTGAAGGGTTGGCGCATCAGTGTGGAACTCACGTTCATTTAAATGATGGCGTTGAGTGCCCACGTTGCAAAAGCCGACACACCCGACTGTTAACAGAGTTTAGTTCTACCGCCTGTAAAGCACTTTATAAATGTCAGGACTGTCTTGAGCCTTTTGATTACTTCAAATGTATTTAAGTCTTTAGATAAGGAAATCAGCCATGAGCCAATTTGTACCATTAAAAGTAAAAAGTATTACGCCTCAAACCGATCAGGCAATTTGTATTGCATTTGATGTTGTACCTGAACAACAAGAACAATTTCAATTTCAACCGGGGCAACATTTAACCATTCGCCATTTAACTGAAGCGGGTGAAATCCGTCGTTGTTATTCAATTTGTAGTTATGCAGGCAAAGAAGACATCAGCATTGCGGTTAAAAAAATTGATCAGGGTCAATTTTCAAACTGGGCAAATGACCATTTAAAAGTGGGCGATGTGCTTGAAGTGATGCCACCACAAGGTGTGTTTTTTCAAAAAGCAGCCAAGATGGGCGGACAAAACTATTTAGGCGTTGCTGCGGGGAGTGGTATTACCCCAATTTTATCCATTGTTAAACAAGTTTTGTTTGAACAACCTGAAGCTAAATTCACGTTGCTCTATGGCAATCGTTCATGGAAACAAACTATGTTTGCCGAGCAAATTATGGATTTGAAAGATCAGTTTAAAGAACGCTTTCAACTCATCAATATTTTTTCTCGTGAGTTCAACGATAGTGAACTCATGAACGGTCGTATTGATGCAGAAAAGCTTAAGCAACTTTTTGATTTTGAAGTGCTTGAAACAAATTTCGACCATGTGTTTGCCTGCGGCCCAGACGAAATGATGAATGCCGTAGAAAATACTTTACCGAACTTTGGTATTGCCAAAGAGCGCATTCACACCGAACGTTTCCATACAGGGCAAGCGCGTAAACGTAGTGTTGAAACGGATGCAAACCGTAAAGAAGAAAAAGTAAACATCATTTTAGATGGTCGTGAGCTGATTGTTTCTGTAGCTCAGGACGACGAAAGTATTCTTGATGCGGCTTTACGTGCTGGTGCTGATTTACCGTATGCATGTAAAGGTGGGGTGTGTGCGACCTGTCGCTGTAAGGTGCTTTCAGGCGAAGTCGACATGTTCCTTAACTATAGTCTTGAAGAAGATGAAGTTGAAAAGGGCTATGTGCTGAGCTGTCAGACCTTACCAAAAGGCTCAAATGTTCGCTTGAGTTTTGATGAATAGAGGCTGTCATGCAAGAGTTGATCAAAGCCAGTACAGCTGCTGACGGTGTTTTGTTATTAACCCTAAACCGTCCGGAAAAAAGAAATGCTTTAAACAATGCAACATTGCAGTGTTTGTGCGAGTTGCTCGAAGAAGCTGAATATAATGCTCAAGTCAAAGCAGTGGTTTTAACGGGTAACGCTCAGTGTTTTGCGGCTGGAGCAGATCTAAGTGAGTTGGCTGCAATGGACGCCGTGTCTTTGCAACTCGATATTCGCCCGAAGCTTTGGCAAAAAATTGATGCTTTTAGTAAACCGCTGATTAGTGCAGTGAATGGCTATGCCTTGGGCGCTGGGTTTGAGTTGGTTTTACATTCAGATATGGTGATTTGCGGTGAAAATGCCCGTTTTGCTTTACCTGAAATTGGCCTTGGTATGTTGCCGGGTGCAGGCGGAACGCAGCGTTTAGCGCGCTTGGTAGGGCAACAACTCACCATGCGCTGGGCTATGACAGGTGAGATGATTTCAGTAAAACAGGCAGAGCAACATGGCATTTGCAGTCAAGTGGTTCCGACCGAATTAACCGTTGAATATGCGGTTCAGCTTGCAGCCAAAATTGCGAAACAAGCGCCTTTAGCGATTCGTGTGATTAAACAATCAATTAAAAGTATTCATGAAACAACGTTAAGTCAGGGACTCAAGTTTGAACGTCAAAACTTTGTCTGGCTGGCGGCTACAAAAGATCGAAACGAAGGGATTAATGCTTTCTTTGAGAAAAGAAAGCCAGTGTTTAGAGGTGAGTGATGGACTATCAAAATATTATTGCTGAAGAAAAAAATGGTGTTGGCTACCTGACATTTAACCGCCCAAAAGCACTGAATAGCTTTAACGTTGATATGCACCGTGAAGTGGCTGAGGTTTTAAACCAGTGGACTAAAAATTCGGATGTTCGCTGTGTTGTGATTAGTGGTGAAGGCCGCGGCTTCTGTGCAGGGCAAGATTTAGGTGATCGTGTAGTAGACCCAAATGCTGAAGCTCCAGATTTAGGATATTCCATTGAAACTTACTATAACCCGCTCATTAAAACGATTGTAAATATGCCAAAGCCTGTCATTTGCGCGGTAAATGGTGTGGCAGCAGGTGCAGGGGCAAATATTGCACTGGCGTGTGACTTGGTGATTGCAGCTAAATCGGCAAACTTCGTACAAGCATTTTGTCGCTTAGGTTTAGTTCCAGACTCTGCGGGTACATGGTTTTTACCACGTGCTGTAGGTCATGCGCGTGCGATGGGTTTGACCTTGTTAGGTGACAAGCTACCGGCAGAAACCGCAAAAGAATGGGGCATGATTTGGGATGTTGTTGAGGACGCCGAGCTTAAAACAAAAGTGACTGAACTCGCTGAACGTTTAGCGAAACAACCTACTTTTGGTCTATCTCTTATTAAAAAAGCCATTCATCAATCAAGTAATAACACCTTTGATGAGCAAATGCTGTTAGAGCGAGATTTACAACGCATTGCTGGTCGTTCCGAAGATTATCGTGAAGGTGTACAAGCCTTTATGAATAAACGTGAACCAAATTTTAAAGGGCGCTAAGCATGACAGATTTAGATTTATCTCGTGCCCGAATTGCCGTGATTGGTTCTGGCACCATGGGCATCGGCATTGCCCAGTTAGCCATCGTTAATGGGCACTCGACCGTTTTATATGATCTGGACGCTCAAAAAGCGCAACAAGCCGCTCAAGGCTTAGAGCAGACGTTTAAAAAGCTGGTTGAAAAGAGCAAGCTCACACAACAGCAAGTTGATGAAGCCTTAGCGCGTTTAACGGTGGTCAATCAAGTTGAAGCACTGCGTGATGCTGACTTGGTTATTGAAGCAGTTGTTGAGAAAAAAGAAGTTAAACAGTCTTTATTTAAGCAACTTGCTGAAATTTGTAGTGCGCAAACCATTTTTGCAAGCAATACATCTTCAATTTCAGTAACTGCAATTGCGGCGGGCATTGCTCATCCTGAGCGCGTGGTAGGTTTACACTTTTTTAATCCTGCGCCAGTCATGAAACTGGTTGAAATTGTACAAGGCTTAAAGACACCAAACAGCTTATGTTTGGCTTTAAAAAACTTGATGTTGGGCTGGAAAAAAATTCCGGTACTCACCAAGTCGACTCCTGGATTTATTGTTAACCGAATTGCACGTCCATTTTATGCAGAGGGCTTTAGAGCACTGCAAGAACAAGTCACCAGCTACGACCAGCTAGACTATGCCTTAAAGCAATGCGGCGGTTTTGCGATGGGGCCGTGTGAACTAACCGACCTCATTGGGCAAGATGTTAACTTTTCGGTAACCCAAAGTGTTTACCAAGAGTTTTTTTACGAGCCACGCTACCGTCCAAGCCTGATTCAAAAAGAATTGGTCGATGCAGGTGCTTGGGGCCGTAAGTCAAAACAAGGCTTTTATAGCTATAACGAAAAAAATCAGTACGAGACATTTCAGCCTCAAGCTGTGGTTGCCAAGCCAATTGATGCACATATTCAGCTAAAAGGGACTTGGTCTCAGCTACCTGCTTTTTTAACGCGTTTAGGTTTAAAAAGCGGATCTGCGAGTGATGACAATATCCTTCAAATTGATGATATCGACTTACGTTTAAGCCAAGGTGAGTCAGCCAATATTCATTACCTGAGCCGTAAAGTGGTTTTAATGGATTGGCATCATGATTTTGAGCATGCGGAAGCTTTAGTACTCAGTCATAACGAACTTTGTGAAGCAAGTGATCTGGCTAAAGTTGAGGCTTACTTTGCACAGTTTGGCATGAGCGTGATGTGGATTAAAGACCATCCGGCACTGTTAACCTTACGCACCATCGCTTTACTCATTAATGAAGCGTGTGAAGCAAGTTTACATGGTGTTGCGAGTCTGGAAGATATTGATAATGCCATGAAATATGGAGTGAATTATCCTAAAGGCCCTTACCAGTGGTTGACACAAATGGGCGGTGCTTATGTGCTCCAAACCTTAAATAACTTATATGCACTGTATGGAGAGGAAAAATATCGCGCGAGTATCTATCTCAAGCAATATGTAGCAAAAACTCAAAACATTGCTACCCAATATTCACGTGATATGACTGAATTTGCATAATCAGGAGTCAACATGGAAGACGTTTTAATTTGCGATTTTATTCGTACCCCAATTGGACGATATGCAGGTGCCTTAAGTGCAGTACGTGCAGATGATTTAGCTGCATTGCCCATCAAATATTTAAAAGATAAACACCCGAACCTACCGTGGAATACGGTAGACGAAGTGTTTTTAGGATGTGCTAACCAAGCAGGTGAAGACAACCGTAACGTTGCACGTATGGCAACACTGTTAGCAGGCTTACCTGATACTGTACCAGCCATGACGGTCAATCGCTTGTGTGCTTCAGGTCTAGATGCAGTAGGGCTTGCGGCACGCTCAATTAAAGCTGGTGAAGCACAATTTGTGTTGGCAGGTGGTGTTGAGTCGATGAGCCGTGCGCCATTTGTACAAGCTAAACCAACTGAAGCATTTAGCCGTACACCTGAAATTTATGACACCACCATTGGCTGGCGCTTTGTAAATAAGCAACTTAAAGCACAATACGGTACCGACAGCATGCCCGAAACTGCTGAAAATGTAGCTGAAAAATACCAGATTAGTCGTGAAGACCAAGATGCGTTTGCATTGCGTAGCCAACAAAAAACGGCTGCTGCACAGCAAAACGGTTTCTTTAACGATGAGATTTTGCCTGTCGAGATTGTAGACCGTAAGAAAAACGTAGTTGTGGTGAACCGTGATGAACATCCGCGTGAAACGACACTTGAAGCACTCGCAAAACTAAAAGCGCCATTTAAAAAAGAAGGTGGTTCGGTGACTGCCGGAAATGCCTCTGGTGTAAATGATGGCGCCGCGTGTGTGTTAATTACCAACCGTGAATTTGCAGATACACATGGTTTAAAACCTTTAGCACGCGTGATAGGCATTGCAAGTGCAGGGGTTGAACCCAAATATATGGGTATAGGTCCTGTTCCGGCTGTGCAGAAAATTTTAAAGCAAACAGGTTTAACGCTAGATCAGATGGATGTGATTGAGCTGAATGAGGCATTCGCGGCCCAATCTTTGGCTTGTATGCGTGAACTTGGTTTAAAAGATGACGATGAGCGCGTTAACCCAAATGGTGGTGCGATTGCACTCGGACATCCGCTCGGTATGAGTGGTACACGTTTAGTGATTACCGCAACACGTGAGCTAAAAAAACGCGGTGGACGCTATGCACTTTGCACGATGTGTGTAGGTGTTGGACAAGGCGTCGCACTGATTTTGGAAAACTTAAATTAATTCAGACGGTTTTTAAAATTACATAATGAGGAGAGAGGCGATGGACAGCCTTACAATGGATAATGTTGAGCAATTAACACTTGCAGAGCTTAGAGAGCTGCAAACTAAACGGTTAAAACAAACCCTGACTTTTGTATATGAAAATAGTCCGGTCTATAAGAAAAAGTTCGATGAAGCGGGTGTACATCCTGATGACTTCGTAACTTTAGACGATCTGGCGAAGTTTCCATTTACCACTAAACAGGATTTAAGAGACAACTATCCGTTTGGGATGTTTGCCGTACCGCAAGAGCAAATTGTGCGTTTACATGCATCATCGGGTACAACGGGTAAACCGACTGTGGTGGGTTACACCCAAAAAGATATTAACACTTGGTCGGACATTGTTGCGCGTTGCTTACGCATGGCAGGTTTAACCGCGAAAGATATGGTTCAGGTGGCTTATGGCTATGGACTGTTTACTGGTGGTTTAGGCGCACATTATGGTGCAGAGCGCTTAGGTGCGACGGTTATTCCAATGTCTGGCGGGCAAACTGAAAAGCAGGTTCAGCTTATTCAAGACTTTAAACCGACTGCAATTATGGTTACGCCATCGTATTGCGTGAGTATTATTGAAAAGCTCGAGCAGCAATTTGGTACTGCACGTAATACGTCTTTAAAAGTCGGTATTTTTGGTGCCGAGCCGTGGACCAACGAACTGCGCCGTGAGATTGAAGAACGCCTCAATATTAAAGCACTCGATATTTATGGTTTGTCTGAGGTCATGGGGCCGGGCGTTGCCATGCAGTGCTTAGGTGAGGGCGAAGGGCTAACCATTTGGGAAGATCATTTCTATCCGGAAATTATTAACCCTGAAACGGGTGAAGTCTGTAAAGATGGCGAACTTGGCGAGTTAGTCTTTACAACCATTACCAAAGAAGGCTTACCGATTATTCGTTACCGTACCCGTGATTTGACCCGCTTACTACCGGGTGAAAATCTGGCTATGCGCAAAATGGATAAAATTGTGGGTCGTAGCGACGACATGCTGATTATTCGCGGTGTGAACGTTTTCCCGACTCAAATTGAAGAGCAAATTTTGCAAGTTCCGCATTTAGTTCCAAATTATGAAATTTTGGTGACTAAAAAAGGCCATATGGATACTTTGCATATTCGTACAGAGATGTGTCATAACTGTACTATACAGGCCAATCAACTTGCTCAGGAGTTGATGAAACGCATTAAAACCATGATTGGGATTAGCGTTACTGTAGAAGTTGTGACAGAAGAGACCTTACCTCGTTCGGAAGGTAAGGCAAAGCGGGTAATCGATATGCGTCAGATTGCTTAACATCAAGATCATTCAGGGTATAGAATCTATACCCTGAAACTAAACGCCAAGACATGAGTATGAGTGCAAAAATACAGCAAATAATTGATTCTGTTGTAAAGAATGAAACCTTAAGTGGAACTTCGCTTATTTCGACAATTTTTGGAGATTCAGTACTTCATCGGGGTGGAAACATTAGTCTTGCAAGCCTGATTCAGTTATTAGAGCTGTTTGGTTTTAATGACCGTGCTGTAAGAACCTCTGTTTTTCGTTTAGTTAAAAATGATTGGTTATGTTCAGACAAAATCGGCAGAACCAGTTTTTATCGCATTACCGATTCAAGCCGTTCGACTTATTTGCAAGCCGAGCAACGCATTTATAACGACCAGATGAAAGAGTGGGATCATTATTGGGATCTTATTCTGATGTCTAGCCTCGATACTGAAAATAAAGCGTTGCTAAAGAAAGAACTCGAATGGTTAGGGTTTGCCAATATTTCGACAAACTTAATGGCTTATCCGGGTTGTAACCGGATTGAACTGCAACGCTTGTTGGTTGACTTAAATATGAGTGAGCAAGTGGTGGTGTTTAAAGCCGAAACATTGCAGCTCTTTAATAATTCGGTCGATACCATTGGTCGTATGCTCAGAACCAACTGGCCAATTGATGAATTACGTCAAAGATATTTACAGTTCCTCGATATTTTTAGAGAAATTGGCGTGTTGCTGATGCAAGAAAACGAACAACTCGAACCTGTTCAGGCCTTTCAAATTCGAACTTTGCTGATTCATTATTATCGACGGATTTTATTGAAAGACCCTGCATTGCCGCTTGAGTTGTTGCCAACTGACTGGCCCGCGATTAGTGCACGAACGTTATCAATGAATATTTATAAAAAAGTATTTGAACCTGCCGATGAATACTTCTTGTCTGTTGCCGCAACAGCAGAAGGACCAATGCCAAATGCCACAGCGCACTATTGGCGCCGTTTCGGAGGTTTGGTTGCGACAAATGAGAGGTTAAATCATGCCTTGTTATAGTATTGACGGTGTTATTCCTGTGGTCAGCCCAGAGGCTTTTGTACACCCAACTGCTGTTTTAATTGGTGATGTAATTATTGAAGCGGGCGTATATGTAGGGCCATTTGCATCATTGCGTGCCGATTTTGGACGTATTCATATTAAGCAAAATGCCAATATACAAGATAGCTGCACCGTACATGGTTTTCCGCAAAGTGTGACTTTAGTTGAAGAAATGGGACACATTGGGCATGGCACAACTTTACATGGTTGCCGTATTGGAAAAAATGTTTTGGTCGGCATGAACACCGTAATTTTGGACTATGCCGAAATTGGTGAAAACACTATTATTGGTGCAAATAGTCTGGTTAAAACCAAAGACATTATTCCGGCAAATGTATTGGCAATGGGTAGTCCTGCCAAGGTAGCACGTGATTTATCAGAACAAGAAAAAAAGTGGAAAACTAGAGGCACGCAAGAATACATTGAGCTTGCACAGCGCTGCTTAAATTCAATGCAAGAAGTTCAGCCTTTAAGCTCAGAGTTGGGTGACCGCCTGACCTATAAGGACTTTAGTTCTTCAAACTATCAAATTAAACAAGATAGTGTTTAACGGCTTTTAATTAGTCGATTTCAATACACATAGATTTAACACTTAAGGAATACTCGCACGAGTAGGGAGACGTTTGTGCAAAAAATGGAAACTACTGCGGTTGATCAATTCGCCGAGTTATTGGGTGTGCAAGTGCTGCATCGCAGTTTTGATGAAGCGCGTTGCCAGCTTAATGTGAAAGACGAGCACATGAATGCATTGGGCGGCGTGCATGGTGGCGTGATATTTTCTTTAGCCGATATCGCTTTTGCGATGGCTTGTAATGCAGGGGATGCGCCATATACGGGCCTACAGGCGGATATTCGCTATATGAGTGGTGCAAAAGATAAGGTGTTATTTGCAACAGCAACTAAGGTTGGAAGTAGTAAAAAATTTGCGCATTATGAAGTTGTGATAACAGATGGTCTGAATAATAGAGTCGCTTTATTTACATCTACGTGTTATAGGCTTGCGCCGTGATATGCGATTGTTTGCTGGTTAGAGATTTAAAGATAACTAGCCAGTACAAAACCAACGTTCGAAGTTTCCATCTTTATCATAAATTTTGTGAGCTAATGCATAAGGGCACTGTATTAAGAAGTACCATCCTATATAATTATTTTCCTCATCCATTTTATTGATAGCATCACTGCCGATCCAGACTTGCTTTAACTGCTTAATTTGTTCTTCTGCTGATCCAGTTAGCAATTCTCCATCTCTAGATGGGTCTTCAAAGTTTAGATTATAAAATAGAGAAATATCACCAGTGTCTAACAAGCTTTTTAAAGCCATGAAGAATGCTGTATCTTGGTCATATTCGAGCATAACCGTTGGATAAATTTCTTTGAGAAAGTTACCCGATAAATAGAATAAATCATCTAAACCCTCCTTAAACTCATATTCATGAAAGGTTTTTAGAATTAATTCTAGTTGATTCATTAAAATTTATGCTCCGTGATTTTAAGAAAATATAAAACTAACATAGAAGCTTCTGCTAAATCCCTAAAAAAAGCTTATAACCACTATAATGATTTTAATTTACCCTCTTTATAGTTTTCTATAAATTTCATTATATTAAGTAGATTCTTTTTGCTTTATCTAACATTGACTAATAAAATAACAAAACTTGAAAATGCTAAAAGAAATTTTTAAATGCTTAATAAATTAAAGAAGTTAATAGGACTTGTCGGCTTAACATCACTTTCTACAGTAAGTTGCGCTCAACAAGATCAAGAAGCTGTCTGGCAAAATGTATACAACACTAGAACTCAATATTATGAAGAAAATATAGGTAAATTACCGGATGATATTCTAAAAATAGCTCACATGGCTGGTGTTTGGCCTGGTGGTGGTTTATATGTAATTCCAGCGGATAAAATTGGCAAAGATATTACTGTTTATTCTACCTTTGGACTTACAAACTCTGATATGCCAGCTCAAGCAACTGTTTCGGATGTAAAAGTTGAGAAAGATAATTTAGGGCGAGTTGTTTCAAGTTCAGCAAATATAAAATCAAAAACACAAATCGCGGCTCTCTCTGGTGCAGCAGGTTATGGATATGAATTAATATTAATGACTAAAGATAAAAATGCTGAATGGCCACTTTGGTTTTTACAATGGGCAGTACAAGCTGAATTGTTAAATGATGCAGGCTTTCTCAAAAGAGTTGAAAAGTATAATGGATTGACTGTAGAAGCCATATCAGTTGGAGAAAATGAGAATGACAAAATTAATGTCTTAATCACCAAAGCCCAAAAACCTCTACCTCTTGGTACACAACTTCCAAATGGGAAAATGGAGCTTCTAGTCGCAATAGTTATTACGGATGAAGAAATGAAATGGTCTATGAAAAATGGACGAAATGAATTAGCTAGTAAGCTCATGGAAGCAGGGGTTGGTCAACTCAGTGATCGAAATAGACCATCTGTCATAGGCCATTAATTTTTAGACTTAGCCACTTTATGTGAAATAACCATTATGCCCAAATAAAAGCAGCCTATTATCAGTATGCTGCTTTTATTTTATCTAGTTCCCTCGACTTAAATCATCTTTTTAACTTTATTGTGCTTATGTTTTATAGAACATTGAATTATATTTAATAGCTAAATTTAATTTACTTATATTTAATTATTTTTTTAATTTAAGGGTTCAGAGTGGCTTTTGTATCTGTAAAAGAAGTAGCTGATAAAGCGCAGCATTTTAGTGTCCACGAACAAATGATTATAGGGATTAATTATTGTTTAGGATTAAACGGACATGAACAAGACATTAATGAGGGGCGAGCATGGTTGTGGATAGCAGCTACATATTATCGGTCTTTTATTGCTCAGTATAATTGGGCTTTAACATGGACAAGTAAGCCTTGTTATAAAGTTGAAAAAGATATTTCTTTAGAAGAATTACAAATATTGGCAAATGAAAATAATTTGGCAGCGATTTACATGCTAGGTGTTCATTTTAGAGAACCTGATCCTATGTTAGCTATTGAATACTATCAAAAGGCAGCAAAAGAAAATTTTTATCCAGCAATAAATAATTTAGCTGATATATATGAAAACGGCTCTGGTGTTGAACAGAACATTAATAAAGCTGTTGAACTTTATAACATTGCTGCTGAACAAGGTATTGCCGCTGCTGAGTGGAGTTTAGGATTGCTTTATTTCAATGGAGATCTTGTGGATCAAAACATTCCATTAGCTCAATATTGGTTACAAAAAGCAGAAGCAAATGGATGGTTTCCAGCGCAGGATCTTTTGATTTCTATCGATGAAAATTATCAAAAAATTTAAGTTTATAAATTCAGTTTATTTTCTATTTGGGTATTTTGCCTAGTACCTGTTAAGTTGAAAGAAAAACTTATCAGGTACTCAACTTATAACCAAAGTGATTAAGGCATACATTAATTCCGTTAAGTGAATAGTCAGTACAACCTTTATGAATGCACTTGTTTTCTGAAAAGCCTTCATGAGCTAAAACAACTAAGAATTGCTTAATACTGTTTATTCGATTTTGGCTTAAGGTTTGGTTCACGTCTGAAAGTTTAATCCCAAAAATAGGTGCTGTTGGTGTATCTGGATAACATTCGAAATACCATGCTTGCTCACACTCAGAGCAGACATAATAAAACTCACTATAGTCAAATTTTGGATGAGTTTCTTCGCATGGAGCTTCTTCATTAATGTAGTGAGGAAACCTATTTTTCATTTCATAGTTATTGCTGAAAATATTTGAAAAGCTGTCAGGGCATACAAAAAATTCACCGACATTTTGACATTCACACATAGATTTTGTTCTTTAATGTTTATCTAATAGACTCAAATTGATTTAGAATCGTTAGGGGGTAAGAATATTTATTTTATATGCTAAAAAAGAATTTCTTTTGACGAGCACTAAGGCGTTCTATATCTAATCCAAGTGATGTTAAAAGCTTTGAAAAAATAATTATTTTCTTCGTATTTATTTCATATTCTAGTTCACTAATATTACAAGCATCAGGAAAAGCTGCACTATATCCATTTGAGATGTATTTTATATCTTGAATTACATCAGAAAAATCTTTTTTATTTTTGAGATTTTTATTTAGAGAATCATAGACTTCTAATTTACGATGAATTGTTTTAAAAACTACATCCGGCACATAGGCTTTAAATTTAGTACCACCAAATCTAAATTCCAGCCCTAAGAAATCAATAGGTTTATTTTTTACTATTTGAGTTTTTGATTTATCCTCCAAAGGAGGAATATTTAGTTTTATTTTTTCTAACTCTATAGTTACTTTTTCTAGATAATTTAAGGCTTGTTTGCGAGATGAACAAAAAATAATTAAGTCGTCTGCATATCTTACACATTTAATATTTTCTTTCTCAATAAAATTATCAAAATCATGAAGATAAAGTGATGCAAGAAATGATGACATGGGCATACCTTGTCTAATTCCTTTGCCTTTTTTTGATTTCAAAAGAGCATTTTCTTTTTCATTGTTTAAATTATCTTTTTGAAATCTTGTTTCGACCTTAATAATTCTTTCCAGTAAATAATTTATTTCAGGTATATCAAGCTTTTCTTTGACAGTTTTTATAGCTAATCGACGATCTAAATTATCAAAAAAAGATGAAATATCGGTTTTTAACACATATGGATTTTGGTTTCTCAAAATTAAAGCTTTAGTTCTTGCTTTTATTGCTCCAGCTTCTGAAATTTTAGCTGAGAAATCATGATTAGTAGCCAAAATATACTTACTTTCGTGATGTTCTTTAATATATTTTAAAATGAGTTTTTGTATGACTCGGTCTTTTATAGAGGGAATACAGATTAATCTTAATGACCCCTCTGACTTTTCTAGAAAGCTAGGATGTAGGGATGTAGGTGAATATGTTTTAGTAGCCAAGTCATTTAAAACCTCAGCTAAAATTTTTTCTTTTTTTAAATTGAATTCATTAAAAGATAGATCTTCTGGATAGTACTTAATAGTTAATAGGTTAGATGATTGTTTTCTAAATAATTTGTTGAAAGTTGCAATGAAATTCTCTTTCACGTAAGTTTCAAAATTCATTAACTCTTTCTCTGTATGCTTATAATGCAGCTACCCATACAGGTACGAAGTGATTCTACGCATCACACCATCACTGCTGTTCACTAATTTTTCGATGAACGTATATGATCCTGTCAAGGACCCTGCTGAAATCGGTGTGATGTGCTGTACTCGGGTCGCATCATTGAAGTTTTTGCGGTGTTTTGGCATAGCTTCAGATTCAACCTGAGTGCAGTTTTGCAAAAAACTTACAGCTGATTTATTATAGCATTTTACTAAGTCATTTGCCAAGCAGAAAATTGTAACAAAACATGACAGTAGTGTCTCGATGCTAAAAGGGCTAATTAATAGCACAATTATCATGATTAAAATCATTACTGCCAGAAATATGTTCTGAGAAACATCTCCACTATGCTGAATCTGCTGAGCCTTCATAGCCACGACCTCCGAATTTATGTTGGATTCCTCTTTAAGAATGGTAGCAAGAGGAATGAGTATTCTACGCATCACACCATCACTGCTGTTCACTAATAACTCGATGAACGTATATGATCCTGTCAAGGACCCTGCTGAAATCGGTGTGATGTGCTGTACTCGGGTCGCATCATTGAAGTTTTTGCCGTGTTTTGGCATCGCTTCAGATTCAACAAAAAAATTATAAACCATAATTAATCAAAGGCATAGATTTAATTGGAATTTTTGAAGCATATTAAATGTTAGTTAAAAATATTAAGAGGTTCTAAAAGTAATATAATGCGCCTATTAAGAAACCCTTTATAAATAAAAGAAGTTGATTATATATTGCTCTGCTGCCAAGTTATCAAAGCTATTTAGGAAAAGGGTTTTTCATTAATACTAAAATAAAATCGATTTAATCCTTTAGAATAAGCTTAATTTTTATCTCCCTCTAAAACCCCACTTAACAATAACCTACTCATTATTTAGTCTTACTTTTCTAATGATTTAATTTAAAACAAATGGCATTTTGCGTGCTTGACTGCAATAGGGTTGGGTACTATTCTTTGCCTGCTGGCCTACATTGCCAGTCGGTCGTCGCGGACCGCTGTAAGATCACATCAGATTTATTCCTTTCTGAGGGATAGTCTTATGTGTAGACTCCTCGTCTCCTCCCGTTGCGGTAGGACGGGAGAGGGACACCTTCGGGTGTGCTGGTTTATCTTACCCAGTCCGCGAACCCTTTCTCGTTCTGCCACCATAATTTTAATGTCTGGCAGAACTCCCAATAAAAAGGAGTTGGCTTTGCACATCCATTATTTCTTGGCTCTCAATGCCAAAAGCTATAACGACACAGCTTAAAAATTAAAGCAGCTTGAAAGCCCTAAGGTTTTCAGGCTTAAAGTCATTTTTACTTAAAACTTAGCAACAACAAATTTGAGATGTGCCAAGCACAGTCTTTACGGCTTTGCTGTGCCTTTTTTTCTCCCAAAAGGGGCACAGGCTTTTTATCTCATTTAGAAACAACAAGAATTTATAACGGTAAAACTATGCCAAAGTTAGTGCTTTCTTCCCGTGCCATACAAGTCATCAACAAGTCGATTGATTTATTTCACCATCGTAGCTTTCATACCGTTGGGGTAGATCGAATCGTAAAAGAATGCAAAATTACCAAAGCGACTTTTTATAACTTTTTTCACTCAAAAGAGCGGTTTATTGAAATCTGTTTGATCGTGCAGAAAGAACGATTAAAAGAAAAAGTGGTCTCAATTGTAGAGTATGCCCAAGGCACAAGCGCGACCGATAAACTCAAACAGCTTTATTTCTTACACACCGAGGTAGAGGGGATGTACTACCTCTTATTTAAAGCCATGTTCGAAACGAAACTGAGCTATCCAAAAGCCTATATAACCGCGGTGAGATATCGTACATGGCTGCTGAATGAAATCTATAGCCAGCTTATAAAACTAAAAACCGATGCAACTTTTCATGATGCCAAACTATTTTTATATATGATTGAAGGCGCAATTATTCAGCTTTTAAGTTCAGATGGGGCAATTGATCGGGAAAAGATGTTGGATTGTTTCCTTAATGCAAATAAGGCGGTCAATGCATTTGAATATAAGCAATAAACGTTGGCTTTGAATATTAAAAAAGCCTTGTTCCAGTGGGCAAGGTTTTATCTATTTTAAGCTTGTTTGTTCAGTTCAGGGGGTAAATGCTGCGCCAAATAATCAATTGCAAGACGGGTTTTTAGTGGCATAAAAGGCAGTGTAGGCCATACCAAATGAATTGGAAAAGCAATGCTCGACATGGTTTCTAACACTTGTACCAGCTTACCGTCCTGTAATTCATTTTGAATGAGCCAATCAGGTAGCCAAGCGATACCAGCTCCAGCAAGCGCTGCATTTTTAATGGCTTGTAAGTCATTTAAAAGAAGTTTTGCTTTAGGTTTTATAAATAAAGGTTCTGCATTTTCCTTTTGAAGTCGCCACTTTTGCATTTGACCAAAATGCGGATCGGCAATCGTGGCGTGCTGGTCTAAGTCTTCA
Source organism: Acinetobacter sp. LMB-5 (assembly GCF_001541635.1). NCBI lineage: Bacteria > Pseudomonadati > Pseudomonadota > Gammaproteobacteria > Moraxellales > Moraxellaceae > Acinetobacter > Acinetobacter sp. LMB-5. Next base: position 70,177 of record NZ_LRDR01000007.1, on the reverse strand, counting down.
ATATTTTCTAATGGACCTGCTTCATTTAAATAGTCAGGTGAGGCACAAAGTAGCATTCGATGTTCACCAATCGGTTTGGCAACGAGCTGAGTGGTGTCAGGCAATGCCCCGATGCGGATGCATAAATCAAAACCTTCTTCGACCAAGTCTACATTTCGATCATTAAATGAAATTTCTAGCTGTAAGTCCGCATGCTGTTGAGCAAATTTAACCATGAGCGGGGTAGCAAAGAGTTGCCCGAACAGCACTGGAACAGACATTCGTAAACGGCCTGTTGCATTAATTTTCCCTTGGTCTAATAAAGCCGCTGCATTTTGTATTTCATTCACTGCTCGGCGGCTATGCTCATAAAACAAAGCACCTTCGTCAGTCATGCTGAGTGAACGTGTTGTTCTTTTAAATAAAGCAACACCAAGCTGTTCTTCAAGCCGAGCAATATTTTTACTTATGGCTGAGCGAGTTAAATGCAATTGCTCGGCAGCTTTTACAAAACTTCCAGCTTCAACCACAGTCACAAATATAGAAATTGCACTTAGCTCATGTTGCATGATTGTTGCCTAAATGGAACCAATATTAAGAAATAATATCACCACTGTTGAATTTGTTGTGGGGTTAATATGGCTTCATCAAAAACGTGGAGACGGTCATGGCTAAAATATTGGTATTAAAATCCAGCATTATGGGTGAGGGTTCACAAACCAATCGCCTAATTGATGTAATGCTTGAACATCGAAAAGACCAAGGTTTGCAAGATGACATCACCATACGCAATTTAGCTGAAATGAACCTACCTGTATTAGATTTAGAAATTTTTCAGGCGCTTCGTGGGGCTGAAAATGTAAATCAAGACATTCAACGAATCGTTGCTTTGTCTGATGAATTAATTGCTGAATTAAAAAGTGCTGATTTATTGGTGATAGGCGCACCCATGTATAACTTAAATGTCCCGACTCAACTCAAAAACTGGTTTGATTTAGTGGCACGCGCAAGACAAACATTCCGCTACACCGAAACTTATCCTCAAGGTTTGGTTGAAGGCGTAAAAGCTGTGGTGGTAAGTAGTCGGGGCGGTATTCATGTCGGCCAAGAAACTGAGGCAGTCACGCCTTATCTCAAAGCAGTGTTAGGGCTAATGGGCATTCATGACGTTGAATTTATCTATGCAGAAGGCTTAGACATGCAGGCCTATCGCAGCAATGCATTAGATCTGGCAAGCCAGCAAGTTAAAGAATTCGCCATTTAAAATTATGAGTTGAAACTCTTGTATCTCTAATTAATGACAAGAGTTTCTAAGTCTATTTAAATTACATTTCTGAGTTCATTTGCCGTGTTACGCAGCAATGGCAAAATTTGCTGAACCAAGTAATCGTCTTGTACTCGGTTAGTTTGAGACATGCAGTTAAGCGCTGCTATGGCTTGACCTTGTGCATTAAATACGGGCACAGCAATTGCAATTACGCCAAGCTCATGTTCCTCTTTAGAAAGACAATAATCCGATAACGAAATACCTTTAAGCACTTCAAAAAACTTTGACTCATCTACTATGGTAAAAGGCGTTAAGCGTTTTAAACCGTAATTTTTTACCCACGTATGTTGGGCTTCTTCTGGCAGTGCTGCCAGCAATACTTTACCTGTAGACGTGGCATGGGCAGGCAGTCGGTTTCCTAAGTGCATCCCATAAGGACTAACGCGCAAATTATCTTGCTGTGGTAAATAACTACGGGCAATTGGCACGACTTCGTTATCGTCTAACACCACAATCGAAAAAGTCAGAGATGTCTGCGCGCACAAAAGATTTAAAAATGACTGAGCAACTTTAGGCAGATGGGCAGAGCTTAAATAAGAACTCGAAAAGCGCAGCACGCGATGAGTGAGCCAAAAGTAATGTTCATCAGTTTCTAAATAGCCTAAGTATTTTAAAGTTTTAAGATAACGCCTTGCTGCTGTACGACTAATACCGGTTCGCTCAGCCACTTGAGTCACATTGAGCCGCTGGCGATCTGTTCCAAAAGCTTCCAGCAAAGCCAAGCCTTTTGCTAAGCCTGCAATGTAGTCTTCTTGACGAATTTTCTCATGCGAGTTCGGGTGCTCTAAAAAAGCATCGAGAGAAGGCATCCTTTCATTCCTGTTATTTTGGTTGTTTCTGTCCGCTATTCGGACAAACTAAATGATAAACGGTTATTTTCGTCTTGGATACATAGTGCACAAAACTTAAAGCCAGTAATTTAAAAGTCAGGATGAAACAAGGATGAAGTTATGGATATTTTAAAGACACAGGTCGCAATTATTGGTTCTGGACCAGCAGGTTTATTGCTTGGGCAACTTCTATATAAAGCTGGCATCGACCATATTATTGTTGAGCAACGTAGTGCTGAATATGTGGCTTCACGGATTCGTGCAGGAATTTTAGAGCAAGTTTCGGTCGACTTATTGAAACAAGCAGGCGTTGACCAAAACTTAAAAGACAAAGGATTACCGCATTCGGGCATTGAAATCTTAACCAATGGTGAATTGCATCGAGTTGATTTGGCAGCACTCACGGGTGGCAAACAAGTAACCGTATACGGTCAGACCGAAGTCACCAAAGATTTAATGACTGCGCGTGAAGCAGAGCAGCTCACTTCATTTTATGAAGCTCAAAATGTACAAGTGAAAGATTTCTACACTGCACCAAAAGTTGAGTTTGAGTACCAAGGTAAAGCCTTTCAAATTCAATGTGATTTTATAGCAGGGTGTGATGGCTACCATGGCGTCTGCCGTGCCAGCGTACCAGAAGATAAAATTAAAACCTTTGAAAAAGTTTATCCGTTTGGCTGGTTAGGGGTGTTGGCCGATGTTCCACCTGTAGCCGATGAACTCATTTACGTACAGTCAGAGCGTGGATTTGCTTTATGTAGTATGCGTTCAGAAACACGTAGCCGTTATTATTTACAAGTCCCTTTAACAGATCACGTCGAAGATTGGTCAGACGAAAAGTTCTGGGATGAGTTAAAAAACCGCCTAGACCCTGAAAGTCGTGAAAAGTTAGTCACAGGACCTTCTATTGAAAAAAGTATCGCTCCGTTACGCAGCTTTGTGACCGAGCCAATGCGTTTCGGAAAACTATTTTTAGCAGGTGATGCTGCGCATATTGTTCCACCGACAGGAGCAAAAGGCCTAAACCTAGCAGCATCTGATATTGCTTATTTATCAAGTGCGCTTGTTGAATATTATGTTGAAGGTTCCGAGCAAGGTATAAATGAATACTCTGAAAAATGTCTACAACGTGTATGGAAAGCTGAGCGTTTTTCTTGGTGGATGACTCATTTATTGCATCGTTTTGAAACTGAAAGTGAGTTTGATCATAAGATTAAACAAGCTGAGCTAAGTTATGTGCTTGGCTCGATCGCAGGTAAAACCACATTGGCCGAAAACTATGTTGGTTTGCCTTATGAGATTAAGCAAATTGATAGTTTTAAGCACGCAAGCTAAAGGCTAGATAAAAAATAAAAAGGGCATGCAAATGCTCTTTTTTATGTAAAAAACTGGATGGAATAAAATCGCTTAAAAGATGTAATTCGGCTAAAAGTAGCCCGATACTTTTCAAAATATAGGGCTACCTATCAATTCACCTAAAGTTTAGTTGGCGTTTGCCGCAACTTTATTATTGGTTAATATCACTTGTTGCTGAGATTGAAGGGGTTTAATCACTTGTGGATTAGAGTTACTCCAAGGGATATAGGCTTCTGTCAAAATATGGCCTGTAAGACTGGTTAAATCACTCGTTTTAACTTCTGCATTGCCTTGACGACCAAATAATACAACTTCATCACCTGCTTTGGCCTCTGGAATATCTGTTACATCAACCATAACAGTATTCATTGATACTCGACCTACCACTGGTGCTTTTTGTCCATTTATTAATACAAAAGCTTTATTACTAAAACTACGACGGTAGCCATCCGAATAACCTACAGGGAGGTTTGCGAGTCTAGAGTCACGTTTTAAAGTATAAGTTTGGTCATAACCTACAGTTGAATCTTTAAGGTAATTATTCACTGCAGCAATTTGTGTTTTAAATGCCATCATGCCTTTAAATTCAGGGTGATTAGGAAAATCACCATATATAATTGCACCTGCACGAACCATATCTAAATGTGATTCAGGAACATTTACAGTAGCAAATGAATTAGCTGTATGTAATGTTAATTCTTTACGATTAAGTTTGGCTTTTTTAATCAACCATGCGGTTTGTTCATTAAATTGCGCCAGACGCTCACGGACAAATTTTTCATCTTCTACGGCATAGTGGGTCATAATGCCGTCAATTTTAAGATGGGGAAGTTTGGTGATCGCAACAGCTTGTTCTTTACCTAGAGCCGTAGACATTTCAAGACCATTACGATCCATACCGCCTGAATTTAAAGCCAAGCTGTAATGAACAGTTGTATTGTTCGCTTCTGCCCATTTAGACATACGAGCAGCTTGGTCATAGTTACCTAAAAGCTCTTCAATATTTAAAGCTTGTGCGTTGATAATTTCACTATCTGTGGCGGTACGTAAACGTGTAATTTTGCCTTTATAGCCATGCTTGCGCACCATAGCCGCTTCAGCATTACTGGTAATGCCAATACAAGATACGTTTAACTTCATAACACTTGGCATAAGTAGGTCAATACTATGGCCGTATGCGTTAGCTTTCATGACTATACAAAGTTGTGTTTTGCCATTAAGTAACTGATTTGTCCTTTTAATATTATCTTCAAAAGCTTGAGTATCAATTTCTATCCATGCATTTGCTGTAGGTGCAGGGCTTACTTCATTTGTAACATGGGGAGTAAGTAAAGGCGCTGCATGAGCAAATTGCACCGAACCGAATAATATTAATGCACAGCTATAAGCGAGATGAGAAAATTTTGTTTTAAGTTTCATGAGTTTTTAATCTTTCCTAATTGAATATATTTTACCTTTCGGTATATTTTTATGATTAATTACAGCAATACAATTAATTTGTTTTGCGAAATCACATATTTTTTCGTAATAATATTTCCTCCTTAAAATATTATGAGAAGTATTAAGCGAGCCTAAAGACACCTTAATTTTATTAAGAAATATTGTCATGATTTAAATCATATTAATTAAATCTAAATATACATCCGTAAAAAAACAATAGAAAAATTTACTATATTTTCTAAGTGTTATTTTTTTAATCTATTTGTACCTGTTGTTTTTTATTTAATTCTATAAAAATTATGATTTTTTTAAAAATATAGATTTTTATTATGGTTGGAATTTAATCTATTATACTTTGTAGATGATATTTGTTATCATTTGATATTTGATGGGTTGTTAATTAAATATCTGTAAATTAAAATTTTTCTTAGGTTTTGAATATGCAAATTTATAAAAATAAAATAATTTTAGAGTGCTATGACACAATTGCTCAATTTTTAAGTAAAAGATTTATTTTTTAAAATTACTAATAAATTAATTTAATTTTTTTAAATAAAATATTTGTTAGCCAAAATAAATAATTACCTGACATTAGGTAGTAAAATTGAGATTTAAATTCTCATGAGACAACGCAACTAAAGGATTTAGTTTCCTTGTTTGAGCTAATTTTTTATCCACTGTTATGGCTAAATTAAGATCAAAATATTAAGGTATATTTAATTAAGTATTTAAATGTTTTAGTTTTAATAAAGATAATAAGTATATAATAACTTTAATGAAAAAATAGTTTTTTTATAGTTGTGAATATGATTGTAAGTTTTTATTTATTATTATATTTTAATTCTGAAAGATAGTAATGTAGATATCAGTTAATCGTAAACGATATCTAAGAATCAACTTTTAAGTGAATCCCTATATCTATTGGAAGATTAAATAATGAGCTTTTTGATAAGTCTGGTGGTTAGAATATAAAGCTTGGCTATGAAAATATTAATAAATAATTATTAATGAGTAGATGGATGGACACCCAAGAATTCTCTTATTTAAAATTGTTAAAGTTAACTCCTTTAATTAAGATGAACTCTAAGTAAGTTTCTCTAAATAATTATATTTTTAAGAAATACTTAATGGAAGAATAGGTGTGAATTATAATTTTTTAACCTTTATTATAACTGTGTTGATTATTAATCTATCACCAGGTCCTGCTATGATTTATGTAATGAATCAATCATCAAAATATGGAATAAAAGCAGGATTAAAGGCAGCAGCAGGGGTAGAGTTTGGTGTCTTCTTCTATGTTTTGTTAACGGCATTTGGGTTAATGGTTATCTTTCAAGAAACTCCTATGCTATACAAAATTATTCAATTTATGGGGGCTTTATATCTAATTTATTTAGCATATCTGTCGTGGCCCAAACGTAAATCAATACAAAGCCCAAATATTCTTTCTCAAAACTCTTCAGAATCAGCCCGCCATACATTTAGCAAAGGGATGTTGATTAATTTATCTAACCCAAAGATTGGCCTCTTTTTTGTTAGCTTGTTACCACAATTTGTACCTTCAGATTCTCACCCAGCTTGGCTGTATTTTCTCTTATATGGGCTAATTTTTAATTTTGGAGGTATTTGTGTGAATGTGACAGTTGGAGCAATGGCGCGAAAATTAAAAACTATTATACAAAGAGCATCATGGTTTAATTATGTTCCACCGCTTTTGTTCTTATCTATTGCTGTTTTAAGCATAGCGCAGGTGGGGGTGTGAGTTTGTATTGTTGGAATTTCTACTTTTCATCACGATCGTACTATTAACATGGTCTATTTTTTTATGAAAAAATGAATTGGAAAAAAGCGGGTAATAGGATGTATTTTGCTTAAAAGATCAGCATTAATAAAAGCTTTTGTCACATTTTTTCAGTATATTGCTATTAATTTCTTTATTTATAAATTCTAAGTTTGTATGGAACAGGACCAAGCTCGCATACCTAAATATATTCCTATCCGCGATGCAATTGCCCACGATATTGAATCGGGTGTATTAAAAGCCCACGCAAAACTCCCTTCAGAAAGGGTGCTTTCTGAACAATTCCAAACCACTCGTGTTGCTGCACGTGAGGCTTTGTTGGCTTTGGAAACTGATGGTTTGATTTATCGCTTAGATCGCCGTGGTTGGTATGTTCGTTCTCCTCGTATTATTTATCATCCGCAGTCGACTAAAAACTTTAATCAATTTGTGATTGAACAAGGCTATGAACCTTCTACAGAAGTGATTTCGAGTGAGCTGACTCAGGCCACTTCTTGGGATGCCAAGCATTTAAAAGTTGAAAAAGGGCATCCGATTTATTCGGTTTGGCGACGTCGTTGTATTAATGGTCGACCTGTTTTGGTTGAACATTTAAGGGTGAACGCCGAGCTTTTTCCTGAGTTTTTAACTCACGATCTCAAGCAATCCATTACTTTGCTGATGGCAAATCAATATAACTGCCATATCACCAGAGCTGACATTAACCTCTATCCAACGGCTTTATCTGAACAGCAGGCCAAAGCACTGCATGTCAATGTGGGCGCACTGGGTTTATATATTTGCCGTAGTAATAGAAATAAAGAAGGTGTGATTACTGATGTTGACCAAGAATATTGGCTTCACGATGTTTTAGATTTACATTTCGAAGCGCGAGCATAAAAATGCAATCTGGTTTAAACCAGATTAATTAAACTGTCATATAAACCTGTTGAAATACGATCATCAAATAATTGCATTCGATGGTTTGCAGATGAAAAAGTATGTTCAACAGACAATTAAACTCGGCACTGCATCAATTTTAGGTGTAGTAGTTACTATTCAAATGGGATGTTCATCAGCAACATCAAAACAATCAGAAGAAATTACAGTCTATACGGCAGTGGAAGCCGACCAACTTAAGCAATACCAAGAAGAATTACACAAAGCCTATCCAGAACTCAAAGTAAAATGGGTACGTGATTCAACTGGTGTAATCACCGCGAAACTTTTGGCAGAGCAGAAAAACCCACAAGCGGATGTGGTTTTTGGTGTGGCTTTAACCAGTTTGCTGGTCATGGAAAAAAAGGACATGCTTGAGCCTTTTAAACCTGAAGGTATTCAAAATTTAAAACCAGAATTTATAAGCCAAAAAACTGTACCGACTTGGACGGGTATGGATGCATGGGAATCTGCAATCTGTGTAAATAAAGTCGAATTAGAAAAGCGTAAGTTACCAATTCCAAAAACTTGGAAAGATTTAACCAACCCCATTTATAAAAACCTGATTGTGATGCCAAATCCGGCTTCGAGTGGCACAGGCTATTTAGATGTCACGGCTTGGATGCAAATTTGGGGCGAAAAGCAGGCATGGGACTATATGCAGGCTTTAGATAAAAACATTTCACAATATCCTCATTCGGGTTCAAAACCTTGCAAGATGGCAGCACAGGGCGAAATCCCAATTGGAATTTCCTTCGGTTATCCAGCCTTTAAATTAAAAGCAGAGGGTGCACCTTTAGAAGTGGTTTATCCAACTGAAGGTTTAGGTTGGGAAATGGAAGCCTCAGCAATTGTGAAAGGAACCAAGAAATTAAGTAGCGCACAAAAATTTATAAATTGGTCGGTAAGCAAACCGGCAAATGAAGCCTATGCCCATAACTTTTCAATGGTGGCCTATAAAGGCATTGAAAATACCACTATGGACTTCCCGAAAAATCTTTCTCAAATGCTTGTGAAAAATGATTTTTATTGGGCGGCCGAGCAGCGTGAACGTATTTTGGCTGAATGGTCAAAGCGTTTTGAAAAGTGATCTTTTGGATAAGGGTCTCATTATGCAAATTCCTTCGTCATTGCAATCATCGCTGCTAGGTCAAAACCAGAAGGGTGAGTTAGCAGGGCATTTACTGTCGTCATTAACGACCTATAAATATCCTGAACATGGTCCGTCGGTTTTAGAAGTGGTGGATATACAAAAAAAGTTCCAACACTTTCAGGCCCTAACGCATATTAATTTAGACCTGAAAGCTGGCGAGTTCGTGAGCTTTTTGGGACCTTCTGGATGCGGTAAAACCACATTGCTACGCATAATTGCGGGTCTAGAAAAACCTGATTATGGAAAGGTTATAAAAAAGGGCGCAGACATTACGTTGTTGAGTGCTGAAAAGCGTCACTGTGGAATTGTGTTTCAGAACTATGCGTTATTTCCAAACTTAAACGTTGAAGAAAATATTGCTTTCGGCTTAGATAAAAGAAAGTGGGATAAGGTACAGCGTAGCCAACGGGTTCAACAGTTATTGGAACTAATTGAACTACCCGATATTGCTAAAAAATATCCAAACCAATTGTCGGGCGGTCAGCAGCAACGTGTTGCGCTTGCTCGTGCAATTGCACCGAATCCAGATATTTTACTGCTGGATGAACCCTTGTCTGCACTCGATGCTCAGGTACGTCTAAACCTAAGACAAAAGATCCGTTCGATTCAATCGCAGCTTAATTTGCCAACCATTATGGTCACACATGATCAAGAAGAAGCATTAAGCATTTCTGACCGTGTGGTTGTCATGAATCATGGCGTCATTGAGCAAATTGATACGCCGCACAATATTTATTACAAGCCACAAACCCAATTCGTTGCCAAGTTTATTGGCACCATGAACTTTTTGGCAGCCACTTGTTCGGTAGTTAATCAGCTCGAGGTTTTAGGTTTTATTGCTCTAAATTTGGAACAGCAAAAACTTAAAGCTGGGGAAAATTACAGCATTGGTTTTAGACCCGAAGCAGTCGAGTTAGTTGATGATTTTGGTAGTGATAAAGAATCGTTGTATTTGCCAGTTAAAGTAATAAGCACTGAATTTTTAGGCGCAAAACGTCGTTTGTTTTGCACTATTCATATCGATGGAATTGAGCAGGCAAAACACCTTTTGCAAATTGAAATTGAAAATACCAAGTTCAAATCTTTGCAAGAACTCATGTTTATAAAAGTGCCTAATCAGCTCATTCATATCTTTGACGAACAAGGGTACGCACTATGTTAAATGAAGCTGCTTCAGCGGTTTTAAAAACACAGCCGCGTCGAAAAACTGAATATTCATTAAGATCAAATATTGCTTTAGCAAGCGTTGCAATCGCTTTGACTTTAGCAATTATTGCTCCTTTAATGATGCTGTTTGAAACCGCATTTTTTGATGAAAATCAAAATTTTGTTGGCCTTGAAAATTTTTATAATTATTTTGCAAGTCCAGCTTTACTCAGCTCTATATTTAACTCGGTGTGGGTTGCTTGTGCTGCTACTGTCATTACAGTATTTCTTGCCAGTATTTATGCTTTTGCACTCACCAATGTGAATATAAAAGGCAAAGGCTTCTTTAAACTGGTCGCTTTTTTACCCATTTTAGCGCCATCACTTTTGCCTTCTTTGGCATTGGTTTATTTGTTTGGTAAGCAAGGTGTGTTTAAACCTTTACTGGGCGATATACAAATTTATGGTCCAATCGGTATTTTAATCAGTTATTGCTTTTGGCTATTTCCAGCAATTTTGATGTTGATGATGGTGTCTTTTCGCAGTGTCGATCAGCGTTTAATTGAGGCATCTTTGTCGCTCGGCAAAAATATCTGGAAGACGCATTACCACGTCACACTACCTGCAATTCGCTATGGGCTTATTAGTGCAAGTCTGGTGGCTTTTATTTATGTACTGACCGATTTTGGGATTCCGAAAGTCATTGGCGGTTCATTTAACATGATGGCACTTGATGTCTATAAACAGATTATTGGTCAGCAAAATATGAGCATGGGTGCAGTGATTTCCATCTTATTGTTGTTACCAGCAGTTTTTGTATTCATTTTCGATCGTATTCAAACCAAACGCCATGCACGGTTTCAAGCTTTTCAGGCTAAACCTTATGTTTCAGCATCGAATAAAAAACTTGAAGTCGTTCTGGGCTTATTTTGTGGTTTAGTTTCAGGTGCGATTTTACTGATTATCTTTACGGCAGTGCTGGCTTCATTCATTCAGTCTTGGCCTTATGATTTGTCTTTGACCTTAGCACATTACAGTTTTGAATATGTCGATGGCGGCGGTTGGGCGGCGTACTTCAACTCGGTTCGCATGGCACTCTTTAGTACGGTTTTTGGAACAGCACTGATTTTTATGGTGGCACTATTAACCGAACGTTTTAAGACACATTCATTCATTAAAAACTATGTGCAAGCTTTGGTTTTATTACCTCTTGCCGTGCCAGGGTTGGTGCTAGGTATTGCTTATATTTTATTTTTTAACCAGCAAAGCAACCCTTTAAATGTGCTGTATGGAACCATGACCATTTTGGTGATTTCAACCATCGTGCATTATTACACCGTCCCACACCTGACTTTAACCAATGCCATTAAACAGATTCCGCTACAGCTCGATCAGGCAGCACAAACTCTAGGTACATCGAAGTGGAAAACCTTTTGGAAAGTTTATTTGCCCATGTGTTTTCCAGCGCTATGCGATGTATCGGTCTATGTTTTTGTGAATGCCATGACCACTGTGTCGGCTGCGATTTTCCTCTATTCACCAGACACCAGTTTAGCTGCGGTAGCTGTTTTAAATATGGATGATGCAGGAGACACGGTTGCTGCTGTTGCGATGAGTATTCTCATTTTGACGACCTCATGTGTTGTAAAACTCATTCATTGGTTATTTACCAGAAAAATTATGGCAAGAAGTCAGCAATGGCGCGAAAGCGCTCATTAAGTTTTAGCTAAACACAATTTTTATTTAACCGACTGAAATTGAATGCTTTGTTTAACAAGGCAAGGGTTTATTCATCCTAAATTTCGTAAATTGGAAGTCTTATGAATAACGCACAGTTTGATTTAATTATTGTCGGAGCAGGTATTTTAGGTTTGTCCGCTGCCATACAGGCACAAGAACAAGGCTTGAAAGTTTGTATCTTCGAGAAAAATGCCAAGCCTGTGGGCGCAACTCGCCGTAATTTCGGCATGGTTGGAACATCGACTTTAACCCATCCAGAGCAACAGTGGCGAAAGTACGCGCTTGAAACGCGTTCTTTTTATCAACGCATTCAGGCTGAAACTGATATTTCATTTGAGCAAAGACAAGGTGTGTATCTCGCCAATACGGCACTTGAATGGCAGGTTTTAAATGAGTTTGCCGAGCGTGCAAATAACTATCAAATTCCAGTTCATTTGCTAAAGCATGAGGAACTGGTCACCCAATTTTCCTATTTAAACCCCGAGCAGCAGTTTCAAGGCGGCTTGGTTTTTGAAGAAGACTATTCTGTCGAACCGCATGTGGTTGGGCAGCGACTATTGGCATATGCCGAAAGAAAAGGTGTAAAGATTTATACCAATGCTTGTGTCGTTCAAACCCAATATCAGCATGAAAGTTGTCAGGTTCGTTTGGCAAGTGGTGAGGCATATCGGGCAAATAAAGTTTTGATCTGCCACGGTGAAGTGATCGATGTTTTATATCCAGAGCTTTTACAAAGCTTGAATCTGAAACGTTGTGGTTTGCAAATGGCCCTGACTCAACGGTTTCACCAAAACTTAAATGCTTCTCTTTATTCGGGCTTATCCATTTCACGTTATCCAGCTTTTGAAACTTGCCCAAGTCATGCAGAGCTGGTTAAAGCATCACAACAGGGTTTCATTAAAGAATTCGGTATTCATATTCTGATTAAACAAAATGAATTTGGCGAACTGATCGTAGGCGATAGTCACGAATATTATTCGATTAATGAAGCGCCTCAGTTCGAGCAGCGTGAAGAGATTAATGAGTTTATTCAAGCTTACTGCCACGAAAAATTAGGCCTGACTTTACCTCCAATTCAAAAACGTTGGAATGGTTATTACCTGACCCATGAACATGAGTTGGCCTGTGTCACTGAAGCTGAAAAAAACATCTTTCTGGTAAGTGCAATTGCTGGTAAAGGCATGACCACGGGGGCTGGATTTATGAAAGAAATATTAGAACAAAATATTTATTAGTTTGTCATCTGGTTTAAACCAGATTGATGTATATTGAAATGAACGCGAAAGAAATGAGTAACATTATGAACATGCAACCCCAACTCGATATGGATTTAGAGAACAAATATTTGCTTCTTACTCCAGGACCATTATCAACATCGGCAACAGTACGCCGTGCCATGCAAAAAGATTGGTGTACTTGGGACCAAGAATACAACTCGCTGGTACAAGATATTCGTAATCGACTGGTAAAGTTGGCAACCAGCGAACCTGAAAAATATACGCCTGTGTTAATGCAAGGCAGTGGAAGTTTTGCTGTGGAGTCTGTGCTTGGTTCAGCTATTCCACGTGATGGCAAAATCTTGATTATCAATAACGGCGCATATGGTGCACGTATGGTGCAAATGGCGCGTTGCCTGAATATTGAAGTTGTAGAACTGAACTATTTAGAAACCCAAACACCAGATTTACAAGAGATTGAGCGTGTTTTAGAAGATAAAACTATTAGCCATGTTGCTTGTGTGCACTGCGAAACCACCACAGGTATTTTAAATCCGATTCAAGACATTGGCCGTTTAGTGAAAGCTGCTGGAAAAATCTGGATTGTAGATGCCATGAGTTCATTTGGTGGTGTGCCTATGGATATTGCTGAGCTTGGAATTGATTTTCTAATTTCAAGTGCAAATAAATGTATTCAAGGTGTTCCGGGCTTTGGCTTTATTTTGGCAAAGCGTGATTGCCTAGAAGCATGTAAAGGTTTAGCTCGTTCGGTCAGTCTCGATTTGTATGACCAGTGGAACACGATGGAGCAGCATAACGGTAAATGGCGTTTTACCTCGCCAACCCATGTAGTACGTGCATTTTATCAAGCATTGCTTGAGCTTGAGGCAGAAGGCGGTGTTGCTGCACGTTATCAACGTTATTTACAAAATCAACAAACCTTATCTAAAGGTATGCAACAACTTGGCTTTGAATTGGTGCTCGGTAAAGAGTGCCCACAATCGCCCATCATTACCACATTCCTTTACCCAACAGCCGAAACATTTAGCTTCCAGTCATTTTATGAAACGTTGAAAAAATCAGGTTATGTAATTTATCCGGGCAAAGTCACTGACCTTAACTGTTTCCGTATTGGCAATATTGGCGAAGTTTATATTCATGACATTGAAGGACTTCTTGCTGCGATTGCGAGCTACTGCGAAAGCCATCTCAATCAAGCTGTAACAGCATAACTTTTATTAAACCATTTGAATTAAAGGGAATACATCATGACAACCAACAATACACAAATTCAGGCTGTAGTTTTTGACTGGGCTGGCACAACAGTAGATTTTGGCTCACGTGCACCAATTTTGGCTTTTATGGCTTTATTTAAAGACAATAAAGTTGAAATTACGGTTGAAGAAGCGCGTGCGCCAATGGGTTTAGAAAAACGTGACCATATTGCAGCAGTTTTAAAAATGCCGCGTGTAGCAGCGGCATGGCAGAAAGTATATGGGAAACCTGCAACTGAAGCAGATATTGACCGTTTATATAAAGACTTTATTCCGTACCAGTTAAATTCTATTCCGAAATGTTCTGCTTTAATTCCGGGTGCATTAGAAACGTTTGAAAATATTAAAAAGCGTGGTGCAAAAATTGGTAGTAATACAGGATATGCATCCATGATGATTGGTCGTTTGGTTAAAGATGCTGCCGATCAGGGTTACCGTCCAGACTGTATTGTCACTGCCAGTGATGTGAAATATGGTCGTCCATATCCTGAAATGTTATGGAAAAACTTAATTCAACTCGATGTTTCTGACATCAAAACTGTTGTAAAAGTAGATGATACCGTGGTGGGGATTGACGAAGGTTTAAACGCAGGGTGCTGGACAGTAGGACTTGCGATTAGTGGTAATGAAGTCGGTTTAAGCTATGAAGAGTGGGGTGCATTATCGGCTGATGAACAGATTGTTCTAAAAGATAAGGCATACCAAAAAATGAATGCGTCGGGTGCTCACTATGTGATTGATAGTGTCGCTGACTTACCAAACGTACTAGATGATATTGAACGCCGTTTGGAGCAGGGTGAACGACCTTAAACAAATGTTTAGGTCTATATTTTTTTAAGCTTAGCTCCCTTGGGAGCTAAGCTTACCTAAAAAATTAAAATGAAGAGTAATAAACTCCACATATGGGGAAATAAAGAGTAACTTTGAAGAGTAAATTCCTTATTTCCTGCTAACCATCTAAAACACATGTTTAGATCGTTAGACCATCAATCCTATAGTCATATGACCTATAGGATTTTTTGTGATGGATCTTTTTATGACTTTTGAGGGTCGTATAATTTTTCTTTAATGAATAGAGCGGGTATCACACCACAAATTAGGTAGGCAGCACCCATCACGACAAAACCTAACCCAATAGACCCGCCAGAGGCTAAGAAACCAATCGTTGCAGGGGCTAAGGCAGCGCCTAAACGTCCGACGTTATAAGCACCGCCAATAGCTGTACCGCGGATTGCTGTTGCAAAGCTTTCGGTCATATAGGTGGCATTTACGCCATACGGGATGCCGTAGAGGAAACCAAAGGTCACCAGTAAATATAAAATGTTGCTTGGAGAGTTATAAAAAACAATTAAAGGTAGGAAAATAGCAGTGCCGATTGCACCAAAAGCATAGGTAAAACGACGTCCTAATTTATCGGCCATCATGCCCGCAAGAACTTTACCCAAAATCATCGCGGTATATGTACCTACCATATAGGCAGTCATTTCCTTAAATTTCATACCGAGTTCACTTTCAAGGTATGAAGGCATCCAGTTATTTACGCCATAGTAGCCAAACTGTAAAAAGCCTGCCGTTAGCGCCCATAGGATAAACATATTACGGTTTCGTTTATCTTGGAAAATAAGCTTAAATGCCGAGGTTTTTAGAGCATTTTGAGCCACAACAGGTTGTTGTAGTCGAGACTTTTGCCATGCTTCTGGTTCTGGTACAAGAATATGCATGAGGAAAGCAATAACAACAGGAATAATCGCAACATAAAACAGCATGCGCCAGCCATGATCAGGAATAATCCAGCCTGCAAGTAAGGTCGCAACAATATAGCCAACCGTCCAGCCAGCTTGTAGGGTACCCAGTACTGTGGTGCGGTAACGGGTTGGGACATATTCGGCCATGAGGGTATTACAGGCAATATAAAGTGAACCCAAACCCAGTGATGCAAAAAATCTTAAAATACCAAACTGAAGAAAGCTTTGGGTGAAACCTAAGCCACAGGTGAGGAGTGAGAAAATTAAAATAGAAATAACCACAATGCGCACGCGACCAAATTTATCGCACGCCCATCCCCCAAAAATTCCACCAACAGCCATGCCTGCCAATGTGAAACTGCCAAGCATACCTGCTTGTACTGAACTTAATCCAAAATCTGCCTTAATACTATTTAAGCTATAAGACAGTAGCATCAAATCTGCCCCATCTACCAACAGTGCTAGAAATGCAAAAATAAATGCTATTTTCCACGTATGAGGCTGTATACGGGAAAGACCTTCTTTGTAATTTGTAGCCATAATCCATTACCTACATTTGATAAAAAGCACTTCAAGTCGTTTTGAAGCGCTTAAAATTTGATTAAGACGCAGCGCGAATCATGTTTCGGGCAATAATCATTTGTTGAATTTGAGTGGTCCCTTCATAGAGACGGAACAAACGAACATCTCGATAAAAACGTTCAATGGCGTATTCACTGATGTAACCCGCGCCGCCGTGAATTTGTACGCAGCGATCAGCAACGCGGCCACACATTTCTGTTGCAAACATTTTTGCGCATGAGGCTTCAGTGCTAACGTTTTGTCCTGCATCGCGTAGGCGTGCAGCGTCTAAGACCATACATTTAGCGGCATAAATTTCAGCTTTTGAATCGGCAAGCATGGCTTGAATGAGCTGGAATTCGGCAATCGGTTGTCCAAATTGCTTGCGTTCGATGGCGTAATTTAAAGAGTCGTCTAGCATTCGTGTTGCTGCGCCGACACTCAAAGCCGCAATATGCAAACGGCCTTTATCGAGTACTTTCATGGCCGTTTTAAAACCAATACCTTCTACACCACCAATGAGCGCTGAAGCAGGAATGCGACAATTTTCAAAAATAACGTCACAGGTATGGGCACCTTTTTGTCCCATCTTTTTATCGCGTTTGCCAAGAGAAATGCCCGGAGTTTGGCTATCAACAATAAAAGCAGAAATGCCACCAGCGCCTTTAATATCAGTGTTTGTACGTGCCATGACTGTAAATACACCAGCGTGCGGAGCATTGGTAATAAAGCGTTTGGTGCCATTTAAAATATAAAAGTCACCATCTTTAATAGCGCTGGTTTTTAAAGAGGCCGCATCAGAACCTGCGTCCGGTTCGGTTAAGCAAAAAGAACTAATCACTTCACCACGTGCTAAACGCGGCAAGAAAAATGATTTTTGTGCTTCGGTCCCATCAATAATCAGGCCACTTGAACCAATACCATTATTGGTTCCAATCAGAGAGCGAAAAGCAGGAGAGGTACGACCTAACTCAAAAGCCACATAGACCTCTTCTTCCATTGTTAGTCCAAGACCTTCGTACTCTTCAGGAATGGTTAAACCGAATAAGCCCAGCGCTTTCATTTGCTCAACGATATCTTGAGGAATTTCATCCGTTTCAGCGACTTCATTCTCATGAGGAATTAATACACCTTCAACAAATTGTCGAATCATATCAACAAGTTGATTTAAGGTTTCCTGATCTCGAATCATAGTCTTGTCCTTTTACTACATGCAAAAAACATCAATGTGATGTTCGTAAAATCACCAATATTTGAAGCGATAGTAATCAAAGGATCAACGCAAAACAATATATTTTGAAAATTAATTTCGCAATGCGATACTTTGTTGTTGATTTATGTTTGGCTAATTTATTGATTTATTTGAGCTATATTTCCTTATAAAAAATCATTATTTTTAGTGGAAAATTAAAGTTTGATTTTTAAAAAGAGCTGTGTATATTAAAAATATATATCGCTATGCGAAATTTTAAATGGATAAGTTTTCCTATAGGAAATGAGTCACAAAATATAGTGGGATGAAGATGGGTGCTTTAAATGGAATTCGGGTGCTTGACTTAAGTCGGGTATTGGCTGGACCTTGGTGTGGGCAGATTCTTGCCGATTTAGGCGCAGAAGTAATCAAGATTGAACGACCGAAAGTCGGTGATGATACCCGTTCTTGGGGGCCACCTTGGATGAAAGATGACTCAGGCCAAGATACTCAAGAAGCTGCATATTATCAGTCTACCAACCGCAATAAACTATCTGTTGCTATCGACATTGCTAGCCCTGATGGTCAAGAATTGATTAAAGCTATCATTCAAGACACCGATGTCGTGATTGAAAACTACAAAGCGGGTTCTTTAAAAAAATACAGTTTGGATTACGAGTCTTTATCTGCGATTAACCCTAAACTGGTGTATTGCTCGATTACTGGTTTTGGTCAAACTGGCCCAAGAGCAGAAGAGCCCGGTTATGACTTTATTATTCAGGGCATGGGCGGACTCATGTCGGTCACAGGTGAGCGTGATGATTTGCCTGGTGGTGGACCACAAAAAGTAGGGGTCGCATTTTCCGATTTAGCCACTGGTCTTTACTCTACGATTGCCATACAGGCTGCTTTACTCAACCGTCATGTGACGGGTTTAGGCCAATACATTGATATGGCTTTGCTTGATGTTCAAATTGCCACAATGGCGAATCAGGGAATGAATTATTTATCATCAGGAAATATCCCTAAACGTTATGGCAATGCACACGCTAATATTGTGCCTTATCAAGTGTTCAAAGCTTCTGACCGTGATTTTATTATTGCATGTGGAAATGACACTCAGTTTATTCAACTCTGTCGTAGTATTGGGTTGCCCGATTTACCAAATGATGCGCGTTTTGCCAGAAATGCAGATCGAATCAAACACCGTGAGGAAATTATCGGAATTTTATCAAAACACTTTTTAACTAAAACAGCAGATGAATGGGTAGATGCAATTTATGCCGCTAAAGTTCCGGTAGGTGTGATTAATAACTTGGAACAAGCTTTTCAAGAGCCTCAAGTGGTTGCCCGTGAAATGCTGGTCGAGATGAATCATCCTCAACGTGAAAAACTGAAGGTAATTGGGTCACCAATCAAACTTTCTAGAACACCCGTTGAATACAAAACAGCACCGCCGCTGTTGGGTGAACATACGCAGGCCGTTTTGGAAAGAGTGGTTTCTTCAGAAAAACTCGCTGAGCTCAAAGAAAAAGGTGTAATTGGGTAGGTGGCTTAAAAGCGGAAGGTTAAAATTATATTTAAAATCAGAAAATAAAATATTTAATCTTTCGCTTTAATGAGTTAAATGAAGTTATCTTTTAGATGCAGACTCGGATGTTTGCTCTTTTGCTATTTATAGAAAAAATAGATTATAATTTTCGCAGTGCGAAACAAAATATGGATTGGTATGACAATGAACGATGCAGTTGATGCAGAACCGACAGAAAAATTATTAGCGCCTTTAAGGCATGAATTATTACATCCGATTGAAGACATGCAGGATGAAAATGATCGCCAATTTATTACTGCATTAGCACGTGGTTTAGAGCTATTACGTTGTTTTACACCGAAGCATCAGCATTTGGGCAACCAAGAGCTTGCTCAGATGACAGGTTTACCAAAACCAACCATTACTCGCCTTACACATACCTTGTCGCGTTTGGGTTATATCAAACAAGTACCTAACTCAAGCAAATTCCAGCTTTCAGTTGGTGTTCTTGCGTTTGGTTATTCCATGCTGTCTAACGTATCGATTCGCTCTATTGCTCATCCATATATGAAAAATTTGGCAGATTATGCTGGCGCTGCTGTAGCCATGGCAACACGCGATCGACTAAACATGATTTATCTTGATGTGGTGCAAGGCAAAGGCAATATGACCATGCGCCGTCAAGTTGGAACTTATTTACCGATTCATTTAAGTTCTATGGGGCGTGCATGTTTAGCTGCAATGCCTGAAGACGAAAGAGAATTTTTACTTGATGCCATCCGTAGCAAACACAAAGAAGACTGGATCAAAATTAACCGTGATCTAGACAAAGCTTTTAAAGACTACCAAGATTTTGGATACTGTTTTTCAATTGGCGAATGGCATAAAGATGTAAATTCGGTTGCAGTTCCACTGATTCATGAACAACATGGTTTGCTGGTATTTAACTGTGGCGGTCCAAGCTTTATTATGAACCGTGAAAAACTCGAAGAGGATATTGCACCGCGTCTTTTGCACATGGTGAATAATATTCGTACTGAGATTAGCTAAACCTATTTGATTTATTTATAAGAGCCAGCTTTGTTTTTCAAGGCTGGCTTTTTAGTGGGTGAGCTTTAGGCTGTTTGGCTGTGAAAGTTCGGTTTCCGTTTTTCTTTGAAAGCATTTAATGCTTCTTTAAACTCGGAACCTTGTAAACAACGCGAGAAAATAGTCGACTCATGATCAATACGATTGAGTAGATCATCAATTGGCATATCTCTTAGTAACTTTTTACTGAGCTGTAAGGCTTGGCTTGGTTTGTGAGCGAGTTTAACTGCTACTTCTTCAACCATTTGATCCAGCTTATCTACTTCAAATATTCCATTTACCAGCCCATAATTTTTTGCTTGGTCTGCCGAAAACTTTTCACCGAGTAAAATAATTTCCGAAGCTCGAGCAAAGCCCAATAATCTTGGCAAGATGTAACTTGAACCCGCTTCAGGTACAAGTCCCAAATTCACAAAGGGGAATTGGAAAATAGAGTTTTGGCTTGCATACACAAGGTCACAATGTAGAAGCATAGTGCTGCCAATACCAATTGCCACACCATTTACTTTAGCAATAATCGGTTTTGGAAACGTTGCCAAGCTTTTTAAGAAAACAATCGAAACGGGTGGTTCTGAAGTGGTGGTATCGCGTTTTTCAAATGCATTGACATCATTGCCGCTAGTAAATGCGGAGTTTTCACCAGCAAGCACAACGACATGAATATCTTGATTAGTTGCAGCCTCATCTAATGCCTGACTTAAAGCTGCATACATTTCATAATTAATTGCATTCTTTTTAGTGGGATTGCTCATAGTGAGCGTTAGTATATGTTTATCTAAACGCTGTTGAATTGTGCCTGTTTTAAGCTCGTTTTGAGTTTTGTTGTTCTGATCCATGATTCATTCCTTTAAATAACTTCTGTCTAAAAATTAAACTCATTAAAATAATGCTATCGAAAAATAATTCCGTTATCAATTATTTTGTTTTATATTGTGGTACATAATTTTGTATTGTGAAATTTTTAACTTAAATTACTTTAAATGCTGATAGGATTTATGAGTAAATAAGCATTTAGCTCTGCTAAAGAAATGAGAAGCTAGCTATAGAACAGTGAGTGGAAAGAATATGAAGACCAAAATTACAGAACTATTTGAAATCGAGCATCCAATTATTCAAGGTGGTATGCATTATGTTGGTTTTGCAGAGCTTGCTGCTGCGGTTTCTAACGCGGGTGGGTTAGGTATTATTACTGGCTTAACTCAGCGTACACCTGAAAATCTGGCAAAAGAAATTGCACGTTGCCGTGAAATGACTGATAAGCCTTTTGGGGTAAATTTAACCTTTTTGCCTACGGTGAATACCCCTGATTATCCGGGTTTTGTAGAAGCAATTATTAAAGGTGGAGTCAAGGTCGTAGAAACAGCAGGGCGTAATCCTGAACAAGTCATGCCGTATTTAAAAGCTGCTGGCATTAAAGTAATTCACAAATGTACTTCGGTTCGACATAGCTTAAAAGCTCAGCAAATTGGGTGCGATGCAGTTTCTGTAGATGGTTTCGAGTGTGGTGGTCACCCTGGTGAGGATGACGTGCCAAATATGATTTTATTGCCTTTAGCAGCCGATGCATTAGAAATTCCGTTTGTTGCTTCAGGTGGAATGGCAGACGGACGCTCACTCGCTGCGGCTTTAGCGATGGGAGCCGATGGAATTAACATGGGAACGCGTTTTATTGCGACTCAGGAAGCTCCCGTACATGCAAATGTGAAACAGGCGATTTTGAATGCAACCGAACGAGACACGCGTTTAATTATGCGTGCTTTGCGAAATACAGAACGTGTCATGAATAATGCTGCTGTAGAAAAAATCGTGGCAAAAGAAAAAGCGCTAGGCGATAACATTAAATTTGAAGATATTATTGAAGAAGTCGCTGGCGTCTATCCAAAAGTCATGATTAATGGCGATGTTAATGCGGGCGCATGGTCGTGTGGGTTGGTGGCAAGCTTGATTCATGATATTCCGACATGCGATGAATTGGTTAGCCGAATTGTCAAAGATGCAGAAGACATTATTCGTGGTCGGTTATTAGGGCTTTTATAACGAACCATTAGCCTACTTTATATAAGATCAGCACAAGCTTTAATTGTGCTGATTTTTTGCATCACGCACACAATAATAAAGACATAGCACGGCAAAAATTAAACCTAAAATACAGACACCTGTCCATCCGAAGTGTTTCCAAGCATAACTTCCTGCCGTTGTGCCTAAAGCGCCGCCAGCAAAGTAACCCGTCATATAAATCGCGTTAAAACGTGAGCGTAATTCTTGATTAAGTTTAAATACAATACTTTGGTTGGTGACATGCACAGCAGAAAGAGAAGCGTAGAGAATAAGTAAGGCAATAATATAAAAGGCGAAATGGTAGGGTAAAAGTGAAAAAAGAATCCAACTTATAATAAGCCCGAGGCCACAATAAATTGAAATTTTATGGATATAGCCTTGGTCAATAAATTTACCTGAGAAATTGGCAACGAACGTCCCTAATACCCCAACAAAACTGAAAAGGCCAATGGAAAAGTCGCTAAAAAAATAGGGCGCTGGAGCTAGAAGCAACGACATGGTGGTAAAGGTTAAACTCACACATGCAAATGTAAAACCACCAATATAAGTTCTGGTTCTTAACCGTCGATTTTGAATAAAAATCTGTGGTAAAGAACGAATAGTTTTTGCATAGTTTTCAGATTTAGTCGGTGGAAATAACCCAATATTACGATGCAAAATAATGGCAATGATGAGTAACAGAAAACCACTGACCAGATAAATAATATTCCATGCAAAAAGCGTAGACATCAGCCCTGAAAGGGATCGAGCGAGTAAAACCCCCATCATCAGTCCACTCAGTAAAAAACCGACGACACGGCCGCTTTGTTGAATTGGAACCAGACTTGCAGCAAGCGGTAACAACAGTTGGGCTGCACTAGAAAATAGACCAGTAATGATAGTGCCAAGCAGTAAAAGATAAATATTGTGCGAAAAACCGCTAATAATTAATCCACTTGAAGCCAATAACATAAAGATAAATAGCAGCTTGCGCTTTTCTAATATGTCGCCCAATGGCATTAAAAAGAGTAAACCACATGCGTAGGTGATTTGGGCTAGAGTTGGCACCCACGCTGTAGTTGTTTCAGTTAAATCTAGGCTTACACTAATTGAATGAATAAGTGGCTGACTAAAATAATTTCCACCTGTACAAATGCCTGCGGCAATCGCCATTAAAATAATGGTTGGGGTATAGAGTGCGTTTTTCATCATGCCTTAGTCATAATGAAAGTGGAACCTTAATCAACACAACCATGACTATTTTAAGCACGACTGTTAATGCGTTTCATTCAAAGCATCTTGAATGTTGTGCACCATGTGGATTAAACGTGGTCCAATTTCACCTTCAAGTTTTTCCGGATTTAAATGAAAACTTGGCGCACCACAGTTAAAAACATAAAGACCGTGTTTCGAGCTGACCAAAGGTACAGCCACCGAGTTCACTTCTTTATGCCACTCACCTAAAGACAAACAATATCCATAATCTTGGTAATCACGGAAAGCTCGTTCTAAAGAACGTTTTATGGCTGGCCAGTTTTCTGGATTTTTTTGTTTCAATGCATCAAGTAGAAAATTGCGCTCACGTTCAGGAGTCGCAGCCAAGCATGCTCGTCCCATAGAACTGCTATGCAGTGGTAAAGTCGAACCAATTGGACGGCGCATATTTAATGCAGTTTCAATTTGGACAACATCGATATACACCATATTTAAGCGGTCACGCGTTGCCATCGCTACAGGCGCTTGAACATACTGGCTCATCTCTTCCATATATTGATGAGCAATATTACGAATCGAGATGTTAGATAATGCTGCGTATCCTAAAGATAAGACACCAATATCTAGTGTGTATTTGGTCGAGTTAGGCAATTGTTTTAAATAACCTAATGACACAAGGGTATTGGTAATACGTGCAATGGTCGGTTTAGGTAAACCTGTCATTTTTGCTAATTCTTGATTGCCAAGCACCTGATTATTTGCAGAAAAGCATCTTAAAAGTTCTAAACCGCGCGCTAAAGAAGCAATAAATTGCGGGTTATTTTCTCGATGTATATGCGAAATAGGATCTAAACGTATCTCATCAAAATTTATTGGTTTTTCAGTTTCCGTGTTTTGAGACATTCGATCCTCAAATATAATTAAAGCAATAGTTTTGCCATTATATTTCGCTCTGCAAAATAAATCCATTCATCACTGCGCTGTTGTGATGAATGGATATCTGGTTCAATGGTTATGAAACGTTTTCAATCACCATTGCAAGACCTTGGCCTACACCAATACATAGGCTCACCACAGCATATTTCTTTTTACGGCGTATTAGCTCACGAGCTACTGTTAACGCAAGACGAGCGCCAGATGCACCAAGTGGATGACCAACTGCAATCGCACCACCGTTCGGGTTCACACGTGGGTCATTAAAATCAACATTCAAACCTTTTAAACAAGATAAAACCTGTGAGGCAAAGGCTTCATTAATTTCAATAATATCCATGTCATCTAAAGTAAGGCCAGCACGAGTAACTGCTTTTTTAATGGCTTCGATCGGGCCTGCACCCATAATACGTGGTTCAATACCCGCAGCTGCCGCTGATAAAATTTTTGCCATTGGTTTTAGGTCATATTTTTGACCTGCTGCTTCTGAACCAATTAACAGGGCTGCTGCACCGTCATTAATACCTGAAGCATTACCAGCTGTAACCACGCCACCTTCAAAGAGTGGTTTTAACTTTGTGAGTGCTTCAACAGTTGAACTTGGGCGAGGGTGTTCATCTTCTGAAACGAGTTTGGGCGGTAATTTTTTGCCTTGGAAAACCTCAATTGGAGTAATTTCATCGGCAAAGAAACCTTCTTCTTTGGCTTTTTGATATTTGGCTTGTGATTGAGCTGCAAATAAATCAGCTTGCTCACGGCTAATACCAAAGTCGGCTGCAACGTTATCGCCTGTTTCAGGCATTGAATGACCGCCGTACTGAGCAATAATTTTTTTATTTGGAAAGCGAGAGCCAATGGTGGTGTCATAAATTTTTGCATCACGGCTATAAGCACTTTCTGCTTTACCCATCACAAAGGGTGCACGTGACATACTTTCTACACCACCTGCGATATAGAGCTCGCCTTCACCACAAGTAATGGCACGTGCTGAGTCAATCACAGCGCCTAAACCACTAGCACATAGGCGGTTTACTGTCTGGCCCGGTACAGTAACAGGTAAACCAGCAAGTAATAATGCATTTCGTGCCACATTACGGCTATCTTCACCCGCTTGGTTGGTGTCGCCTAAAATCACATCTTCAATATCAGCACCCGGAACACCAGTTTTTTCTAATAGTTTTTGAATGACAGTTGCGGCTAAATCATCAGGGCGAATTGAGGCAAGTTCACCTGCATGGCGGCCAAATGGGCTACGCAAACCATCATAGATATATGCATTTAACATTGAGAAATTCCTTTTCAAGACTTGTGAGTAAAAGTAAGAGGTAAATGAAGTGCGACACGACGCTGTAACCACGGGCTAGGGCGGTAACGCGGGTCATGCGTAAGTGCTGTTATACGGTTCAGAATGAGTAAGATTTTTTCGCTACCGACTTGATTGCCCCACTCAATTGGTCCAAATGGATAGCCTAAGCCAAGACGTACCGCGGCATTAATGTCATCTACAGTGGCAACATTTTGCTGTGCAATATCGCAGCCTAAATTAATCACCATCGCTAAAACACGCTGAGCAACAAAGCCAATACTTTCAGCAATCATGCTCACCACATTTCCATCTAAATTGAAAATAGAGTGAGCTGCCTGACTGTATTCAGGTTTGGTAACAAGTGAAGGCATTAAGGTACGGTGCTTTGCAATGCCATAAAGCATGTCTATAGCAACAGCTTGTTCGGGGTTAACTCCTAAGCGGGTCGCCGCTTGGGTTGTGTCTTCGCCGTAACAAGCAAGTAAACATAAGCTATCTGTTTGTGGTTCAGAATTGGTGTCTAGGGCAATATTTTGCTGAGTTAAATAATCTTCGAGCTGTTTCTTATCGTCTGAAAAATCGGCAGCGATCCAAACTTTTGGATATTGTGCTAAACGCTCTACAAACTTTGCAGGTTGTTCACCTGTTTTTGAACCAGTTTCATAGTTATAAAAACCTTGATTGACCTTACGTCCAAGTTGCTTGGCATCAAGCATTTGCTTGGTGAGCGGGTTTGGTTTGTAGCGGGCTTCTTCATAGTATTGGTGATAAATCGACTCCATAACTGGATGAGAAACATCAAGACCTGTTAAATCAAGTAATTCAAAAGGACCCATTCTAAAACCAACGCCGTCACGTAAAATTCGGTCAATTTCACTGACGTCACAGACGTTCTCGTTTAAAATTTTGAGCGCTTCGGTGCCATAAGCTCGACCAGCGTGATTAATAATAAATCCAGGGGTGTCCTTCGCTACAACAGGGCGGTGACCAAATGCACGAGACAGATCGTTTAAAGCATCTATAATAAGTGGATCTGTTTTTAAACCACGAATGACTTCAACCACTTTCATGAGTGGAACTGGGTTAAAGAAGTGATAGCCCACAACACGCTCAGGCTTTTTACAGTTTGCAGCAATGGCTGTAATAGAAAGGGAAGAGGTGTTTGAGGCTAAAATAGTATTATCCGAAACAATGTCTTCAAGCTGTTGCATCAAGCTTTGTTTAATATCAAGGCGTTCAACAATTGCTTCTACAATCAGGTCACAATTTTTTAAATCTTCAAGTTGATGAGCAACAATTAAATGGTTATTTGCCGCTGCTGCTTGCTCAGATGTAATTTTATTTTTGTCGACTAACTTTTGAAATGTAGCAGCCAGTTTTTCTTTAGCCTGTTCTGCTGCACCTGCTTTGGCATCATATAAATAAGTGGTATGACCTGACTGTGCAGCAATTTGAGCAATACCACTGCCCATAATACCGACACCAATCACAGCCATGCTTTTAATATCATAAGTCATGTCGATCATCCTGATAATTAATCTATATTTGAAATTAAATGGAAAAATAGGGTTGAGTGATTTAGCTTAAGCATTGTTTATCACCATCAATGGGTAAGATTTGTCCTGAAATTGAGCGACCACTGTCTGATGCTAAAAATAGGCATAAATCTGCAATATGCTTTGGATTGACAAAATACTTGAGCGACTGATTTTTCAGTGCGTTTTGAGTCACTTCTTCAAGTGAAGTATGGGCTACATCGGCACGGGCCTGTAATACACGTTGAACTCGATCACCATCTACCGCACCCGGAAGAATAGCGTTAACTCGAATATTGTCTGTACCGAGTTCCATAGAAAGCGTTTTGGTAAAACCAATCAGTCCCCATTTTGACGTGGAGTAGGCCAATCGATATGGATAGCCTAAGCGGCCGGCAATAGACGACATATTTATAATCACGCCTGCCTGTGCTTGCTTTAAATAGGGAATGGCTAACTGGGTAATTAAAAAAGTGCTATTCAGGTTTAAATTAATCACCGTGTTCCAATCTTCAAAACTTAACTCATCTGCTGCAACGGTCGGACCTGAGATGCCTGTGTTATTGACTAAAATATCAATACTGCCAAGCTTTTGAATTGCTTGGCTAAACATCAGTTTAATTTGTTCATGATCAGCTAAATCACATGTGTAGATATGCAAATTTGGATAATCTTGTTGAAATTGTTCTAGGCTTTTAGCATTAATATCGCAAACAAAAACTTCATCTTGATTGTTTAAAAAGACTTCAGCAATACATCGTCCAATCCCTGAACCACCTGCACTAATCAATACTTTTCTGGCCATTTTCATTCCTTTGTTATTATGGTTTTAAATTATTTACCTTGATACGACGGCTTACGCTTTTCGATAAAAGCTTGAACGCCTTCATTTTTATCTTCGGTAGAAAACAACAACTGGAATGCTTTTCGTTCTAGCGTTAAGCCTACATTTAATGGAACATCTTCGCTCATTAAGGCAACTTCTTTAATTTGTTGCAGGGCAATAGGAGGCATTTTTGCGAGGCTTTGCGCCATTTGAATCGCAGTTGGAATAGTTTGGTCATCTTCGGTGACTTGCGAAACAAGACCGATGGTATAAGCTTCTTCGGCTTTGACCATGGCACCCGTCATAATCATGCGCATGGCATGGAATTTACCGACAGCACGAAATAAACGTTGTGTACCACCAGCACCCGGCATTAAACCGACTTTAATTTCTGGTTGACCAAAAGTCGCGCCTTTACCTGCAATAATAATGTCAGCATGCATTGCAAGTTCACAGCCACCACCTAATGCATAGCCATTTACAGCAGCAATCACAGGTTTAGGGCACTGAGCAATCGCATTCCAGTAACGTTCCGTATGGCGCAATAACATTTCAGTTGAAGTTGCGGTTGCCATTTCTTTTAGATCTGCGCCTGCGGCAAAGACTTCTTCACCACCTGTGAGCACAACCGCATTGATCTCATCGTTAAAACTTAATTCGGTAAAAGCTTGTGCTAGTTGTTTGCGAACCTCTGTATTCAGTGCATTTTTTGCTTCAGGTCGGTTTATTTTTACAATCGCTATTTTTTGAATAGAAAAGTCGACTTCTACGAAATTATTCCCTATTGATACACTCATTTTTGAATTCCTTGTTTCGCACATCAAAACTATATTCCTTTTATGATGCTTATTTTGGAATTTATTTCAAGTCTTATTTAGTCCATTAGAGCAATTATGATTTATTGAATAAGCTAAGTTATTGATATTGCGTAATGGTGATTTTTTAAATTTCGTTAAACGAAATTAATTTTCAAAAAAGCTTGAAATTTGTATTTTCGTTCTCGTACTATGAAACACATCCGCAGTAAACAAGATTTAAAACATGGTATCCAGACAAGCTGGAGATGGCTGATGGGTACGATGGAAATACATAAAAAGGGAGATCACAGATGATCCGTGATGAAGGGATGTTGGAGCAGTTACTTTCAACAATTCGAGATTTTGTAAAAAATGAATTGATCCCTCGTGAAAACGAAGTGGTAGAGAAAGACAAAATTCCGGATGACATTGTGCAGCAAATGCGTGAGCTTGGTTTGTTCGGCCTCACAATTCCCGAAGAATATGGTGGCTTAGGTATCACCATGGAAGAAGAAGTCAGAGTTGCATTTGAACTTGGACAAACTTCACCAGCTTTTCGTTCTTTAATTGGTACTAATAACGGTATTGGTTCAAGTGCAATTTTGATTGATGGCACAGAAGAGCAAAAGCAAAACTATTTACCTCGTTACGCAAGTGGCGAAATTATTGGTTCATTTTGTTTAACCGAGCCTGAATCTGGCTCTGACGCTGCCTCTTTAAAAACCAGCGCAGTTAAAGACGGTGATTTTTATGTGTTAAACGGCACCAAACGTTTTATTACCAATGCACCTCATGCTGCAACTTTTACCGTAATGGCTCGAACCAATTCTGAAATTAAAGGGTCTGGTGGTATTTCAGCTTTTTTAGTTGAGGCAAATACGCCTGGCATTACGTTGGGCAAAATTGACCAAAAAATGGGGCAAAAGGGTTCGCACACTTGTGATGTGATTTTTGAAAATTGCCGTGTGCCTGCTTCTGCATTGATTGGTGGCGTAGAAGGTGTTGGTTTTAAAACGGCCATGAAAGTGCTTGATAAAGGGCGTTTGCACATTGGTGCCTATAGCGTGGGTGTTGCCGAACGCATGTTAAACGACGCATTGCACTATGCGATTGAGCGTAAACAGTTTGGTCAACCTATTGCAAACTTCCAGTTGATTCAAGCCATGCTTGCCGACTCAAAAGCCGAGATTTATGCAGCTAAATGTATGGTCCTAGATGCGGCTCGCCGTCGTGACAATGGCGAAAACATTAGCACAGAAGCATCATGCGCCAAAATGTTTGCGACTGAAATGTGCGGACGCGTTGCTGACCGCTGTGTACAGATTCACGGTGGTGCAGGCTATATCAGTGAATATGCCATCGAGCGTTTTTATCGCGATGTGCGTTTGTTCCGTCTATATGAAGGAACTACGCAAGTTCAACAAATTATTATTGCTAAAAACATGATTAGGGAAGCTACAGCCTAATAAAAAATCAAATGCCATGAGGCATTGGATGCCTCATGTTCCTTCTGAGGATATGGACATGACAACAGAAACAGTTACCCAAAATACGGCTAGCAGTGAAGCTATCCAAACACCAAAAAAGATTTGGATTACCGCATTTATATTCGCTTTTTTAACATTGTTGTGTGATGGGGCAGACTTAGGTTTTTTGGCATTGAGCCTGACCAGTCTTAAAACAGAATTTCATTTGACGGGTGTACAAGCTGGAACACTAGGCAGCTTAACGCTTTTCGGTTCCGCTGTGGGTGGTCTGATTGGCGGCTGGGCGTGTGACCGTTTTGGGCGAGTTCGCATTATTGTATTCTTTATTGCTTATTCTTCAGTTTTAACTAGTGCGCTGGGTTTTACTGATTCTTATATGCAATTTGCAGTTTTAAGAACATTTGGAGCGATGGGCTTAGGCGCACTTTATATTGCCTGTAATATTTTAATGTCTGAAATGGTGCCAACCAAACATCGCTCGACCGTTTTGGCTACTCTCATGACTGGTTATACACTGGGTTCTTTACTCGCGACCTTATTAGCTGGACATATTATTCCTGAACATGGCTGGCGTTTCCTTTACTGGATTGCAATTGCGCCTGTGGTGTTGTCAGTTTTAATGCACTTTTGTGTACCTGAACCTGAGTCTTGGAAAAAAGCGCGTCAATTAAAAGCGTTAGAAGTTGCTCAAAGTAACCAACCTAAAAAACGTCAAAATCCATATTTTGAGATTTTAAAAGATAAAAAACATGGCACCATGTTTGTTCTCTGGATTATTAGTACGGGTGCATTGCAGTTTGGCTATTACGGCGTGAGTAACTGGTTACCTGCTTATTTAGAGTCTGATCTTGGCATCAAGTTTAAAGAAATGGCCATGTATATGGTCGGTACTTTCCTGATTATGATGTTTGCTAAAGTGATCGCAGGGATCGTTGCCGATAAATTAGGACGCCGCGCTGTATTTGCTTTCGGAACTATTGGTACAGCTTTATTTATTCCAGTGATTGTCTATTTAAATACACCAACCAATATTTTATGGATGATGCTGTTCTTCGGTTTCCTTTACGGTATTCCTTACGCCATTAATGCCACATATATGACAGAAAGCTTCCCGACTTCTATTCGAGGCTCGGCAGTGGGTGGTGCTTATAACATTGGCAAAGTACTTTCTATTTTCTCTCCATTAACAATTGGTTATCTATCGCAAAATGGTTCTATTGGCTTAGGGCTTTTGGTGATGGCTGCAGCTTATTTTATCTGCGGTGTAATCCCATTGTTATTTATTAAAGACCGACTATTTAACCCGCAAAAGGCAGAGTGACAGATCAATCTGTCACCTTAAATTAAGGATGAAAAGGGACAAGTGAGATGATAAATAAAATCACCAGTGACATTGAACCAATTTTAAAAGCTATTCCTGATGGAGCAACCATCATGACAGGCGGGTTTGGTGTGACTGGGCAACCTGCTGAATTAATTGAAGCCTTAATCGATTTAGGAAAAAAAGAACTCACCGTTGTAAATAACAATGCGGCTTCTGGTGATCGTGGCCTAACCAAGCTCATTATTGCTGGCTGTGTTAAAAAAATGATTTGTTCATTTCCGAAATCTGCTGGGTCAACCGTTTTTCAAGACTTATATAGAGCGGGAAAAATTGAGTTAGAACTAGTTCCACAAGGTAATTTGGCTTGTCGGATTCAGGCCGCAGGGGCTGGTTTAGGGGCTATTTTTACGCCGACTGGTTATGGTACCAAAGTTGCCGAGGGTAAAGAGACCCGAACCATTAACGGTAAAAATTATGTGCTTGAATATCCACTTGAAGCTGATTTTGCACTGATTTATGCCGATAAAGCCGACCGCTGGGGCAATTTAACTTACCGCAAAGCAGCCCGCAATTTTGGGCCGATCATGGCAAAAGCCGCCAAGACCACGATTGTTCAAGTGAATGATACCGTAGAGCTAGGAACGCTTGACCCAGAGTGCATTATTACACCAGGAATTTTTGTTCAGCACGTTGTAAAAGTAGGAGATATCTAATGTCAGTTCAAAAACGTTCTCGTGAAGATATTGCCAAGCTCATTGCCAATGACATTCCGGAAGGTTCCTATGTCAATTTAGGAATTGGCTTGCCGACCAACGTTGCTAAATTTTTGCCAAAAGACAAAGAAATCTTTTTACATTCGGAAAATGGGGTTTTGGCTTTTGGCCCACCACCACAACTGGGTGAGGAAGATGAAGACTTAGTAAATGCCGGAAAAGAACTTGTCACTTTATTAGATGGTGGATGTTTTATGCATCATGGTGACTCGTTTGACATAATGCGTGGCGGCCATCTGGACATTTGCGTAATTGGGGCATTCCAAGTTGCGGTAAATGGAGACTTAGCAAACTGGCATACAGGTAAAGCAGATGATGTACCCGCAGTTGGCGGTGCTATGGATTTGGCAGTCGGCGCAAAAACGATTTATGTCTATATGGAGCATGTCACTAAAAAAGGTGAGCCCAAAATTGTAAAGGAAATTACATATCCAATGACGGGTGAGCAGTGTGTAGATCGTATTTATACAGATTTATGCATTATTGAACTCAAAGACCAAAAAGCTTATGTCACGGAAATAGTCGAAGGCTTAACTTTTGATGAATTACAGGCTGTTACAGACTGTGAATTGATAGATGCACGTGTAGCCTAAATTACACACGGAAAAAACGCTTCTTTAAGGATTAAAAGATGAAAAAATTAATTTTAGCTGCAGCTTGCGCTGCGGCCTCAGGGACTATTTTTGCAAATTCTTCATATACCACAGAACAAAGAATTAATTTGCTAGAAACCGAGCTGCAAAAATTAAAAGCAGAACTTGCTGCTCAGAAACAAACTCAAAATAATTTACAGGTCAAACAGGTAAAGATTGAAGAGAACATCGAAAAAACTAAAGCCACTGTAACAGAGAAGCCTGTTGCTCCTTCGTGGGTGACTTGGACAGATAATGTGAAGGTTTACGGTATTGCCCGTGTTGATGCAGCGGTTGATTTTAAATCATCACCAGACTCAGGTGGTAGAACAACCAGCAGTCTGTACCGAACACCTTTTGAAAGTGAAAAACGTTCAAATCATGCACGTTCCGATGCCATGATTAATGCAAGCCGATTAGGTGTTTATTTTAATAGTCCTAATAAAGCAGTTACAGGAAATATTGAAGCCGATTTCTTTGATAGCTCTAACATGGGAACGGGGGATGGTAAATTCCGTATCCGTCATGCATTTTTTACCTATAAAGACTGGACCTTTGGTCAAACATGGTCACTCATGTCTAACATGGAAACCCGTACAGAAGCTGTCGATTACACCCAATTTGTGGGAACCTCTTATACGCGTACTCCTCAAATTCGTTATGACTGGAAAATTGATGCCAATAATGATTTAAAAGTAGCTTTGGAATATACAGGTTCGAGAGTCTCGGCATTTCCAACTTTAACTGGTCGTTATACCTTTAAACAAGGTCCTTTAACGGCCCTTGCTCAAGGCTTTATTAATGAAAAGTCTACAGATGTGGCAACTGCCACGGTGAAAAAAGTAAGTTGGGGTGCAGGAGGCGGCTTAAAATATCAACTCACGCCACAACAATCGGTACAAGCAAATTATCAATATATTGTCGGTGATCAAAAATTTATGCCATATACCACCCAAAGCGGGTTGGCAAATTCAGCAAGTTTAAATGCCGCGGGTGATTTCTCTTTAAACGAAGATAAAACAGATTTGGTTATGAATAAGTTGAATAGCATCAATATTGGCTATTCATATAAATTTAATGAGCAATGGCGTGCAAACTTATCGGCTTCAATGTTTGATTATGACGACGACACGGCTTATGCCAAACTCAACCCAGATGCCAACAAGCGTTTAACGGACTACGCAGCTAACGTCTTTTATTCACCAATTGAGCAAATGGATATTGGGATGGAATATCACCAAGGCAAACGAGAGGTGTTTGATGGCAGAACCGCTGATGTATCACGCGTAAACTTTGTATCGATGTATAAATTTTAAAATAGGGCGTAATTAAAAATGGAAAAAATAGTTGAGCCCAATGCAGAAAATATACTGTCAAAAAGCTTTATTTTTATCATGGCAATGACATGTGGCATTTGTGCGGGTTCAAACTATTATAACCAGCCCTTAATCTATTCAATTGCAGAAGCATTAAAAGTTAATGCTGATCAAGTCGCTTTAACCATTGTGATTAGCCAACTGTCATATGCAGTTGGCCTTTTTATATTGGTTCCCTTAGGCGACTTTTTTGAAAAGCGTAGTTATATTTGTTTGCTCATGTGCTGTACGGGGCTTGCACAAGTAGGATTATCCTTAAGTCAAACCTTGCCAGCTTTATATGGCTTTACCTTTTTAGCTACATTCTTTTCGATTGCGACTCAAGTTTTGGTTCCTTTCGCCGCAGGTTTAGCTAGTCCGAAAAAAAGCCCTCAAGTTGTAGGGACTCTCATGAGCGGTTTGTTTTTGGGAATATTATTAGCGCGCTCTATTGCAGGCTTACTTTCTACAGTTTGGTCTTGGCATGCGGTTTATTTAATTAGTGGAATTGTCATTTTGGTATTTGCTTGGGTGATGTGGGTGAAGTTGCCAGTTGCGCGTAAGTCTCATCAACTCAATATTCTACAGATTTATGGTTCACTATTTTCATTAGCTGTTCATCAGCCTCATTTACTACGCCGTGGTTTTGCGGGAGGAATTGGCTTTGGTATTTTGGCTCTTATTTTTACCACCATGACTTTTATTTTGGCGAATGAGCCTTATCACTTTAATGATTTCCAGATTGGTTTATTTGGAATTGTTGGGTTGGCTGGTGTATTTGCGACCCCATGGGCAGGTAAGAAAATTGCGGCAGGACTTGAAAATAAAATTGCAGTGATTTGTATGGGGTTATTAATAAGTGCATGGATACCACTATTTTTTGCCCAGCAGTCTCTGTTTGCCTATGCTGTTGGTGTGATCATGGCGTACTTTGGTTTGTCGGCATTTCATGTTTTGAACCAAAATCTGGTCTATCGAATTTCGGCTGAGGCGCGTTCCCGTATTAATTCAATTTATATGACTTTATATTTTGGTGGAGCCGCCTTAGGTTCTTTTATTGCAGTGTATGCTTGGAAACATTGGGGATGGGAAGCATGTGCTGCTTTAGGCTTAGCGATGGCAATATTAAGTTTTATAATTGATCGCTTAGATTTTTATGAAATGAGTAAGATTGTAAATCAAGAAAAAGCTCCATAAACAGGAGCTTAGATATTTTATTATTTGCGAATAATCATTAAGGTTGCCGAAGCAAAAGCATACACCTTGCCGTTTTCATCTACGATTTTACCTTGGGTACTAATAATATTACGGCCCGCATTAATCAACTCGGCTGTCGCATAGTAAGACGTATCAACTTGCATAGGACGAATCATTTTTACATTTAAATCAATAGTTCCATAACCAACACCATGTTCAAGTAGGGTATGAGCTGCGCTGCCTGTGGCAGTATCTAAAGCTGTGGCGCAAAAGCCGCCGTGTACACCGCCTTGTATATTTCTATGTTCTTTGCGAGGAGTAACTTTATAAGTTGCTTTACCTTCGGAAACTTCAACGAGTTCCATTGGTATGGTGTGAGCCATAGGTGATGGAGAAACTTCACCATTTTTTAAAGCGGTTAAAAATTCAAGACCTGTGTATTTCGGGCTTTCCATAAATCGTCCTTGCATGATTAAGCAATCTAATCACCATACTATAAATTGATTTTTTACGGAATAAAATTTTGCAATACAAAATATAAATTTATTCTACTTAAAACGAGACTAATAACTTTTTATCTTATATTTGTATTTAAAACATATATCTATATTTTATTCCTATGGCTAAGTTACGATAATTTTATTAAATTAGTGAAAATATATTTTGCTATAAGAAATTTTTTGATATTTTGATGAGATTGAAACAATAAAAGTCCATTTTAAGGAAAAACGATATCTGCCCATAACACAGGCAGAGAGGTGAAAGGAAAAAACTATGCCTTTATATAAAGCTCCATTACGCGATATGCAATTTGTGTTGCATGAAATGCTTCAAACAGAACAGAACTATCAAGGTTTAAGCAAATATCAGGAAAGCGTAAATCGAGAATTAATTGATCAATACTTAGAGGCAGCAGCAGATTTTTGTGAAAATGAGTTGGCGCCCATAAATCAAAATGGCGATCAGGAAGGCTGTCATTTAAATAAAGGCGTAGTCACAACCCCGAAAGGTTTTAAAGAAGCCTACCAAAAATATGCTGAGCTAGGTTTTACCTCGTTAACGGCCGATCCGGAATATGGTGGGCAAGGCTTACCGACATTGCTGCGGATTGCAATTTCTGAAATGTTATGTGGTTCTAATTGGGCGTGGGCAATGTATCCGGGCTTGTCTCATGGCGCGATGAGAACAATTGAGCATCATGGCACCGAGCAACAAAAAAAGCAGTATTTGACTAAACTCATTAGTGGGGCTTGGACCGGAACCATGTGTTTAACCGAATCCCATGCGGGTTCGGACCTTGGGTTAATTAGAACGAAAGCAGAACCAAATCCGGACGGTAGCTACTCCATTACAGGTGAAAAGATTTTTATCTCGGCGGGTGAGCATGATCTTTCTGAAAATATTATTCATATTGTTTTAGCCCGTTTGCCTCAGGCACCTGCAGGGACTAAAGGCATTTCTTTATTTATTGTGCCTAAATTTAATGTAGATGATGAAGGTAATTTAGAAGACCGTAATAAAGTCGTCTGTAGCGCGATTGAACATAAAATGGGGATTCATGGCAATGCCACCTGTGTACTTAATTTTGATGGCGCCAAAGGTTATTTGATTGGTCCGGAAAATCGCGGGCTTAATTGTATGTTTACCTTTATGAATACCGCACGTATTGGAACAGCTGTACAAGGGCTTGCTGCTTCTGAAATTTCATTTCAAGGTGCATTAAGTTATACCAAAGAGCGCCTTGCTATGCGTTCGTTATCCGGTCCTAAATATCCTGACAAAAATGCCGATCCAATTATTGTGCATCCCGCTGTACGTTCAATGTTAATGACACAAAAAGCTTTTTCCGAAGGTGGTCGTGCGCTGGCTTATTTTCTGGCTCAGCATGTCGATATTGTCGAAAGCTCAAACGATCAGGAACAGCAAAAACACTCCGACGAATTACTGGCTTTTTTAACGCCAATTGCTAAGGCCTTTTTAACAGAGTCGGGTAATGAGTCTGCAAAGCATGGCGTTCAAGTATTTGGCGGCCACGGCTTTATTGTTGAGCATGGTATGGAGCAAATTGTACGTGATGCACGTATCTCGACATTGTATGAAGGAACAACAGAGATTCAGTCTCTAGATCTGCTGGCACGTAAAGTCCTCAAGTCGGAAGGCAAACTTTTAAAGAACATGACTGATTTAATTGATCAGTTTATTAGCCAGCACCAATCCAATGAAGTGCTGAAACCTTATCTAGAAAAATTAGCTGAGCTTAAGCAGCAATGGCTGTCACTGACCAAATCGATTGCAGAGAAAGCCAAGCACAACCCTGAAGAAATAGGAGCCGCTTCAGTAGATTATCTTTATTTTTCCAGTTACGTTGTGTTCGCGTATTTGTGGGCTCGAATGGCACAAGTTGCCCATGAAAAATTAGAATCGGGTACACAAGAGGAAGATTTTTATAAAGCAAAATTAACGACAGCTAAGTTTTTCTATCAAAAGCTTTTGCATCGTACACAGAGCCATGCCGCTTCTATTGAGTCAGGAGCTGAATCTGTGATGGAGCTCGATCAAGATGCTTTTGCTTTTTAGTGAATGATAAGTTCTAGAATCACTGGGTGAAATCGACATGCGAAATTTTACCTAGTGATTAAATTTGTAATTTTAGACTCATCAGTTTTTGGTAGGAAAAACCAGTTGAGCCAATGAAATAGAGGGTTAACATAAGCATT
Source organism: Acinetobacter sp. LMB-5 (assembly GCF_001541635.1). Lineage (NCBI taxonomy): Bacteria > Pseudomonadati > Pseudomonadota > Gammaproteobacteria > Moraxellales > Moraxellaceae > Acinetobacter > Acinetobacter sp. LMB-5. The sequence continues at coordinate 31,744 of NZ_LRDR01000007.1, read as the reverse complement.
AAAACGTGAATTTTCATCAAATATTGATGTTGGACAAGGACTACGGAAAGAAAATCATGAATGCTTATTATCAATTACTGAATAGAACAATTGGTCCTCAAGGTGAAGTTATTGCTCATTATTGCTCAACTGTTCATGCACAAGGAGCTTGGAATCCTCATGAACAGCACATGGCGCCTGCAAGTGGTGTAATCGCAGCAGAGTTAGAGCAATTTTCACCACGACATGATATGCGAATTGCTCGAATTAGTTTTGATATTTTTGGATTAATTGCATTTGGTGAGTTTACGATTAAGACGCATGTGATTCGTGCGGGTAAAACCATTGAACTGATTGAAGCTGAAATGCAAGCGCAAGGTAAAACCTGCATTGTGGCTAGAGCATGGCGCATGTGTACTCAAGATAGTTCCGATATTGCTGGGCTTGAAGATCAGCCAGTTCACCATCCAGATACTTTTACAGAATGGACGGGCATGAAAAGATGGCCGGGTGGCTTTATCCAGACACTCGTCACTAAAACGGATGATCAGCATCGCGCAGGCAAAGGGATTGTTTGGCTGAATAATGATAACGAAATGGTTGAAGGGCAGCCGACCACAGATTTTGCGCATTTAATTGGCATGGTAGATGCGGCAAACGGCATTGTGCCAAGACAAGAAGGAGAATTTACTTGGGGCTTTCCAAATCTTGATTTGCAAATTCATATGCACCGTTATCCGCAAGGTAAATGGCTAGGTCTGGAAACCGTTCAGCAATATGGTTCGGATGGTATTGGTTTAACCAGTGCGGTTTTACATGATGTGTATGGCCCATTTGGACGAAGCGAGCAGATTTTAACTTTACGTAAAATGACTAAGTAAATTTTTGAGCCAATAAAAAGTCATCCGTAAGGATGACTTTTTATTTTCAGATTTAAATTTTAAGCAATTTCTTAGCTACGTACTTTAATGAGTGTTGGAGTAAGGTCATCCCAACGTTGTTTTGCAGCGTCCATTGCTTTCATTTTGATATGACCATAACCACGAACTTCTGCTGGTAATTTTGCAATTTGTTCAGCAACTGCCAAGTTATGATTATCTGGCGCTTCAACAAGTGCTTCAACAAATGCGATGTAACGGTCACGCCAAGCTTGTTCGTGTTGACGTTCTTCTTGACGTGCAAATGGGTCAAGGAAAGTTTCACGAAGCCATTGTAAGCGAGCAAGCATCATCATTGGGAAGCGCATCCAGTAACCAAACGCACGTTTACGGACATTCTTCAGACCACCAAGTAACGCTGGCGGAGCAAGATGATACGTTAAACGTAAGTCTTTACCGAATTGGGTTTCAATCGATTCTTTGAAGCTTTTACCTGTTAAAAGACGTGCAACTTCATATTCATCTTTATACGCCATGACTCTATAAAGCTGAGTTGCAATCGTACCTGTTAACTCTTCAGGTAATTTTTTAGCAGCTAATTCTACAAGCGTACGGTATTTAGTTGCATAAGCTTCATTCCAATAGTCTGTCAGACGAGCAGAACGGTCTTCAACAAGTTCAGCCAAAGTTTGCGGAGTTTTGGTTTTTGGCATTGCCGCAACTAAGCGTGCAGCTAAAGTTGGGTCACTTGCAAGATGACAACCCACGCGGAAAGCTTCGATGTTCTTTTCAACAGCAGTACCATTTAAGCGAATTGCTTTTTCAATACTTTCACGTAATAGCGGAATGCGACCAGACTGCCATGCCATACCGAGTAATAACTGGTTGGTATAAATTGAATCACCTAGCAGTTGTGTTGCAATACGAGCTGCTGGCAAAGAAACCAGTTGACCTTGACGAACACGACCACGAAGACGATCAATTAAATCGCTAATCGGTGCATACCAGTCACGAGATTTAATAAACTCAGAAGTAGGAGTACTGTCTTCATTTACAATAACCAACGCATCATCTTTTAAGCGAGAGAGAGCAGCACTACCACCAGCAACTACCGCATCTGCACCGATGAGTAATTCACATTGGCCCGCTGGAATTTTGGTAGAAGAAATTTGCTCATCACTTGCTGCAAGTTGAACGTATGAATAAACTGTACCACCTTTTTGGGCAAGTCCAGCCATGTCCATCACACGTGTTGCTTTACCTTCTAGGTGAGCTGCCATACCAAGCAGTGCGCCAATAGTCACAACACCTGTACCACCAATACCACCGACCATAATACGACTTGGAACATCATATAACTGAGGAATAACTGGAGATGTTGGCCAGCCTGCACCAATACCTTCAAATTTAGCTGGACGTTTCATATCACGTGTATGAACAGTCACAAAACTTGGGCAGAACCCTTCGGCACAAGTGAAGTCTTTATTACAGCTACTTTGGTTAATCTGACGTTTAGTACCTAAAGCAGTCTCTACTGGCTCAATAGATAAGCAGTTTGATTTTTTCGAACAGTCGCCACAGCCTTCGCAAATATCGCTGTTAATGTACAAACGCTCAGCTGGGTCAGGGTAGGCATCACGTTTACGGCGACGGCGTTTTTCACTGGCACAGGTTTGTACATAAATTAAAGCGGTTACACCTGTAACTTCACGGAGCTCGCGTTGAACCGTATCGAGTTCATTACGGTGGCGAATTTCTACACCTGGTGCAATGCCGTCTTCTTCATTTAATAGTTTAACTTCATCAGTAACAATGACTTGTTTTTTAATGCCTTCGGCAGCAAGCTGACGAGTTAACTGCGCAACGCTCAAATGTCCATCTACATGCTGACCACCTGTCATAGCGACCGCATCGTTGTAGAGGATTTTGTAGGTAATATTAGTTTTTGCGGCAATAGACTGACGAATTGCTAAGTAACCTGAGTGGAAGTAAGTTCCGTCACCAAGGTTGGCAAAAATGTGTTTTTCATTGGTAAATGGTGATGCACCGACCCAACTTACACCTTCACCCCCCATTTGAGAGAACGTTTCGGTACCACGGTCAAGTGAAACGGCAATATAGTGACAACCAATACCGCCTAATGCACGGCTACCTTCAGGAACGACTGTTGAAGAGTTATGTGGGCAACCACTACAGAAATATGGTTTACGCTCAGCAAGATCAATAACACGTTTTGATTCTTGCTCTGCTTTTAGCAGTAAGTCGATTCTGCTTTGGATTTGTGTTTTTAAGCTTTCTGGAATATCGAGTTTTAAGAAGCGAGCAGCCAGCATTTTTGCAATAGGTTCAGGCTGATATTCATAGTGACCAATGAGCGGTGCTTCTTCAATAGAAGTACTCCATTCACCTTTGCCATCAGTTGCTTTACCAATCACATGTGGACGTTTGCCATCAGGCAGTGAGTACAGCTCATCTTTAATTTGTGTTTCAATAATTGGACGTTTTTCTTCAATAACGATCAGTTCTTGTAAACCTTCAGCAAACTCACGAACGCCTTGAGGTTCTAAAGGCCAAATCAGCCCAACCTGATAAACACGTAGACCAAGCTGCTGAGCAGTTTCATCTTCAATACCTAAAATGCGTAAAGCTTCAATCGTATCTAAATAACCTTTACCACTTGCAGCAATACCGATACGGGCATTTTCACAAGGCCATGTAACGGTGTTGATTTTGTTGGCGCGGGCATAGGCCAAAACAGCAGGTAAACGGTATTTGTAAAGTCGTTCTTCTTGTTGAATGCCGTGATCTGGCCAACGAATGTTAACGCCACCTTCTGGGAAGTTAACATCTTCTGGTATAACCGGAGTAACACGGTCTAGGTCGACATGAACAGAAGCGGAAGTTTCTACGATTTCACTGACGAGCTTCATTGAAGACCACAGGCCAGAAAAACGTGAAACTGCAATGGCGTGAACACCAAAGTCTAAAATTTGTTGAACGGATGTTGGGTAGAAAATTGGAATACCGCAACCAATCATGACATGTTCAGACTGGTGAGGGATTGTAGAAGATTTACATGAGTGGTCATCACCAAATAAAGCAACGACACCGCCACGTTCAGAGGTACCAGCTAAGTTAGCATGGCGGAGTACATCGCCTGAACGGTCAACACCCGGGCCTTTACCATACCACCATGAAGACACTCCATCATATTTGCCTTGGCCTGAAAGATTAACTTGTTGTGTACCCCAAATTGCGGTAGCAGCCAAGTCTTCGTTTACACCAGGTTGAAATACAACATTATGGGATTTAAGTAATCCTTGAACTTGCCAAAGGAAACTATCATAGTTACCAACAGGAGAACCGCGATAACCAGAAATAAAACCAGCAGTATGATAACCATTCATCGCGTCACGGCGAGTTTGGGCAAGAGGCAACCGAACAAGTGCCTGAATGCCGGTCATATATGCTGTACCGTTATCACTTACATATTTATCTTCAAGTGACACATCCTTTGTTGCAATAATATTTGGAGTGACTTTTGTAGCTATATTCATTTATATCTCCTTAGAATTTTTAGTAGCTCGGACTACTTTCTTTTTTCAACATCCAGTTGAATATTTGGAGCAAGTGACATACGAAATAAAAAAAGATCGGTTCCTCTTCTTAAAAAGAATTAGTGCCAATGTATGTACATTTAGTCATTGTGGTTGAACTAAACTGGTGCAACAATCCGTAATTTAGGAAAACATATTTACGTTATGCGCAAAAATCTCGATGGTGGACTATTGCATGCAATGCATGCATTCCTGAAAGTGATTGATAGCGGGAGTTTCACAGCAGCAGCTGAGCAGATGGATCTGACCACAGCACAGGTTTCACGTCTTATCAGCGAGCTAGAAACACGCTTAGGTACAAAATTAATACAACGCTCAACGCGCCAGCAGGCACTGACCGATATTGGTGCGACTTACGCTGAGCGGTGTCGACAAGTCATTTCAATGGTGGATGAAGCGGAGTCGGAAGTAACAGGAACAGCATCTAAACCGAAAGGACGTTTACGTGTATTAAGCATGGGAAGCTTTGGGCATCATTATGTTTTTCCAGTGATGGCCGAATTTTGTAAGCATTATCCTGAACTAACCGTGGAATATACGACCTCACAATACGTTCCAGACTTGTTGGCAAAAGGGGTCGATGTCAGTCTTTATCTGACTGAATCATTAACTGACTCTCGGTTTGTTGCACGCAGAATTGGGACCATTTTTTCTGTTTTATGTGCATCACCTGCATATTTAGAAAAACATGGTGTGCCGAAGTCCCCAGAAGACTTAAAAAACCATGCCTGTTTACGCTTAGTAAACCCATCTATTACACCAGATTGGCACTTGTTAAATGCAAAGGGTGAGTCTTACCAAATCGACATTGGCGGACAACTCATTGCAGATAATCCTGAGTTATTATTAGATGTGGTGCAACAGGATATGGGCATCGCATTATTGCCAATGTTTTCAGCTTTAGATGCGGTTCAAAATGGAAGATTATGTCATATCTTGCCTGAGTGGCGTTCGCCCGATATAGGGGTTTATACCTTGTTGCCTTCACGTCATTTCATTGATGCAAAAACACGTGCATGGTTAGATTGGGTGGAAGAATATATTTCCCCAAGAATTGAAATGGATGCATCTTATTTTTATAAATAATCAGATAAATTTTTAAGGACTACAATTGAAAAAGGATGAAGAATAATACGGATTTAGAACAAAAATAGGGTAGAGAATGCTTCTTTTGAAAGAGGCATTTAATACAGAGATAAATAATAGATTTTAAAAAAATTGCATGAGGAACTTAGTCCCAATTCCTGAACAGAATGAGATAAAAATGAGATAGGATGATCTGGTACTTCGCCTAATATTCAGCTTTATACCAGATGCTGAGCTATTTTAATTGATTACGATGCACACTTGGTTTGCCAATACGCATTTGCATAATTCGACAAGCTTTTTCGGTTTAATACGTTGCTAATATTTTGGCTGGCTTGCATCAGTTTCTCTAAGTCAATGCCAGTTTCAAAGCCCATGTGTGACAGCAAATAAAATAGATCTTCGGTCGATACATTGCCAGAAGCACCTTTGGCATAGGGGCAACCGCCAAGTCCTGCAAGGGATGAATCAAAAACACGAATGCCTTGCTGTAAAGACTGATAAATATTGGCAATTGCCATGCCGTAGGTATTGTGGAAATGCCCAGCTAAAACCTTGCTATCGAGTTCAGCAATGCATGCTTGCCAAACCTTTTGAACGCGATCTGGTGTTGCTGTGCCAATGGTTTCACCTAAAGATACTTCATAGCAGCCCATGTCATAGAGCCGTTTCACAACTTTCACCACTTGCTCAGGGGCAATTGCGCCTTCATAAGGACAATCGACAATACAAGAGACATAACCACGTACACGGATGTTATGTGCTTTTGCAGCACTCATGACATCACTAAATTTCTCAAAGCTTTCATCAATAGAGCAGTTAATATTTTTACGGGTAAAGCTCTCAGAAGCTGCGGTAAAAACCGCAACCTCTTTGCATCCTACCGCTTGAGCTGTCTCAAAACCTTTGATATTGGGGGTGAGCAGGCTAAATTGCACATCGGTTGTTTGGGGTAATTGCTTAAATAGCTCGTCACTTTGAGCCATTTGCGGTACCCATTTTGCTGAAACGCATGAACCGACTTCAATTGATTTTAGGCCTGCATTAATTAGGTCATTAATAAAGTTTAAGCGTTGTTCGACAGTTAAAGCCTGCTTTTCGTTTTGGAGGCCATCTCTGGGACCGACCTCCATGATTTTGACAAACTCACTCATGCAACTTCCTCCTGCGCAGGCTGAAATTCCACAAGTTCATCGCCAGCTTTGACCTGATCACCGACTTGGAAATAGGAGTCTACAATCAAGCCGTCTTTAGGGGCACGAATGGTGTATTCCATTTTCATTGCTTCAAGCGTCATTAAAATATCGTCTTTTTTAACGCTATGATTTGCGCTCACCAGTACTTGCGTGACCACACCTGGCATTGGTGCTTTTAGGTGACCTTCATCGGCTTGGCTATCTGCTTGATTAAAATCTTGGCGAATATAAGCAAACTTATAGCTTTGTCCATTTTGGAACAAGGTAATGCCTTGCTGACTTTGGTTAAAAGACAGCTTTTGCTGAGTCCCGTCAATTTGAACAGAGGCAGTATGTGCATCAATCAATTGACCTGAAATTGGGTAGCTTTGCCCATTATATTCTGCGGTGAAGCCATCTTCATTTGAGGCAAATTTGATTTGAATATTTTGGTTTAAATAATTCAGTTTAATGCTGTGTTGATAGGCAATATTTAAACGCCAAAGTGGCTGAGCCTGCCAAAGCTGTTTTTGGCTTGAGCTGTTGTTATTAAGTTTACTTAGAAACTCAATAAATGCTGCTGCTATCACCAGTTCCGGTTTAATTTCTTCAGGACTAAACAAGAAGTTTTGTTCACGTTGAATCAGGTTAGTATCAAGCTTGGCTTGTTTAAACGATTCGCTACGAACAATTTTTTCAAGAAAGGCAATGTTGTTGCCTAAACCATCGACATGGAATTGGCTTAAAGCATTTTGCATTTGAATAAGTGCAGCTTCACGGTTTTTACCCCATACAATCAATTTGGCAATCATAGGGTCGTAATACGTCGTGATTTCATCGCCTTCAACAATACCGCTGTCTACACGCACATATTGGTTTTGAGTTGGGTAATGCAAATAGTCAATTTTACCGATCGCAGGTAAAAAACCTTTTTCAGGTTCTTCGGCGTAAATACGTGCTTCGAGCGCATGCCCTTGAATGTGTAATTCGTTTTGTAGTTTAGGTAAAGGTTCGCCATAAGCCACACGAAGTTGCCATTCAACCAAGTCTTCACCTGTAATCATTTCAGTGACAGGGTGTTCGACTTGTAGGCGGGTATTCATTTCCATGAAATACGCCGTACCATCTTGTTCTACAATAAACTCAACCGTACCGGCACCAACATAATTTACGGCACGTGCAGCATCGATTGCAGCTTGGCGCATTGCATCGAGTTTCTCGCTTGGCATTTGTGGAGCAGGGGCTTCTTCTAGCACTTTTTGGTGACGGCGTTGTACAGAGCAGTCACGTTCAAATAAATGCACGTAGTTGCCATGTGTATCACCAAACACTTGAACTTCAATATGGCGCGGTTGAATCACATAACGCTCAATCAACACATCATCATTACCAAAACTCGATTTAGCTTCACGTTTACACGAAGCTAAGGCATGCAAAAAGTCTTCACTGCGTTCAACCAGACTCATGCCTTTACCGCCACCGCCGGCACTGGCTTTAATTAAAACAGGATAGCCAATTCGGTCTGCCTGTTGCTTTAAAAAATCAGCATCTTGGTTGGTTCCGTGATAACCCGGTGTTAAAGGAACGCCTGCTTTTTCCATTAAAGCTTTAGAGGTTGCTTTTAAGCCCATCGCTAAAATGGCATCCACTGGCGGTCCAATAAAGCAAATATTGTGTTGTTGGCAAGCGAGTGCAAACTGGTCATTTTCTGAAAGGAAGCCATAGCCAGGGTGAACCGCTTGGCTGCCTGTATCAATCGCTGCTTGAATAATACGGTCGGCCTGTAAATAACTTTGAGTTGCAGGGGACTGACCAATATAAACCGCTTCATCTGCAAGTTTGACATGTTGTGCATTTGCGTCTGCATCTGAGTAAACGGCAACCGTTCTAATACCTAATTTTTTAGCTGTACGAATTACGCGGCAGGCAATTTCGCCACGGTTCGCAATTAAAATCTTTTCAAACATGATGATCGTCCTTAATTGTTGTTATTCGAGTTAGAAACCCACGCAGGCTGTTGTTTATTTAAAAAGGCACTTAGACCTTCTTTTGCCTCACTGCCTTGACGAACTTGAGCAATATGATGTGCTGTCTGTTGCAGCAAGTCATTGCACATGGTCTGGTTGCTCACCATTTGAATAAGTTGTTTTGATGCCGCTTGAGCATGCGGGCCACCAAGTAATAGCGCATCAACAATTTCTTGAACTTTTTTATCTAAATCTTCGGCATCTGCAACTTCGTGTGCCAAACCAATTTGTTTGGCATCACGTGCTGAAATTCTCTCAGCAGTTAAGAAGTAACGAGAGGCTTGTCTTGCACCAATCGCACGAATTACATAGGGGCTAATGGTAGAAGGAGCAAGCCCTAAACGAACCTCAGATGTTGCAAACTTGGCATCAGTGCTGGCAATGCAAATATCACATGCCGACGCTAAACCCATGCCTCCACCAAAGGCAATACCATGCACGCGGGCAATGGTCGGTTGCTTAAGTGTTGCGAGTGCATCAAGCATTTGTGCAAGTTTTAACGCATCTGCTTCATTTTCTGTTGAAGATGCCTGACCCGCCTGTTTCATCCAGTTGAGGTCGGCACCTGCCGAAAAGCTTTTGCCGCGACCTGCTAAAACCACTACACGAACATCATCACGCGTATTAATTTGTTTAAAGCAGGCATGCAGTTCTTCAATGACTGTCGTATTAAAAGCATTGTGCAATTCAGGGCGGTTTAGCCAAACATAGGCAACCTGACCTTGTTGTTCGAGTTGTAAAAATTGATAGCTCATATACACCTCTTACATGCGGAACACGCCAAATTTGGTTGGCTGGATTGGAGCGTTCATGGCAGCTGCAAGACTTAACCCCAGTACCTGACGAGTTTGAGCTGGATCAATTACGCCGTCATCCCAAAGACGAGCAGAAGCATAATATGGATGGCCTTGGCGCTCGTATTGTTCACGAATCGGTTGCTTAAACTCATCTTCTTCTTGTGCTGACCACTCGGCACCTTTTTGCTCAATCTGATCACGTTTTAAAGTCGAGAGCACGCTAGCTGCTTGTTCGCCCCCCATTACTGAAATACGCGAGTTTGGCCAAGTCCATAAAAAGCGTGGTGAATAAGCACGTCCGCACATACCGTAGTTACCCGCACCAAACGAACCACCAATAATCAGGGTAAGTTTTGGTACATTTGCGGTTGCAACTGCCATTACTAATTTGGCGCCGTTTTTGGCAATCCCTTCATTTTCATACTGGCGACCAACCATAAAGCCCGTAATGTTTTGTAGAAATAACAATGGAATATTGCGCTGAGTACATAGCTCAATAAAGTGTGCACCTTTCTGTGCAGACTCTGAAAATAAAATCCCGTTATTAGCAATAATCCCGACTGGCATACCATAGAGTGAAGCGAAACCAGTAATCAGTGTTGAACCAAAACGTGCTTTAAACTCATCAAAACGTGAGCCATCTACAATACGGGCAATCACTTCACGTACATCAAAAGGTTTACGTGCATCACTTGGAACTACGCCATAGAGTTCTGCTGCATCAAATAAAGGTTCATCAACTTGTTTATTTAAGTCGTTTGGCTTTTTATTTAAGTTAGCGACAATGTTTCGTGCAATCGCAATTGCATGCTCATCATTTTCAGCTAAATGATCAGCCACACCTGAAAGACGTGTGTGGACATCACCGCCACCTAAATCTTCACTGCTCACCACTTCACCAGTCGCAGCTTTTACAAGAGGAGGGCCACCTAAGAAAATCGTACCTTGATTACGTACAATAATTGTTTCATCCGACATGGCCGGGACATAAGCACCACCTGCGGTACAGCTCCCCATCACTACAGCAATTTGGGCAATACCAAGGCTCGACATGCGTGCCTGATTGTAGAAAATACGCCCGAAGTGGTCGCGGTCTGGGAAAACCTCATCTTGCATTGGTAAATAAGCGCCGCCCGAATCTACCAAATAAATACAAGGTAAGTGATTTTGTTCAGCAATTTCTTGTGCGCGTAAATGCTTTTTAACCGTAAGGGGATAATACGTTCCACCTTTTACCGTTGCATCGTTGGCAACGATCATGCAAGTGATGCCATTGACCTGACCAATACCCGCAATCACACCCGCAGCAGGAACATCATCTTCATAAACGTTGTACGCTGCCAGTTGACCAATTTCTAAAAATGCCGTGCCGACATCAATCAGTTGATCAATACGTTCACGGGGTAAAAGTTTACCTCGAGCCAAATGTTTTTGACGGGCATTTTCACCACCACCTAAAGCAATACGCTGAGCAACTTGTTTTAGATCTGTGACCAATGTTTGCATGGCTTGCTGATTTGTTTTGAAGTCTTCACTTCGAACATTAATCTTGCTTTGTAATTGGTTCATAAGATACATCCTTATTTATAATTATTATTTGGTTTCATTGAAGAGTTCGCGGCCAATCAACATACGGCGAATTTCAGAAGTTCCCGCGCCAATTTCATAAAGTTTGGCATCGCGCCATAAACGGCCAGCAGGGAATTCATTGATATAGCCGTTGCCACCTAGACTCTGGATTGCTTCACCGGCCATCCATGTTGCTTTTTCAGCAGCATATAAAATGGCACTTGCAGCATCTTTGCGTAAACTGCGGTCATGATCAGCTTTGTCACAGGCAGCGCCAACAGCGTAGACGAGGGCTTTACATGCCAACCAAGTTGAATACATATCGGCAAGTTTGCCTTGCATAAGCTGGAATTCACCTAAAGCCTGACCAAATTGTTCACGTTGGTGCAAGTATGGGATTACCACATCTAAACAAGCATCCATAATGCCTAAAGGTCCGGCACTTAAAACTGCACGTTCATAGTCTAGGCCGCTCATCAGTACTTTTGTGCCGTTACCAACACCGCCGAGTACGTTTTCAGCAGGTACTTCTACATTGTCAAAAAACAGTGGGTAAGTGTTAGAGCCACGCATACCGAGTTTGTCTAAGTGGTTGCCGTGACTAAAGCCTTTCATGCCTTTTTCAATTAAAAAAGCAGTCATGCCTTTCGCGCCAGCTTGCGGATCAGTTTTAGCGTAAACCACGAGTACATCTGCATCACCGCCGTTGGTAATCCACATTTTTGAACCATTTAAAACAAAATGATCTCCTTTTTGCTCCGCGCGTAGTTTCATGCTGACAACATCAGAACCTGCATTTGGCTCAGACATCGCAAGGGCACCCACATATTCACCGGAAATCAATTTTGGTAAATATTTCTGCTTTTGCTGTTCATTACCGTTACGGTTAATTTGGTTGACACATAAATTAGAATGAGCACCGTAAGACAAACCAATGGCTGCCGAAGCACGGGAAATTTCTTGCATAGCAATAATATGAGCTAAATAACCCATATTGGCACCGCCATATTCTTCAGAAACCGTCATACCTAAAAGGCCCATATCTCCGAATTTTTTCCAGAGATGTGCAGGGAATTTATTGTCTTGATCAACTTGTTGGGCAATTGGTGCAATTTCCTTTGCACAAAATGCTGCCACTGAATCTTGAAGCGCAATTAAAGTTTCATCTAGACCGAAATTCAAGCTGCGTAGGTTCATGATATCTTCATCCTATTGGTTATATTTGTTGTCCATAAAATATTTTGTGGGTATTTGATAATTACCATACAATGATTTTTTAAAAAAGTGAATACTGATTCATAAAATGATTTACAATTCATTTTATTTGTTAGAGAATAAATTATGAGCTATAAACGATCATCTTTAATGCAAGAGCGGATGGAACAAAATCGTAAGTCGATTTTGAGTTCAGCCAGAAAGTTAATTTCAGAGGGAGGATTTAAAGACGCGCAAATACAAACAATTGCAGAGCAAGCGGGTGTATCTAGTGGACTGGTTTATCGCTACTTTGATAATAAAAGCCAAGTACTGATTGAAGTTTTGTCCGAGGCTATTAATACAGAACTATTGGTCATCGATTCGATTACCGAAAGTGACTTATCGGCAAAGCAGAAATTACACAAGGCTGTGGCAACCTTTGTAAAAAGGGCACTGAATAGTCCTCAGCTTGCATATTCACTCATGTTTGAACCTGTCGATTCAACGGTTGAACATGAGCGTTTTCGTGTGAAGCAATTGATTAAGCAAAGTATTAAAAAAATACTTGCGGATGGAAATGCAAGTGGTGAGTTTGTCTTGGATGATTTAAATACAGCAGCACTTTGTGTTGTCGGTGCCATGACCTATGTGGTGGTTGAACCCCTAGACCCAGCTCAAAATACAAAGTTTGATCATGTGCATAAAGACTATTTTTCAAAACAGATTGCTGACTTTTGTGTAGATGCTGTGCAGAGGAAATAGGGCATATAAAGGATAAAACAACACAAAGAAGGCGGTTTAGAAAAATAGTTGCAGTAACAACAATTAGATCAGGTAAGAAGAGAATTAGAAGAATCAAGGAGAATGATTCAATGCAACAAGAACGGTTAAGCTACGCCTCGGGACCAAGCACACAGCCCTTATTGGGTATGACCATTGGTGAACAATTTGATCAGGCTTGTCGGCAATATGCTGAAAAGGAAGCAATCGTCAGTTTCCACCAAAACAGACGATTAACCTATAAAGCTTTACAGGATGAAGTAAATGCTTTTGCTTGTAGCCTTTTAAAATTGGGATTAAAAAAAGGTGATCGATTAGCTATTTGGTCACCTAACTGTGTGGAATGGACGGTAACCCAATTTGCAGCTTTTAAAGCAGGGATTATTTTAGTCAATCTAAATACAGCTTATAAAAGCCATGAACTTGAATATGTGTTGAATAAAGTCTCATGCAAAGGATTGATTATTGCCTCTCAATTCAAAACGACTGATTACCAAGAACTACTCACAAAAATTGCCCCTGAGTTAACCACTTGTACTGACAAATTGCTCAGTTCAGCGCGACTACCACATTTAAAATTTGTCATTAAAATTGATGATCAGCACCATACGGGTATTCATCGCTTTAGTGATTTAGTTACTACACCAACTTCTGAACAGCTAGAACAATTAAAACTATTAACCAAGCAACTTCAATTTGATGAAACCATTAATATCCAATTTACCTCAGGCACAACAGGTAACCCTAAAGGAACCATGTTGACCCATCATAATATTTTAAATAACGGTTATTTCGTGGGGGAAGGCATTCGTTTAACTCCTCAAGATAAAGTCTGTATTTCTGTGCCATTGTTCCATTGTTTTGGCATGGTAATGGGGAATTTGGCGTGTGTTACACATGGGTCAACCATGGTATATCCATCAGCCGTATTTAATCCTTTAGAAACTTTAAAAGCGATTCATCAAGAACGTTGTACGGCAGCGTATGGCGTGCCCACCATGTTTATTGCCACCTTAGAGCATGAACAGTTTAGTGAGTTTGATCTGTCGAGCTTAAGAACAGGCATTATGGCAGGTAGTCCTTGTCCAAGAGAAATTATGCAGCGTGTTATAGACCGAATGCATATGTCTGAAATCACCATTTGTTATGGCATGACCGAAACCTCGCCAGTGAGTGTACAAAGCTCGGTAAATGATTCGATTGATAAGCGAGTAAGTACAGTTGGACATGTTCATCCGCATGTTGAAATTAAAATTGTCGATTTAGAAGGGCAGATTGTTCCGCAAGGAACTTTGGGTGAGCTATGCGTTCGCGGTTATTCAGTGATGGCTGGCTATTGGGGTGAAGAAGAAAAGACCCGTGAAGTGATTGATGCTGCTGGCTGGATGCATACAGGTGATATTGCCGAAATGGATCAAGACGGTTTCATTAAAATTAAAGGCCGTATTAAAGATGTGGTGATTCGTGGTGGGGAAAATCTCTTTCCAAAAGAAATTGAAGATTTCTTATACACTCATCCAGATGTAAGCGATGTCCAAGTCATTGGCTTGCCAGATGCCAGATATGGCGAAGAACTCTGTGCTTGTATTATTTTGCATGAACATCATCAAATTGATGAAGACAGCATTCGCCAATTCTGCAAAGAGCATATTTCTCATAATAAAGTGCCGCGCTATGTCCGATTCTTTAATGAGTTTCCAATGACAGCTTCAGGCAAAGCGCAAAAGTTTAAATTGCAGGAAATTATGCGAGCTGAACTAAACTTAACTGGAAATGTCTTTGATTAAAGAAGTCGAAAGTCAGGTCAAAGTGCAGCAAACTATAAGTTGAAAGGCAGCTTAAATAGAGGATAAACAAAATGGCAAAAGACTTTAATAGCCCAAAGGTAGTCGAAGGATATGACGAACATATTCGTAAATTAATTCCGGGTTATGAAGTGATCCATCAACAGGTGGATGCCATTTTGCAATCAGTGTTGCCGCCAAATGCTCATATTTTAATTGTGGGTTGTGGCACGGGGTATGAACTCGAATATTTACTTAAACGTCATCCAAACTGGAAATTTACAGCAGTTGATCCATCTTTGACTATGCTGCAAAAAGCTCAGGAACAGGTTGAACTTTTAGATAAATCTTCTCAAGTCACTTTTGTTCACGGTGAAACGTCAGCTTTACCTCTTGAGAATTGCTTTGATGCTGCACTTTCTATTCTCGTGGCTCATTTTATTGTAGATGACATAAAACCTGTTTTTTTTAAGGATATTTATGATCGCTTAAAAGAAAAAGCGATTTTGCTGACCTACGATTTAATGACGTGTGTAAATCCACAGCATCTTCAAGCTTTACGTTATTTATGTTTGGCACAAGGCTTAACAGAAGAACAATGTCAAAAAATGTTAGAGCGTATGGCGCAAGACTTTTTTAGCCTAACCACTGAAGGATATATAAAACTTTTAGAAAAAACTGGTTTTAAAAGTGTGCATCCTTATACGCAAATTTTGACGTATCAAGGGTTTATTGCAAAAAAATAATGGATTTGGGAAAGCGTTAATACGGATATAAAACCTGCATATTCTCAATGAGGAAGAGAATATAAAAACTGAAAAGAATTAGAAGATTTAGCTTTACTTAAAACAAATTAAAAGTGGTTTTCAGGCCGCTTTAGGGAGGTTTTGTCTAAAAAATATGATCGAAGGTTTTTCTTGTGAAAGAAAGACAAATTTTAAGCACCTATTTTAGATGGGTACATAACAAAAAGGATGTCGAGATCTTTAAGTCTAATTAAAGATCAAAAGGAAAATTTCATGATGAAAGTTTTAAATACAACGGTTCAAAAAAGCCTGTTGGCTGTTTCTGTGACCCTGTTTATGTCTTCCGCTTTGGCAGGTCAAACAGATCCTGAAATAGCACAACTTCGCAAAGAAGTAAAAGAATTACGGGCTATGCTACAAGCAAATATACAAGCTCAAAAATCTTTATCGCAACAAAGAGTGGAGCTAACAACTTCTGCAACGCCCCAAGCTGCTCAGCCTACAAAACAAGTGTTAACTAAGTCTGGCGCAGAATTTAACTTATACGGTTATATACGGGCAGATGCTTCTTATCAAATGAAGGGGGCTTCTACCATGTATAACAATATTAGCGGTGTTCCACTTGAAAACACGCCAGAAGAATCTGCACAAAAAGACCAGTTGCACAGTACGGTTAATGTGACACGTTTCGGGTTGAATTTTAAAACCCCAACAGCCGCGGGTGATGTGGGCGGAAAGTTAGAAATGGACTTCTTTGGGGCAGCCACTCGTGATCAGTTTAGAATACGCCATGCTTATTTAACTTTTGATAAATGGCTCATCGGTCAAACGTGGTCAACATTTATCGCACCCGAATATTATCCGGAAACGATTGATGCGGGCACATTTGTAGGCAGTGCATTATTAAGATCACCGCTAGTTCGCTATAGCGATAACTTAACGGCAAATACAAGCTTTGCAATATCGGTTGAAGATCCGAAATATACTGCGACCTCAGACCCAGATAATAAAATGCGTTTACCAGCGTTGGTAGGGCGCTTAAATCATAAATTTGCCAATGGCTCGATGTTGTCGGGACGTAGTTTTGTTGCCGAAAAGAGAACTAATCATGATGAGGAAGTCGCTTGGGGCGTAGGCTTGGGCGGTAAATACCAAATTACGCCCGATACATTACTCAAAGCCGATTATTACCATGTCAAAGGAGATGGGCGTTTCCTGCTATGGACTAACAGCGGCTATGCAATAGATGATCAAAACAATATGCATAGCAATGAATTTGACACCGTTTCTTTAGGCATTACTCATCAATTTACACCGCAAATTCGCTCGACTTTAGGCTACGGCTATATGAAAGCCAAAGATGATAACCGTTTTGCTGAATTACAACGTAATAGCACCACCCAAAATAAAGAGCTTTGGCAGGGCTGGGTGAATGCACTTTATAACCCATACAAACCAATTACCTTGGGCGTCGAATATGTGTATGGCGAACGAGAAACTTTTGATGGACGTAACGGGATTGATAACCGCTTCAATATGATGGCGAGTTATGACTTTTAATTTATTCAATAAAACCTTGAATAATTTGTTTTTTCTTTAAGGTGCAGTATGTCGTTTTAAAAAATTGAATATGAATTTATCTCACAAAGGAGGTGAGTAAATGACAACATCTAAATTAAATGTAAATGAAGTTATTGATCAGGCCAGATTTACCCCTTTTCACTGGAGTATTTTACTTTGGTGTTTATTAATTATTATTTTTGATGGTTACGATCTGGTGATTTATGGCGTGGTACTGCCTTTGCTAATGCAAGAGTGGTCGTTAACAGCTGTACAGGCGGGGATGTTAGCAAGTACGGCACTATGCGGAATGATGTTTGGGGCAATGTTTTTTGGAACATTGGCAGACAAAATAGGCCGTAAAAAGGTAATTTTAATCTGTGTGACTTTTTTTAGTGGTTTTACCTTTTTAGGTGCTTTTGCATCAAGCCCACTTGAGTTTGGGGTACTTCGGTTCTTGGCGGGACTAGGCATTGGTGGGGTTATGCCAAATTTAGTTGCACTTACATCAGAATATGCGCCTAAACGTATAAGAAGTACTTTGGTGGGGAGTATGTTTAGTGGTTATGCAATTGGGGGAATACTTTCAGCATTGATCGGTAGCTATTTGGTTGAAAGTCAGGGGTGGCAAATTATGTTTTTAATTGCCGGTATTCCATTATTTTTATTACCTGTCATTTGGAAGTTTTTACCTGAATCTTTAACTTTTTTAGTTAAAACAGGAAAAACTGAACAAGCACAGCGCATTATTCAAAAAATTTCGCCTGAACAAAACCTAACGATCAATACTCACTTAGTGCTTAATGAAGATAATGTTCCAACAGGCAGTTCTGTAAAGGGATTATTTCAACAAGGCCGTGCTTTCAATACACTCATGTTTTGGCTCGTGTTCTTTATGTGCTTGCTCATGGTGTATGCCTTAAGTAGCTGGTTACCAAAACTCATGCTGGCAGCAGGTTATTCACTCGGAAAGAGTATTTTGTTCTTGCTTGCTCTAAATGTTGGCGCAATGATCGGTTCAATCGGTGGCGGTATTTTGTCTGATAAATTCCATCTAAAACCTGTAATTATGGGAATGCTACTGGCAGGTGTTGTTGCTTTAGTCGGTTTAGGTTTTAAGTCACCAGCCTATGTTTTATATGGTTTGGTGACTGTGGCTGGAGCAGCAACGATTGGTACTTCAATTCTTCTTTATAGTTACGTTGCACAATATTATCCACTAAGTGTGCGTTCTACTGGAATTGGTTGTGCTTCTGGTGTAGGTCGAATTGGGGCTATTGTTGGACCTATCTTAACGGGCCTGTTATTGGGTTTAGAGTTACCACATAAAATGAATTTTGTGATGATCGCAATTCCTGCAATTTTAGCGCTTTTCGCCGTCATGGTTTTAAGACGATATGCAACTGAAAAACAGCCTATTACACCAAAACTTAATGTCGAGTTAGAGGGGAATTAATCCATATGGATACGGGTAGGAAACAAATTCCTATCCGTATCTGGACGTTTTATTGATTAACTAATTCGTTTAAATCAACCAGATTTGCCATTTGTTGATTCCCACGGTCATTCGGATGTAAATGATCTCCTGAATCATAAATTGGATTTAATCGGTCAGGATGCTTAGGGTCTTTTAAACCTTGCTCAAGATCAAGTACGCCGTCAAATGTATGGCTGGTTCTGATCCAGTGATTAATGCGCTGACGTAATTCATCTTTGTTAGGCTGATAATAGTTATCAAGAGGAGTATTTGGTAAAGCTCCCGAAAATGGTAATAAGGTTGCTCCAATCACTTGAATACCTTGGCGATGTGCTTCATCTACAACACGTTTATAACCTTGAGTGAGTGCTTCAAAACTCGGTATTTGTTGTTTAGGTGCAAAAGCAGTACCGGGCCATGAAATATCATTAATACCCACCAGAACAATTAATGTTTTCACACCTGAATATTGAAATACTTCTTTTTGTAAGCGTTCTAAAGCACTGTCACCCATACCGTCTGTAAGTAATCGATTCCCTGAAATTCCACTGTTAATGACTGCTATTTGATGTGGCGATAACCGTTTAGCTAAAAAGTCGGTCCATCTCGTATTTGCATCTAAAGTTGCAGTTGCACCGTCGGTAATTGAATCTCCAATGACTGCAACAACATGTGCTTTAAGCTTCGGTTTTACTTCTACAGCCGACAATAATAATCGTGCAGTTGTGGTTTTGGCACTGCTAGGCATATTTAAATTCGCAGTCTGGTTGCCCGTAATGAGCCAACTGGTTTGTTTCGCATCCCAATGAAAAGTTTTAAATGTAGTGGGCTTTTGAATAAAGGTATTTACCATTAACTGCGCATGATCTGGAACAGGGAGCTGAATTGGATCACTCATCAGTTGTTTGCCTGGTAAAATTTGTGCTTTAAGCTTTCCAGAGAAATAAACTGGATAAGCATTCTTTGATTTAAGACTTTGTCCTTTGACTAGCCCCACGGTAGTTTTATCAATATAGAGCGGTTGATCGCCATATTGATTGGTAAAAACGAGTCTAATAGCTTCACCACCTAAACTAATTTGACTAATTTGTTTAATGGTCTGATTAGATATTTGACCGGGAATATTGGTCGGGAAAACGAAATCTTTATTCCAGACTTTTTGTGGGCTGGCTGTCCAAGTGGTAACCCACTGGCTCTTTTGTACTTCTGCTTGCACTACAGTAGAAAATAAGACAAGAGAGAATAGGGCCGATTGATAAAGTTTCATCTCGTGAACTCTTTAAAACGAATTAAAGTTATCTTGAAACAAATTACTGGCTTGTTATAGCAACATAAGCGGAATAAGATTTGTGAATGAAATTCATAAATAGATTTTGTTATGTCATATTTTGATATTAATCGGTCTGGGGAGTTGGCAATTTTTATTCGAGTGGTCGAGTTAGGAAGCTTTTCAGCAGTCGCAAGAGCTTGTGACATGACGCCGTCTGCTGTGAGTAAGTTAATTTCACGCTTAGAAAAAAGACTTGGCGTCAGACTACTGAACCGTTCAACACGCCAGTTTCAGCTTACCAGTGAAGGATGCCAATTTTATGAGCAAGGCATTCAAATACTTAATAATCTGGATGAACTAGAACAATCTGTTACTGCAAATCACATGCCGCAAGGGCGTATTAGAATTCATACCAGTCTTTCATATTGGACACACTTTTTATTGCCTTGTATTTCTCTATTTAACGAGTGCTATCCACAAATTGAATTAGAAGCTCATTTGAGTGATGAAGTCATTAATTTAGTTGAGCAAAGAATTGATATCGCAATTCGCACAGGACCTTTGAAAAGCTCAAATTTGGTTGCTCGCTCACTCGGAAGCACTCAGAAACATTATGTATGTTCACCTACCTATATTGAAAAGAATGGTTATCCGCAGCATCCAGAAGAGTTATACGAACATCAGCTTTTAGACGTAAGTTACCAACGTCAAAATAAAACGTGGCTTTTTAAAAAAGACGATCAAGAAATCACACTTGCTCCCACTAAGGTTTTAAGAATAAATCATGGAGAAGCCATCTTGCAGTTAGCGCTCGCAGGTGCTGGTATTGCACAGCTTAACCAATTCCAAGTCAAAAAAGCTTTAGAACAAAAACAGTTGGTCAAAATCCTTGAAGACTGGAATATCAAGGCTTCAGAAGAATTTCATGCTGTTTGGATAGGACATGATAAATATGTCCCTAAGCGCGTAAGGGCTTTTTTAGATTTCTTGGTAGAGCATGCAAAAGTTAGTTAATTGAGTCTTTTCTTGCGCTTAACTGACATTGGTGCATAGTTTCATTCATAGTTTCCACAAAGTGCATATTCGCATTAATATTTTGTAAGCTTACTTTGGGTAAGTTCTCTACAAACTGCGGCGAATAATGTTTTTCTAAAGAGTTATAAATACAGTTGCATTGTGAAAGTGCACGACCTGCCCAAACACAATGTGTATTAAATTCATTTTTACTGATAGACCTGCAACCTAATAAACTTATAGAACTTATTAATAGGGTGCAGATTAAAACAATACGATATAAAAAAAACATCATTATTGCTCTTCATTGGTTGTTGTTATCGTTAAGTCATGTTTATAGAAATTTTCTAGTCTTTATCGAGCGTTAAATATGGAAATATTTACTCTGAAAAGGTAGGAAAGCAGAAACATAAAACTGTAGGATATTTTCTTGAAAATAGTTTCAGTTAAGTCGATAACGTGATGAAGAGTAGAAGAAAAAACACGATATAAAATAATAGTCATTAGAGACTCCTTGATGAAAGAAGTTGCGCCCAATCACTGCTATTAATTATGGTGGTGAAACGAAAGAGGGTTAGCAGACTGATACCTAAGAAACCAGCACACCCGAAGGTGTCCCACTCCCGTTCCTCCGTCAAAGGCACGAGGGGCTACACACCAAAAAACTTGTTTTTAGTGCGCTTAGGTAGACGGTCTGCTAAAACCGACTGACAAAATAGGTCAGCCGGAGCATCATAAGCTGAGCCTTAAAGCGGGTCAATTGCAAAAATAAAAGATTGGTTTATATAAACAAATATTAATATTTTTAAATTTTCATTAATAAAATAATGAGTTATTTAGAATTGAAAATATTGAATAATGGTTCAATAGAGGTTAAAAAATAATTTTTAATGTTTATATATCAAATATTTATTAATTGTTTATTTATATAGTGTTTGCAAGTAATGACTTATTTCAACATAAGTCAAAAAAGAGCGGGAAATTTTGATTTTATGAATATCATGTAATTAAATAAATAGCCGTTGCCAAATTTTAATTAAAATATCAATTGCAAGAAAAGTAATTTTTTAACATTTATATTATTTAGATTTTTACAAAAGCTTGCACAACCTACAAAACTTAAGAGAACCACAGCGGTAGGCCAACATAAGATAATGTTATTCATAAGCCTACATCTTAAGATTTATAAGGGTGACCTCAATGTTAAGAATTTTTTGTGCAGTGAGTATGGTAGTTGCAATCGCAATGGGTATGAGTGCATGCCAAGATCGAAATTCAACAGATGATGATGGAACACATGGCTCGAATGACCCAGCAACTACTCAACAAATGGAAAAAAACTCATAATTATTTCGCTTAAGGAAACTCACATTTATGTGGGTTTTCTTATCGTTATTTTCTATCATATATGTAACATAATAAAAAAAGCAATTATATAAAAATATAAAATTAATCAATAAATTAGTGTGTTATAGCCTTTATATTAATTTGTTGTTATTGAATTGTTTCCTCAGTAAATTATAGTTTCAAAAAATTAATAAAATAAACACAATAAATACTTATATTCATCCAAAATTCATTTTAGTGAAAACAATTTTTAAAGGTAAGGATATGCCCCAGTACTTAAAATTAGCTGAGAAAATCTATCAAAATGTTAAGGAAAAAAAAGGGTTTGTAGATGATCCTATGGAAGATCTTAACAATTTAATGATTGAGCTTAGACATGAGATTAAGGGGACAAAACTTAAACTTTTATACAATTATATTGATTTTGCTGAATTGCTGATTAAGCCTCTTCAGGAATCTAAAATTAAATTAGATTTAAGTATTATTCCGAAGAGTAAAAACACACAAGAATTTGTATTGTGGCTTGCAGGTTTTATTGAGCGTATTACCACAGGTGGCCAAGAAAAGTTACCGCCAATTCGCGATAAAGTTGCATTACCTGCATATGCTTATGAAGAAACATATCCTGCTAAAGAAACTCCCGTGAATAACGGGGAAGAAATTATTGAATATTTTAAGAAAAACCAAAACTGAAATTTTGTTTACGTACGGCTCAAGTCTATTGCTAGGCTTTTACGTTAAATAAATGGGAAAAACCAGTAACTTTAGTTAAGAGATAAGGTGGCGGTATGTTTGTATATTTTACTGATGGAACTTGCATTAATGATTCTGAAATTTATGCTGTGAAAGCCAAGCAAGAACAAAACAGATATGTAGTAGAAGTTACGATCAAGCCAACACATACTCTTTCTACAACGCCGGATGTACAATTTAAAAAAGAAATTTTTGATGATCCGAATCAAGCCAATCAATATCTTAGTAATAATTTTAATATGCCGCCGTTTTTCTAATATAAATACTTCAAATAATAAAAAAGCTTATTTCCCAGGGCCAATAGGAAATAAGCTATATGCTTTGGACCAATTAAGGATGTTACATGTCATCCCATGCATCTTTAATGGCTTGTTTTGCATGTTCCCATTTTAATCGGGACTCAGCTTTGAGCTCTTCCCATTTTTGTTGCAAGCTACCTTCCATCTCTTCAAACTGAGTTCCTTCTTTAGATTCTGAACGGGCACGGTGACCTAGTTCATAAGCTGCAGAAAAATCACGATCATAATCCAGATCTGGCGTAGTTAATTGAGCTTCTTGATAATAAGGTCGAGTAAGATAACTTTCCCGCCAGCGAGAGTCAGAATAATTATGGTCGCCAGCTACAAGTTGAGCATGGTCTGTATTTTGATCTGTCATCAGTTTTTCCTCTTCTCTTATTTAATTTTATGCTTATGTTAAATTTAGGAAGGTGAGGGCACCTTCCTAAATAAAATGAATGACCGCATCAAATGACATTTAATTCAACAACGGATTAGCGTTGCTGATTATTGTTATTTGAGTTTTGTTGGCCTGAATCTTTTTGATTAGAGCCTTGTTGTTGGCGGCGGTTGTCATTTTGCTGTTGTTGCTGATTGTTTTGTTGCTGTTGATCGTTTTGCTGTTGGTTGCCTTGTTGCTGCTGGTTGTTACGGTTGTCGTTTTGCTGTTGTTGTTGCTGCTGATTATTGCGTTGATTGCTTTGATTATTAGTAGTGCTCATCTTTAATTACCTCATATCATTTATGATGTGTGTTTTATCTGAGAGCTTCAGATAGGTTCATTAAAACATGAAAATTTTTAATGTGTAGCGTTGGGGTGTTACCCTATATTTAAATGTAAATTTAAAAATTAAATAAAACCTTGATTTCTATAAAATGTAATTTTAATGATTAAACATAATTAATATGAATATAGTTAAAATTACATTTGGGTACATAGAGGTTAAATAAAAGCTATGATCATTTCTAAATATGTATTTGTTATCTTTTATGAAGGAAAGCTATTTTTTATTATCTAATATTATAGATTCGATATCTTGACTAATGTAATAGAGCAGTTGTCTAAGTTTAAGATAGGGTAATCCTTTAAATATACGTCTGAAATTATAAAAATTATCTTTATAATAAATGGAATAAAAAAAGGTACCTACAGGTTTTTCTTGAGTTTCAGAACCTCCTTTTTTTAATAACCCGGTACAGGCAATATAAAGATCGGCATGTAAAAGTTCTTTACCTTTTTTGATCATTTCTACAGTGACTTGCATCGACTCAGGCGTATATTTTTCAATGAGTTCTGGTGAAATATGAAGTGTATTTTCTTTGACACGTAGGTCGTAGCTGACCAAGCTACCAATAAGAATATCACCTGAATAGGGACTCAAAGAAAAGCGATAAGCTAAATAACCTGCCGAAGCACTTTCAAAAAAAGCGATTTTAATTTTTTCTTGTGCTAGTAATTTACAACATGAGTTAAACATTTGTATTCTCCTTACAATTGTTTTTAATTTAGTTATAGGATTATTTTTAATTTCTTTTTGTTAAGTTTTTAGTCTTTATAATTTTAAAGGTAAGTTAATTGTAAATATAGTTTATTGTTTATATATTTTTTATAAAAACATATAGTTAAATTATTCTAAAGGTGAGAATGTAAGTTTGTGTTATTTTTTATGTTGTTGAAATATAAAGTTTTTAAAATTATGAGTTGTTTCTTAATAACGTAATATAACAAAGATAGGCTGGGATTATTGTTCAGTTAAAGTATGGTAATTTATATCTCACTAAAGGAGAATAGAAATGCCTGTTGTAGTGAAAAAAAGATTATTAGACTTATTACAAGATAATCAACAGAACTATTACGAATTATTTGTTTTTTTCCTTGATCCTGATATTTCTAGTTTTGAAAAAGAGAAGAAAGCAAGAGATTTTCTTAATGAAGAAATAGATAAAATAGATCAAAAGGAAATTGATTTTCCTGCAACTATAAATACAGTTAAAGAATGGTGTGAAAATGACAATAAACAAAATTGTGAGTTATTTCAGGCTTATCTAAACCGTAGACAAAGTGGGGGTGAGAGAGAGTATTTCCAGAATGTCGGACAGGCATTTGAATTTTTGATTAAGGTCTCTCCAACTAAAAAGGTCGACGGTGCATGGCTCTATAGCTCAGTTCACTACTGGAACGATCCGGTTTTTCATGACCTTATTATTACTTATCTAGAAGAGCTGGGACTTGGTGAGCCGAAAGCAAATCATGTCTGTATTTATGATGACTTATTACGTAGTCTGGGGCTTGATAGTTTTGATCTGCTTTTAGAGGATGAATACTATCATAATGCCGTGATTCAGCTGGCGCTTGGCTATGCTCCACCAGAGTTTATTCCCGAAATTGTCGGCTTCAATTTAGGTTATGAGCAACTACCACTGCATCTACTCATCAGTAATTATGAACTTGCTGAACTGGGTATTGATTCTAAATATTTTAATTTGCACATCACTATCGACAATATTGATAACGGACATGCAGATAAAGCAATTAAAGTTATAGAAAATATTTATGATAAATACAGAGATAAAGAGGCTTTCTTTAATAAATTAAAACGTGGTTTTGCTCTTAATAATCATGGTGTTTCTTCTTCAAAAATTATTAAAAATTTAAATCTTGAAGATTTAGTCCTTAAAATTTTAAAAAGAAAAGCGCTCGTGGGGCAGCTTATTCATAACGAAACTAGACAGTTTGGATGTAAAACCATTAACCAATGGTTATCAAACCCAGAAGACGTTAAAGGCTTGGTTACACATCTTATTGATCACAAATGGATTAAATTTAATACCGACCCTGAGCAGAGTGTGTTCTGGCGGATGATTAATGAAGAAAATGGAAAAATGTTTGGGGTATTTAACCCTGTAGAACGACAAATTATTCATGACTGGATTGCAGGTAGTGATCATTCTTCTAACTTCTTGGCTTATAGCAGGGAATTAAAGAATAGCCAGCGTATTCAAGATTATCTGTTTAGCTATATTTCTGATGGCGAACTTGATGCGCTCCAAGAGCGTATACGTCAGACACCTGATCTTGCCATAAAAATATGCAAGCTGACTCCGTTTTTGGCTCCAGATTCACACCATAAAAGCATTGGGCTTTGGAGCACACGTAAATATGTCGAGCTCCTTTTTCCATATTTAAGTTCCTTTAACAAAACTAACTCTTGAAGTTTTTAATTCACCCCACGTTTAACTTTAAAACATAGGTAATGAACATGACTGATAATGTTAAATCAACAAATAAAACAAGTGAAATGGCTGGTGCTGATGCTGCAAATAAAGCCAATACTACCCAAAAAACTGAACAATTAGACTCAGTCAGAGACGATGCAACCAATGAAGCATTAACCACAAATCAAGGGGTTAAAATTGCTGATAACCAGAATAGTTTAAGAGCAGGTATTCGCGGTTCGACACTATTAGAAGATTTTATTTTACGAGAAAAGATTACTCATTTTGACCATGAACGTATTCCTGAGCGTATTGTGCATGCACGTGGCGTGGGTGCTCATGGTTACTTTCAGGCTTATGAAGGAAATGAGCGCTTAACAAAAGCTGGTTTTTTGACTGACCCAACCATTCAAACTCCAATTTTTGTACGCTTCTCAACAGTGCAGGGCCCACGTGGTTCTGCTGATACGGTCCGTGATATTCGTGGTTTTGCCATTAAATTTTATACTCAAGAGGGTAATTTTGATTTAGTCGGCAACAATGCGCCTGTGTTTTTTGTGCAAGATGGGATTAAGTTTCCAGACTTTGTTCATGCAGTAAAACCTGAACCAGATACAGAAATACCAACAGGAGCAACTGCACACGATACTTTTTGGGATTTTGTGTCTTTAGTACCTGAGTCAGCACACGCGGTGATTTGGGCTATGTCAGACCGTGCAATTCCACGTAATTTACGCTCAATCCAAGGGTTTGGGGTTCATACATTCCGTCTCATTAATGCCGAAGGAAAATCACATTTTGTGAAATTCCACTGGACCCCTAAACAAGGTTTAAGCGCTTTAGTTTGGGATGAAGCTCAAAAGCTTGCTGGTAAAGATCCGGATTTCCACCGTCGCGATCTTTATGAAGCGATTGAGAATGGGGTTTATCCTGAATGGGAGCTCGGTGTACAAATTGTTGAAGAAGAAGACGAGATGAACTTTGACTTCGACTTATTGGACCCGACAAAAATTATTCCTGAAGAGTTGGTTCCAGTGACACCAATCGGCCGATTTGTTTTAAACAGAAATGTTGATAATTTCTTTGCAGAAACAGAGCAGGTGGCTTTCTGTCCGGGACATATTGTGCCGGGAATTGATTTTACAAATGACCCGCTTCTACAAGCACGACTATTTTCATACACCGATACCCAGTTAAGCCGTTTAGGTGGACCAAACTTCCATCAAATTCCGATCAATAAACCTGTGTGTCCATTCCATAATAATCAACGTGATGGTATTCACCAGCATACGATTCATAAAGGGCAGGCTTCATATCAACCAAACTCAATTGATAATGATTGGCCAGCCGAAACGCCACCTGCTGCTTCAAATGGTGGTTTTGAAAGCTATCCTGAACAGATTAGCGGACATAAACTCCGTCAAAGAAGTGAAACTTTTTCTGATCATTTTTCACAACCGCGCCTTTACTACAAGAGTCTTGCCCCTCATGAGCAAAAGCATGTGGTCGATGCCTATACTTTTGAGTTAAGTAAAGTGCAACGAAAACACATCCGTGAGCGCCAAGTTCAACAAATTTTGGCAAATATTGATCTCGACTTAGCACGACAAGTAGGCGCTAATTTAGGAATTGAAGTGCCTGATTTGACGCTAGATTATAAAAAAACTGCAGTTGAAAAATCGGCTAAATTATCTTTCTTAGCTTTCCCGCCCCAAGATATTCAAGGTCGAAAAGTTGCAGTACTCATCCATAATTTAGTCAAATCTGATGCATTAGAAGCTATGAAAAACTGGGCAATTAAAGAAGGGGTGACTCTTCATTTATTAGCGCCAAGCTTAGCTCCTGTAAAAGATCATCAAGACAATATTATTACGGCTGATGGCATGCAAATGGCTGAACCTTCAATTGCTTACGATGCGGTAATCATTCCTGATGGCGATAACTTAAACGCTGTCATGCAAGACGGAGTAACTCGCCATTATCTATTAGAAGCCTACAAGCATTTAAAACCAATTGCATTTTTAGGTAATAAATCTGATTTACTTGAACCGCTAGGTTTAGTTCCTGATGAAGGTACTCTAGTTGGAGATGAATTCCAGCCGATTGCTGAAAAGTTCAAAAATCTGATTATGGCTCATCGTGTTTGGTCACGAGAACAAATAGCTGCTCACATACCTGCTTAACAAACAAAAAAGCCCTGAAAGCTTTAACTTTCAGGGCTTTTTTATATCTTAGGGATTAACCATTTACGATTTGACCACCATTTACATGAATGACCTGACCTGTAATATAACTTGCATCATCAGAGGCAAGGAAAAGATAGGCGGGAGCAACTTCACTTGGTTGTCCCATTCTTCCCATTGGGGTGTCTTTACCAAACTCTTTAACGGTTTCTGCATCGAAACTGCTTGGAATTAAGGGTGTCCAGATGGGTCCTGGCGCAACACCATTTACCCGAATTCCTTTTTTCTGTTTCATTAAATTGTTCGATAAGCTACGCGTAAAAGTTGTAATCGCACCTTTGGTACTTGCATAATCAATGAGCTCATCATGGCCTTGATAGCTAGTAATACTGGTTGTATTAATAATACTGTCGCCTTCTTCCATATAAGGAATGGCTTCTTTAGTAAGATAAAACATTGGGAAAATATTAGTTTTAAATGTCTTTTCTAATTGCTCATTACTAATACTTTCAATTTCTTTTTGTTGATATTGCACACCAGCGTTATTCACTAAAATATTAATTTTGCCGTAATGTTGTAGAACTTTATCAATATCGAGTTTTGCAACATCTGGGTCAGAAATATCACCTTTTAATAAAAGGCAATGTTGTCCTTCTCTTTCAACGAGTTGTTTAGTGATTTCGGCATCTTGATCTTCTTCGAGATAAAGTATCGCAATATCAGCGCCCTCACGAGCAAACAATACTGCGACAGAACGACCTATACCGCTATCGCCACCACTAATAACGGCAACTTTATCTTTTAGCTTATCGCTACCTTTATGGGTACTTTTTATTATTTCAGGTTCAGGGTGCATTTTTTCCTGATCACCTGGTTGATGAGATTGAACTTGTGCGGGGGCAGATGTTGGATACTGGTTTGTTGAGTTTTCCATTTTAAATACCTCAGTTGTAATATCTAATTTTCATATAGTGAGCTGTTACCGCGTAAATGTGAGTAAAATGAATTTTTTAATAAGTTGTCTTTGTTATTTTATTTGTAAGGATGTAAAAAAATATTTTTATATTTAAGGATTAAATAATATCGATTACCTTGATTTTGTTTTTATCAATCATACTTTCAATAATAGATCTATTTCCTGTATCCTCTAACCAGTTTTCTATCGGTATATTATTAGATAAATCTAATATTTTTTTAATAATTTCTTTTGCTCCATCTATATTTTCTGAATTTTTATTATTTTTAATAGCTATATTATCTAGCAACAGTTTTATATCTTCATGTTTTATATTTTTTGATTTAATAATATATAAGTCTCTTTGGAAGGGATGACTTGCATGAGGTGGGTCTAATCTATAGCTCCATTCTTTGTCATAGTCCTGCCATGAGTTTTTGGACTTAATATGTCCTAGTAAAATTTCAGGGATAGAAATATGGATATATTGTAGAGCTGACTGTTGATTTTTTAATTGCATAGTTAAGTTACTCAAACCATCTTATTAAAAATAGTTTTAAATATTCATATTAATCTCTCAAGTAAATTAATTCTGAAAATGTAATGATATATGTTATTGTTTTTTAATTAAAATAATTGTTTGCTTGTTATTTTCTCAATAGATCTGATGTTGTGTTAGTTTACTGTTTTGTACATTTTGAAATTTTTTGTTATCAGTTAAAATATTTTAACTGTGTTTGTAAAAATATATTGTAGTGTGCCCTTAGGTAATAATGAGTATATCCAATATTTAAAGAGTAAAATTATTAATAATTAAAATTTTTAAAATATTTTAAAAATAATATGTTTATAAGAAATTTCATTTTTTGATTGATATACATTTAAAAGGATTGATACATCACTTGGGTGGGAAAATATTATAGATATTCTATTGTTATTAAATCCGTTAACTAAAAGCGGTAGTGACTATAATTAAATATAGGAAGATATAACTATGGCTAATACTAGATATGAAGATGATGATAACAATAGAACAGGTACTTCAAATCGTGGATTTGCAAGTATGGATCCTGAAAGAGTACGAGAAATAGCCAGCAAAGGTGGGCGAGCTGCTCACGCGAGTGGTAATGCACATGAGTTTACCTCTGAAGAAGCTCGTGAAGCTGGCCGAGCAGCCCATGCAAGTGGTAACGCTCATGAATTTACGTCTGAAGAAGCGCGTGAAGCGGGTGCATTAAGCCATAAAAATGATGGCCGTAATGGTCGTGGCCGCGGTCGTGATGATGACGACGATGATGACGATCGCGGTAGCCGCTCAGGTGGTCGAGGCCGAAGCCGTTACGACGACGATGATGATGACGATGATCGCGGTGGTCGTTCAAGCGGACGAGGCCGTGGCCGCAGCCGTGATGACGACGATGATGATGACGATCGCGGTGGCCGTTCAGGTGGACGAGGCCGTGGCCGCAGCCGTGATGACGATGATGATGACGATCGCGGTGGCCGTTCAGGTGGACGAGGTCGTGGTCGCAGCCGTGATGATGACGATGATGATGACGATCGCGGTGGTCGTTCAGGTGGCCGAGGCCGAGGTCGCAGTCGTGATGACGATGATGATGACGATCGCGGAGGCCGTTCAGGTGGTCGAGGCCGTGGCCGCAGCCGTGATGACGATGATGATGACGATCGTGGCCGCTCAGGTGGACGAGGTCGTGGTCGCAGCCGCGATGACGATGATGATGACGATCGTGGTGGTCGTTCAGGCGGACGAGGCCGAGGTCGTAGCCGTGATGACGATGATGATGACGATCGTGGCCGTTCAGGCGGACGAGGTCGTGGCCGTAGCCGTGATGACGATGATGATGATGACGATCGCGGAGGCCGTTCAGGTGGACGAGGTCGTGGCCGTAGCCGTGATGACGATGATGATGACGATCGTGGCCGCTCAGGTGGACGAGGTCGTGGTCGCAGCCGCGATGACGATGATGATGACGATCGTGGTGGTCGTTCAGGCGGACGAGGCCGAGGTCGTAGCCGTGATGACGATGATGATGAC
>NZ_LRDR01000069.1:0-449 GCF_001541635.1 Acinetobacter sp. LMB-5 | reverse complement strand
TATTTTCCGTTTTCCAAGCGGACCCCAAGGAAGTCATTACACAAGTCGTTTTTTTCGACAACTGTTGTGGCGTTATCAAATCAAACAAAGCTTATCTAGGCGTGGTAATTGCTGGGATAACAGTCCGATAGAACGGTTCTTCAGAAGTCTAAAGACAGAATGGATACCCGTGTCGGGTTATCGGAATTTTAGCGAAGCAAAAGAGAATATAACTCGATACATCACGGGTTATTACAGCCAACTCAGGCCACATCAATATAATGGTGGTCTGACACCCAATGAATCAGAACGACTGTATTGGGAAAACTCTAAAACCGTGGCCAAATTTAGTTGACCACTACAATCCATCCACAAGTGGCCCTTTCTGCTGAAGTGAGCTACAGCAAGGCAACTGACGCCATCTACGCTAATGGTGAAGGTAAAGCGCAAGACGATAAGACTCAACTCTT
>NZ_LRDR01000068.1:0-460 GCF_001541635.1 Acinetobacter sp. LMB-5 | reverse complement strand
GTGTTGCCCCAATAAAGACGCATTGAAGGTTTTGATTGACGCGCTATCAGAAGCTTACGACCACTTATCATAAGGTGACAATATGTCTAATCCTGAGAGTCCATCGGACTACTCCATCTTGTATCAACGCGCCCGCGAAGAGTGGGACGAACGCTTAGGCAGCGTAGTGAAACAGGCGCACGATTGGAAAATGTGCGCTTTTTTTTCGATGTTTATCGCCGCGATTGCCGTAGGCAGCACCGGATACATCGGCGCCCAATCCAAAATTGAGCCTTATGTCATTGGCGTGAAAAACGGCGAAGAAGTGGTGGGCGTGGCCAGCGTTCAAAAGCTGCCGACCTCACAACTGGAAGCGCTCAAAGTGAACGATTTAGAGCGCTTTGTGGAAGATATTCGCAGCGTCTATCTGGACGTGGAAGTCGAAGACAAAGCGGTGCGCCGCGCCTACGCAAGACTCGTT
>NZ_LRDR01000067.1:0-461 GCF_001541635.1 Acinetobacter sp. LMB-5 | reverse complement strand
GGGCTAAAGCCAGCTTGCATCGACTTAAACGAGTTAAGCGGATATTTTTTCCCATCCATATTGATGCGTGTACCATTCACAAACGCATGTTTGAGCCATGATTTCACTGTATTGATACTCATAGCAAGAGCAGCAACGTTTTTACCAGCATCAAGCCAAACGTTATGCAAAATTTTATGAGCATCCTCAAGATCAACAATCATTACATGCTGATGGTTCTTCGCCATTTCTTCTTCAAGAGAGCATTGCAAACCAATAGAATCACTCAACGCCAGCTGAGAGGCTAAACCTTCCGTATGTACGGGGATCCCGTAGATTTCAGCAATACTTTTGCCTTCAGCGTATTGCGGGGAGTGTTTCTGAGCCTCTTGAGAAGCCAATAAACTGTCACTGACATACGCATTTTCCTGTTGCACCGCTCTCTTTTGGCGCAACTCTTCTGCATCACGCTCCGCTAATGC
>NZ_LRDR01000066.1:0-462 GCF_001541635.1 Acinetobacter sp. LMB-5 | reverse complement strand
ATCACCAACGCTCATGATGTGACCATTTTGAACTCAGATGGCACGCAGAAGATCGTCAGCCAAGGTTTGGTGGATATCTACACCGTTGCTCACGGCGATATCGTAGAAAAACCTTCATGCCCCGAAGGCACCCACCCCTACATAGCATTAGGACTGGGCAAGATCTTTATTAATAAAGATTACCAGCTAACGGGGAGTCAAAAGCCCTACCTTATCAGCCAAACATCCGATTACTGGCAAGTTGGTCTTGAGATACGAGTGAAATCACTCACCACCGGAGATCTGGAAATCAAAAATGAAGGCGAAGTGAACGCCTTTACCCAATGTAAATAGTAAAGGAGCTATCCAATGAAAAAACTGTTACTACTGCTGCCCGCTCTGTGCCTTAGCAGTCAAGTACTGGCCAAAGTGTCATATGAAGATGCACTTGAATCCAATCGACCTTACCACGATGCCAATGGT
>NZ_LRDR01000065.1:0-472 GCF_001541635.1 Acinetobacter sp. LMB-5 | reverse complement strand
GGGTGAGACGTACGCTTCGCTTACGTACCAAACAGGTCAAGGGGAATACCGCATCGGGACCAATAAGGTGCACGCACCGCTGATTAATGACGGTGGCATCGTGAAACCGTTAAAAGCGCAGAAGCTCACCATTCCTGCTGACAAGCGTATCAAAAAGCGCACCGAAGCCTATGGCGTTCGCAAGACGTTGTCAGGACTGGAAGCGCAAGGCTGGAAGATTTTCTGGCGTCCAAACTCTGTCATGGGGCGAGCACCTGTTGGCGCTAAAGGCATTGGTCGAAAAATCAAAAGTCGTTTTAACCGCAACAACAAGAGCAAAGATAAAGGTGTGTTCTACGTGCTGTATATCCGAGCCGATGAAGTGAAAGTACCAGGGCGACCATTTATGTACCTAAGCGACGAGCAACAAAAAGAACAGGCTGAGCTGGTTCAAAAAGAATTGATGAAGGCAATTAAATGAGCGCACCAAGTT
>NZ_LRDR01000064.1:0-475 GCF_001541635.1 Acinetobacter sp. LMB-5 | reverse complement strand
GGCCATATGAGTCGCGTCAAGATAATCCACATCTGCCAGTTTCAATTCAGAGCTAGCGGTCAATGAGTGCACTTTAGGAACAAGACCAATCATGAGGTAACGAGTAGCTAACAGCTCGTACTCAGCAAAGACCAGCACGCCAGAATCTGCAAATGGGTATCTCACAAGTTCTTCTTGAAGTTTTTCAGCCAGCTTGGTTGAGATAGCCAGGAACGACGCATCGCCTTTCACCAAATGGTCAATGGCATAACAAGCGACATCAGAGTCAGCGAACTCATCATCAAAGTAACCAAATCCATTGCTTGATTTGCTTGTGAACGTGGTGTTCATTTGCTGAACCAGCAACTCTGAGCTCAAACCACACGGAGCCTTGCCATTGTTCAGATGCAACTGCAACTCGCCACTATCTTCATCACGTAGCAGTTCGTGTAAAACAACATTCTTAACTGTAAATGTCATAGTCATCATCTCTTCG
>NZ_LRDR01000063.1:0-483 GCF_001541635.1 Acinetobacter sp. LMB-5 | reverse complement strand
TACAACGATTTGTGTCCTGACGGATTACCACATTCAACTGTCTTTCCTACCTTCCGATCTACAAGTCGATGAAGATGTGATGTTCACTTACGCGCAGGCGGTAAGCAGTGTGCCTCAAACTTCACCATTTGTTGAAGTGACAGAAGCGAACTGGGATGCAAACCAATCTAAGCTGCAAATCAAACTGACTAACTCACAAGGTTGGCAAAAACCAGAAGTATTGGTTGATGGTGTCGATGAAGCAACCAGCGATTACAGTTTCAAATTGGAAGGGCTGCATCAAGAGGGCAACACGCTTACTGCCAATTACCTAGTGAATACTTGGTTGGGTGACGTAGAGCTGGATAACCAATCGGTTTATGTCTCAATCAAAGACAACAACTTACTGGCGCAAGAAACCGCGCAAGCCAAAGCGGGCGTGATTACAGAAGCCTTGCCAAGTACATCACTGGTGAACATTTTCTTGTTCGCGTTACTCGGCGG
>NZ_LRDR01000062.1:0-489 GCF_001541635.1 Acinetobacter sp. LMB-5 | reverse complement strand
GCTTGTAACTGCTTCAACGTTGTATCAAACGTTTCTTCTTCAAACTCGATACCGATAAAACGCCGTCCCAGCTTTAAACATGCTTTACCTGTTGAACCGCTTCCCATAAACGCATCAAGTACAACATCACCTTCTCGGCTACTTGTCGTAATGACATGCTCAAGCATTGCTGCAGGTTTCTCACATGGATGTTTACCAGGATAATACTGCACGGGTTCAAATTGCCAGACATCGATATAAGGCACATCGGCCGTGACAGAGAACGGGCGACGAAGCGTCTCATATTGAGTTTTTAGATCATCATATTCTTTAACCAAAGTCTGGTAAGTTTCCT
The DNA here is from genome assembly GCF_001541635.1 of Acinetobacter sp. LMB-5. Lineage (NCBI taxonomy): Bacteria > Pseudomonadati > Pseudomonadota > Gammaproteobacteria > Moraxellales > Moraxellaceae > Acinetobacter > Acinetobacter sp. LMB-5. The sequence goes on along the minus strand of NZ_LRDR01000062.1, from coordinate 155 downwards.
GCAACGATTGGTACTGCGTATGCAGCTCTTGATGGCTTTTAGTTAACTCTCCAGCTTTCGCTTTGAATAAGGCTTGCAATTGCTTGTATTGCTTTTCACTTGGTAGTTTCCATTGACTTGCACTAAACCAATGTGAACACATCTGAGAGTTGGTG
>NZ_LRDR01000061.1:0-497 GCF_001541635.1 Acinetobacter sp. LMB-5 | reverse complement strand
CAAAGAAGGCATTCAGGGTCGTTGGGATGGCATCACTATTCCGACTGAAGACATTGATGATGGCGCAGGCGGCACCATCACGGCAACAGCGGCTTATCGTTTGGCGATTGTGACTCGTAAGCAATTCGCTGGTGATACGTCGGTTACGGCACTCGTTAAAGGTGATTATGTTCGTGAGAACGTCGTGCTGGCGGATGACTCTGCACTTCCAGCAGAAGCGCAGTTCATGCTGACATTAAGCGATTTGTGGGCAGAAGGTGAATGGTAATGGATAAGCAAAAATTAGACGCTGAGTTTTCAGCGCAATTTAATCGCGTTGGCAGCGCCATGGCTAACCTTGGTGGTCACTCTCGCTTCTTGCTGATGAACCGTCAGCGTAAAGCCAAGATTGATAACCTGGTGAAACAGGTACTGGGCCTCAAAGTCTTGTCTGAGCTTTACGACCAGGAGCGCCTGACGGTCGAAGCCGTTGCTCAAGCGCTTGCGCCAGAAAATGT
>NZ_LRDR01000060.1:0-503 GCF_001541635.1 Acinetobacter sp. LMB-5 | reverse complement strand
GTTACCAAGCAGCATGCCGCCAGCTTTACCTTCAATCAGGATACGAATGCCGTTTAGCGTGTCGTCGCTGAGGTATTGCGCCTCGTCGATAATCACAAGGCCGTTGCGACCTACGAGCTCTTTAGCGACCGCTTTGGTTTGAGTGGCAATCGTGCGGCATCCACGAACACCTAGCTGCTCAGCTAGCTCGCCAATTACATAGGCCGATGTTTTACAAAACGGTGAAGCCGTCACAATCCAAACATTGTTGTGTGTACGTTGGTACTCTTCAGCCGCCTTCGTCTTACCAACGCCAGCACCTTCGTACACCATGCTCCAAGACGACAGGTTCTGCGCAATCGACATCAGGTTCATGATGCGCTTAGCGGTTGGCAACTCTAAGAACGCAGGGGAGGCAAGCGTGCTTCTTGTTTCCTGCTGGTGGTCTCGATTGTTTAGCCACATTTCAAGCTTCTTGAGGTAACTCTGTTCATCACCAGCGCAAGTGCCGTGCTTTAACAACG